>JAPDIY010000055.1 GCA_029259335.1 Archaeoglobi archaeon
CATGTCCCGAAAGGTGCGTATCCAACAGCATGTCCCAACTACTACCCACCAGACTACGAAGAGGTGTTGAGATACCTCAAAATGTGCAGAGAGGGAAAGGTAAAAGAGTATATTGACGAATTCATAAAGAGGTGGTAGAAGTGCACCCGGCAGACGTTATGATAAAGGTAATGGCATCGCAGATAAAAGATGGAGAAGTGTTCCTTCACGGTCTCGCATCACCAATGCCAGCTCTCGCAATGTTTCTCGCCAAACTGACTCATGCCCCCAATATGGTGTACCTTGCTGTTGCGGAGGGCATAGATCCAGACCCTGAAAAGTTCAAGCTCTACCCTTCTTCAGCAGATCCAAGGCATGCTGCTGGATGTATCGGCATTGGCGAGCTTGCAGAAGCGTTCGATCTTGCTGCAAAGGGAAAGGTGGACGGAATGTTCCTCGGAGGGGCGCAGATAGACAAACATGCCAACATAAACCTGACGTGTATTGGCAGTTACGATAAACCAAAGGTGAAATTGCCGGGAGGGGCTGCGGCAGCGTATCTCTCACCGATCGTTAAGAAATTGATACTGTGGACAACGAACCACTCAAAAAGGACTTTTGTCGAAAAACTTGACTTCAAGACGGGGATTGGTTATGAGAAGGGCAAAGACAAGAAAGTCGTAGTCGTCTCGAACATGGCTGTTTTCGAGGCCGAGGAAAGGGGTTTGAGACTTATAAGCGTACATCCTGGATTCAGCATTGATGATGTGCTTTCCGAGATGTCATTTGAACCGATAATTGACGGTTACGCAACAACACAACCTCCAAGTGATGAGGAGATGAAGATAATTCAGAAACTTGACCCAGAAAATGTAAGGTATCTTGAGTTCAAAAAATAGGTTAAAATTTTTATTCTCCATCCCTCATCTTTAAACCGGTGGTGATGAATGTACTGGAATCCAGCAATTGAAAGACTGTCAGCGAAGGAGCTTGAAGAAATTCAGGAGAGAAGACTCAAAGCGCTGGTAAACACAGTTTACGACTATTCGCCCTTCTACAGAAAGAAGTTCAAGGAGGCTGGCCTACATCCGTCGGATATCAAAAGCCTTAACGATTTGCCAAAGCTTCCCTTCACAAAAAAGCAGGATTTGAGAGACACCTATCCCTTCGGAATGTTTACCGTTCCTCTTTCTCAGGTGGTCAGATTCCACGCATCGAGCGGTACAACTGGAAAGCCAACTGTTGTGGGCTATACTGCCAATGACATCAGGAACTGGGTTGAGAGTCTTTGCAGAGCACTCGTAAGCTGTGGAGTGAGCAGTGATGATATCATGCAGATAGCCTACGGCTACGGACTATTCACAGGGGGTCTCGGATTCCACTACGCTGCTGAAAGGCTCGGATCCACGGTTATTCCAATCTCAGCTGGAAACACGGCAAGGCAGGTTGAACTGATGAGAGATTTAGGTACGACAGTCATTGCGTGCACGCCCTCATACATGCTCTACCTCTCAGAATACGCGTTAGAGATGGGTGTTGATATCGCAAACGACACGAAACTCAGAGCAGGGATATTCGGTGCAGAGCCATGGAGCGAAGAGACAAGAAGAAGAATAGAAGAAAAAACTGGTATAACGGCATACGACGTTTACGGCACTTCAGAACTCAGTGGTCCGCTGTTTACCGAATGCACAGAGAGAAATGGCATCCACATATGGGCGGATATGTTCCTCATCGAGATCGTTGACCCAGAAACTGGAGAGCAGGTTGGAGAGGGGGAGAAGGGAGAGCTCGTGGTCACAACTCTCACAAAAGAAGCTTTACCGCTGATAAGATGGAGGACAGGGGATATTACATATATGGAATCTGACAAATGTGGATGTGGAAGAACACATCCGAGAATAATGCGCATTCTCGGCAGAGCGGATGATATGCTCATTGTTAGAGGTGTCAACGTATTTCCGAGTCAGATCGAGCATGTGCTACTTCAGATTCCGGAGGTTGGCGAGCATTACATGATAATCCTCGACAGAAGAGAGGATGGACTGGATGAGATGACGATTCAGGTAGAGCTCAGTGATAGGGTTTCGATAGATACTACATCAGACATACTCAATCTGGAAAAGAAAATTGCAGAGAAGCTCAAGAGTGTGCTCAACGTGTGGGCGAAAGTAGAGGTTGTCAATCCGGGAACGCTTCAGAGGTTCGAGGGAAAGGCTAAAAGAGTTATAGACAAAAGAAAGATATAAGGTGAGAATATGATCAAGCAGATTTCCGTATTTGTTGAGAACAAGCCCGGAAGGCTTGCTGCTGTAACTGAAAAGCTGTATGAGAAGGGAATCAACATCAGAGCTTTTACAATTGCCGAAGCTGGAGACTTCGGGATAATAAGGATGGTTGTCGATAAAACAGAGGATGCCTACAAGGCTTTAAAGGATGCTGGCTTTACTGTAGGGTTGTCTGATGTTATCGCAGTTGAGGTTGAGGATGAGCCCGGAAGCCTCTACAAGATCGCAAAGGCTTTGGGAGATGCTGAGGTAAACATAGAGTATGTCTACGCCTTCACAAGCGAGCAGCATAAAGCCCTGATAATATTCCGTGTCAGTGATGTGGAGAAGGCTAAAAGTGTTCTTGAGGGTCTTGGAGTTCTTTTCAAGGGAAAAATCAAGTAAATTTTTATTTTTATGAACTCTTTGAGAGTCACAATTCTAAGAGTTGCCGCCCTCTTGCTGGCAGTGATTGTTGGCGGAACACTCGCCTACCATATCATTGAAGGTTGGCCGTGGTTCGATTGCCTTTATATGACGGTTATAACGATAACCACTACTGGCTACGGTGAAATCAGGCCGATGAGCGCGGCTGGCAGGGCACTTTCGATGACCCTGATGTTTGTGGGTGTTGGAATATTCCTCTACTCCGTTAACATTTTTATGTCTGCCATTGTTGAAGGTAGGATTCAGAAAAGGTGGGAGAAGATGGTTGAAAAAATGAGAGATCACTATATCCTCTGTGGATATGGCGTGATGGGTAGGGAGATTATCAAAGAACTGCCCGCAGATAAGTTAGTTGTTGTTGACAGCGATATAAACAAGGTCAATACTGCGAGAGAGGACGGTTATGTAGCGATTCACGGAGATTCAACTGATGAAACCACACTCGAAAAGGCCGGAATTTCAAGAGCGAAGGCCATAATTTGCTGCATGAGTGACGCAAGCAACGCTTTTACTACTCTGACTGCAAAAGAACTAAATCCATCTATAAAGACTATCGCAGTTCTCAGAAGCCCGGATGCCGAAAAGAAAATGCTCAGAGTAGGAGTGGACGTTCTGCTCTCTCCCTACAGAGACGCTGCAAGGAAGATACAGAGCATAATTTCTGACAAAGCGACAGCGGAGTTCATCGAGACGGTAATGAGCGGAGCAAAATCTCTGAACCTCGAAAAGTTTATAGTAAACGAGGAGATGGCAGGCAAATCATTAAGAGAGCTTGATATCAGAAGAAGGACTGGTTGCATTGTTGTGGCTATTGTGAGAAAAGGAGAAGTTTTACTTCCTGAAGCTGAAACCGTTCTCGAAAAAGGAGATATACTTTACATGCTCTGCTCTGGAGACCTGAAGATGTGACATTGGCTAAGCTATTCCCGTTTTGGACAGAATAAGCTCAAATTCTTCCTTTGTCGGGTTAATAGCCTCTAAAATCGTGAATCTCTTCTTTCTCAGCTTTTTAGCAAGCATCAGTGCTTCGAGAACCTGCTCTTTGGTCAGACCGATCTCCTTTGCCGTCGTTGGAGCATTTACCTTTTCGAGAGAGTTTTTGATGAGTTCCCAGTTCCCCTTCCCGTAATGCCTCTCGTGCAGAAATTCCATTATGATCGTCCCGATCGCTACCTGCTCACCATGAGTGCCGTTTCCATAACCAAGGTAGTCTATCGCATGGCTGAACTTATGCTCAGCACCGCTTGCAGGTCTGCTTGAGCCAACAAGAGCTATTGCAACCCCGCTCATTATCAACCCACGCATGAGCATCAGAAGATGAGGCGGGAGTGTTAAGTCAAGCTCATCAGCCTTGCTGACCATAAGCTGTGCTGGCATAACAGCAATTGATGCAGCAACCTCATTGTAGTTCTCACCCACAAGATCCCTTGCAAGCTGCCAGTCCCTGACAGAAGAGATGTTGGAGATCAGATCTCCGTATCCAGACCTAAGCAGCCTTATGGGGCAGTTCCTTATTATGCTGAGATCGGCTATAACCGCCGATGGGGGATTTGTCGAGATTGAAATCGGCTTTCCATTCTCCTTGAAGCTTGCCACTGGTGAGGCTATACCATCATGTGACGCTGTCGTTGGAATACTTATCAGAGTTGCATTCATCTCCGTTGAAACAACTTTTGAAACGTCAAGAACCTTGCCACCCCCAATGCCAATTACGGCATCATAATCGCTGAACCCCGACTGCAGCATTATCTTTCTCGCTTCCTCCATTTTCGCGGTTTCAACTATTACCATGTCATAGTCCCACTCTGCCAACTCATTTCTGAGATTTACCACAACCAGATTCTTAACAACGCTATCCGTTAGCAGAAGGAAGTAACTTACTTCCAGACTTTCCAGCACCTTTCCAAGCTTCGAAATTTCTCCCTCTCCTATATATACGTGATACGGCAACTCCACTGTCTTGAATCTCATACTACCACCCCATCTCCTTCGCAAGTTTTTCCAGTTTCTCAATTCTCCTCTCAACAGGGGGATGGGTGGAGAAGAGTGAAAGGATAGTCTTTCCACTCACCGCAGGGATGATAAAGAAGGCGTTAAGCCCTTCCACTCTCGCTTTCTCCTCTTCCCTCACAAACTTCATTTTTCCGCTAATTTTCATAAGAGCGGAAATCAACGCTTTTGGATTCTTCGTGAGCATCGCACTGCCCATGTCGGCAGCATACTCCCTGTATCTGCTCAAAGCCCTTATCAGGAGAAAGCTGATAAACCAGACAAGGGCTGAAACGACAAAAAGCAGAATGGCAGATCCTCCTGAATCTCTCCTACTGCCAAACATGCCCATGAACATCGCCCAGCGCATAACAAAAAATGCCAGAGTTGAAATTACGCTTGCTATAGTCATTACTGCCATGTCTCTGTTCTTCACATGACTGAGTTCGTGTCCAAGCACCGCCTCAAGCTCCTCTCTGTTCAGAGTTCTTAACAGTCCAGTTGTAACAGCAACAACAGCGTTTTTTGGATTCCTGCCTGTTGCAAATGCATTTGGAATAGAGGTTTCAACAACTGCAACTCTCGGCATGGGTAACCTTGCTCTGGTGGCAAGCTCTCTGACAATCTGATGAAGCTCTGGGGCCTCACTCTCACCCACAACCTTAGCCCTCACACTCCAGAGTACGATTTTATCGGAAAAGTAGTACTGGACGAAGATCATGAAAGCTGCAAAGAACATCAGAAACTCAAATCTAATACCCATTGCTGCAAGAATCGTGAGAAAGGCAAGGTAGACTAACGCGAGAAGGAACATTGTCATGAACATTCTAAACTTCAGTCCCATAAAACCAGTACTATTAACTTGTTTATAAAGGCTATTGTGACGTCTGTTTTAGAGTTTGCATGAGTTTTTGCGGGTTGTCGGTGGAGAAGCAGGAAAGATTTTCAGGCAGTCCAATGCAAAAAACTGGGACGAAGGTTACAGTAACTGGAGGTTTTTCGTTCAGAGCGTCAACGTAAACCGGAACGAAATTCTCCTTTATGAACTCCATAGCAGTTTCGTTTGATGAGAAGAAGGTTTTAAACCTCTTGCATATGCTGCATGTATCCGTTCCTATAAAGACGAACATTTTCTTTCCTTTTTCTTCAGAAATTTTCTTTCCCTCTTCAAAAGTGTACCAACCGGACATGCCGCTTTTTTCGCTGAAAACAGATACCGCTATCAGGGCAATTCCAACCACTGCAAGGATTGCATAAATTGCTTTCATCTTTCGATTGGTGAACCGAAGATTTAAGAAAATTGTGCGGAACTTAAGTCATGGTAGAAGATGTGGTGGATGCCATACTCAACGCAAGATATCTGGTTGCCCTGACCGGAGCGGGAGTTTCTGCCGAGAGCGGAATTCCGACTTTTCGCGGTAAAGATGGGTTATGGAATAAATATCGACCTGAGGAGCTTGCAAATCCAGAGGCCTTTGCAAGAGATCCGGAGAAAGTGTGGAGATGGTACGCGTGGAGGATGGAGAAGGTTTTCTCAGCAGAACCTAACAGAGCGCATTACGCCTTTGCCGAACTTGAGGGAATGGGTGTGCTGAAAACTCTTATCACTCAGAACGTTGATGATCTGCATGAGAGGGCGGGCAGTAAGAACGTTTTGCACCTGCACGGCAGCCTGAGGTCTGTTAGGTGTACCAAATGTGGTTACACGTTTGAGGTAAACGAACCGCCAAAAATTCCACCTCTTCCAACATGCGAGAGATGTTCATCTCTGCTCCGTCCTGGAGTTGTGTGGTTTGGGGAGACGCTCCCTCCAGATATCCTCGAGAGAGCGTTTCATGAAGTTGAGGTGGCAGATACGATAATAGTTGCCGGAACATCAGCGGTTGTGCAACCTGCTGCATCTCTGCCTTTGATCGTAAAGAGAAGGGGTGGAGTTATAGTTGAAATAAATCCAACAGAGACGCCATTGTCCGAGGTTGCAGATTTCACAATAAGAGGCAAAGCGGGCGAGGTTATGGGGCAGATTGCAGAGGAAGTTAAGAAAGCTCTTTTTTGAGAAACTCCCTCAGCATCACCGTTGCGTAGCAGCCCTTTGGGAGGTAAAAGCTGAAGGTCTGTCCATCAAAACTAATCTCGGAAATCTCTATCAGCATATCTGCCGGCCTGTAGGATCCACTCGAGGAGAACTCCTTGTGCTCGGTTTTGAAGCTTGCAAGGTCAATATTGTCCTCAGCCAGAAAATCCTCAGCAAGTTTATACCACCCCCTGAGCTCCGTGTTATAGCCAACCAGCGGTAAGGCGAGAGAAGCGACCCTCTCCCCTATCAAATATCTCACTCTTGCTTTGTTAACCCCAATCTCGCTGCAATCTGCGAAGGTCGGTTTGGCTCTGAAAGTCAAGTAGCAGGCATAATCCCCTTCCATTACCTCCTTCAGCGTTCCGAAGCTCCTTATCCTCTCCGATAAAAGCCTGTTGAAGATGTAGGATTGATAGGCGTGAATAAACATCATCTTGAGATTCTTCGGGAGCGAAAGAAGAGCTTCCTCCTCACTCTTCCCTTCTCTCAATTTCTGCAGCAAAGACCTCTCATACCTCAAATGCTTTGGAAGCTCTCTTAGGCCATACCTTGCATCCCTCGTATTCCAGAGCTCTTCACGGATCTTTCTAACCTCTGCATTCTCACCTTCGAACGGCTTGGCAACATAAACCCAGAAAGCCTCCTCATAATTGCCTTGCAGAATTAGTTTTCCAACCTCATGCGTTATAAATCTAACAGAGCCAAAGCGCTGCAATCCGAAAAAATTGGGTGTGCCCTTCTCTCTCAACTCCTCTTTCGTGTTTTCGAAGATCTCTCCGTTCCTGCACTCATAAACTCTCACTCTGAAAAAATTGCCCAAAAGATCTCCAAGCTGAATCTGCCTCCTCGCATACCCCACAGCCTCGATTTTTGCATCTCTTATACTTATTTTCTCCAGATCCTCTGTTTTAACACCCTTAATCGCATAATACTGCACCGTTACAGCCCTCTTATCCTTCGTCCCTGCAAAGCTCACCCTTTTCTGACTAATGCCGAGCATGTTTGAGAGTACACGGGCAAAGTTCAGAGTGTCCCAGTTCTTCTTTTCAACCCTTATGATGAGATAATCGCCCTCTTCAGCCAGATTTAGCTCTGCTATCTCCTCAACGTAAAAATCCTCAGGCTCATTCTTTATCTCTCCACCCATCCCCACTGTTGATGTGATGTAGCCTTCAATTCCAACCTTTTCTTCCACAAAGAATGTGAGTGGAGGAGCTTTATATGTTTGTCTGGAATGCTCCAAACACTGTATTATCTGCAATAAATTTCGTCAAGGTTTAAGTACCCAGTTCAGAGACCATCGCATGCTCACCAAGGATGACTATCGACGCATTGCTCTTCGCATAGTAAAATACGGAATGAACTGGTTGCTGATCAATTCAATGTCAGCAGAAGAAGAGTTCAGCAAATTGCGAAAGAATATAGAGAAACTGGCAGAATACCTGAACCAAGAAGACCAGGTCCTAAACCCAAACCAAATGATAACCTAAGAAAACAGGTAATCTCGGCAAGAAAGAAGATTGGCGGAAGTGCAACGGTAATAGGAAAGTACCTTCGTAAAAGAAGGAAGATTGAGGTGGACAACAATCGCATGCTATATTGCTGGAGAATATGGCAAAGGAAGAAGGGGAAGAAGAAGTGGGTTAGGTATGAGAGGTCACACAGCCTTAGTGCTGTTCACGTGGACTGGTTCTTCAATGAAAGGTATGGAAAGTGGGTTTGCAGTTGGATGATGCCTCAAGAATGATATTAGCTGCAGGAGAATTTGATAATGCCACTGCTGAGAACTCAATCAAGCTTTTAGATGAAGCTTACAACAAATACTTGCATATAGCCATTAAAGAGGTAATAACAGATCATAGTTCACAGTTCTATGCTAACAAGAGAAATGAGAAGGGAGAGGCAAAACACTCCTTTGAAGAATACTGCAAACAGGGATAAGACAGATTCTGTGTAAGTATTAATCATCCTCAGAGCAATGGCAAAATGGAAAAGTTTTGACACCTACAATAGGTACAGAGAGAATTTTGACAGTATTAATGGGTTTGTTGACTGGTACAACAGGATAAGGCCACACATGAGCCTCAATTTTGATGAGCTTGAGACTCCAGAGCAGGCTTTCTACCGTAAATGCGATGACATCATCTTTTGGTAACTTTGTCTTGATGATGGAGAGATTATTGGGGGAGAAAATATGAGGCGAAATAAATTCCAGATAATACAGGAATGCTCCAAACACTGATAAAATTAAAAACTTGTAACTCCAACAAGAAATAATGGAAAAGAGCATTCAGGATTCCATTCATGGGGTTATAAAGCTCGAAGAGTGGATGGTCAGAATTATCGATACTCCTCAGTTTCAGAGATTGAGGAGAGTTAAGCAGCTCGGTTTTGCCAGTCTTGTTTATCCCGGAGCCAATCACACAAGGTTTGAGCACAGCCTTGGAGTTATGCACATCGCCAGAATGCTGAAGGAGAGACTTGAGCTTGATGATGATGTCCTTGCTGCCGCACTGCTGCACGACATTGGTCATGCTCCCTTTTCACACAGCAGCGAGAGGTTGCTTGAAAAATATGCCGGCTTCAGACACGAGAACATTTCAAGAGTTATTAAGGGTGAGCTAAAGGATGTGATAAATGATCTTGGATTCAGCATATCCGAAATTGAAGCAATGGTTGCGGGAAAAAAGAGGTCGATAGTAAACGGAGAGATTGACGCGGACAGGATGGATTACCTTGTCAGGGATTCTCACTATACCGGCGTTGCGTACGGCGTTTTTGACATCTACCGCCTCACCGATAAGATAAAGTTCGATAATTCGGTGATCATCGAGCAGGGCGGGATTAAGGCTGCTGAAAGTCTCCTCATCTCCCGCTTCCTCATGTATCCCACAGTATATTTCCACCACGTCTGCAGAATTGCGAGAAAGATGTACGAGAAGGCGATGGAAGGGATTATTGAGGGAGGATTTGATGCCTCAAAACTGCTCGAAATGGATGACATGGATGCCATGATGCTCATAAAGGAGAATGAGAGAGAATTTTACGAGATGCTGAGCAACAGAACTCTGTTCAAGAGGGCTGTTTACGTCTCAAGGAGGGCTGTGGATTTCAGAGAGGTTATGAGGATTAACGAGAAAAGGGCGGAGAGGGAGATTGCTGAGGAGGCAGGAGTTGATGAAAAATACGTCATCGTTGACATCCCGCCTGTCGAGGAAATGAAGGAGTCGGGAGTTCTCGTTGAAACCGAGTGGGGGTTGAGGACGCTCGATGAGGTTTCACCGCTCGTGAAAGCGCTTAAAACAGCATCTCTCGAAAACTGGAGGCTTGGGGTTTACACCAAGAAAGAGTATTTGGGCAGAGTAGGTAAGGCAGCGATGGATTACTTTGGAATTGAAAGAGTTGTTCAGAAATCTCTCGATGAGATATTTCCATGATTACTGATACCAAGAGTCTGGAAATTTTTATTTCTGAATTAATCCAAACTAACCCCATGATCGGGTTGATCGGAGGAATGAGCTGGGAGTCAACTGTTGAATACTATAGAATCATGAACGAGCTTGTTAAGGAAAGGCTTGGAGGGTGGCATTCTGCGGAAATACTCCTTTACTCTGTCGATTTTGATGAGATTGTCAGATTGCAGAGGGAGGAAGAGTGGGACAGGCTTGGCGAGATTCTGGGCGATATTGCGGTAAAGCTTGAGAATGCTGGGGCTAAAGCAGTGCTGATCTGCACGAATACGATGCACAAGGTTGCCGATGACGTTCAGAGCAGGATAAAAGTTCCGCTGATCAACATAATCGACGTAACTGCTGATGCTTTGAAGAGGGATGGAGTGAAAACAGCGGGACTGCTGGGAACAAAATTCACCATGGAGGATGGATTTTATCAGGAAAGGATGAAAAAGCACGGCATTGAAATAATAATCCCTGAAAGTGAAGAGGACAGAAATGCAGTTCACAGCATCATCTTTGACGAACTCTGTCTCGGCATTTTCAGGGATGAATCGAAAGAGAGGCTGGAGAGGATAGTAGAGGAACTGAAGCAGAGGGGGGCTGAGGGGATAATATTGGGATGTACAGAACTTCCGCTGCTTTTGAGGAGTGACGGATCTCTCTACGATACGACAAAGATTCATGCGGAGGCAGCCGTGAAATTTTTGCTGGGTAAAATTTAACTATACTTCCCCATTTAGTTCAGTAATGCAGTACACTCCACCTCCCCCATACCGTCCACCTGAGTTAAAAGCACTCTACTTTATAGCTGGAGTTATAGCTCTGGCGATTATTGTTTCTCTCGCAGTGTATTACTATACAGAGTACATCTGGTTTGAAGCCGTTGGGTATGGAAACGTTTTCGTAACGTACATCAAATATTCCATTGGATTTTTCCTTCTGATCTTCACAATCTTCATAGTTTTCCTGACCGCAACCAATATCGCCGTAAGAAGGGTTACGATGGAGTTTCTTGGAGAGCCTTTCAAAATTCCCCACATTCTGAACCTGATTATTTCGCTGTTCGCCGCTTTATCCCTCCATAGTCTCTGGAAAACCATGCTTTTCTACTTCAACGCCTCCGATTTTGGCATAAAAGATCCCCTTTTTGGTATGGATGCAGCTTTTTACACATTCAAGCTTCCATTTCTAAAGATCTTACTCGGAGCGATGCTTGCCGCCGTTGTTATATCCACTGCAATCGCAATACTCGCCTACATCTACGCCTTCAGATGGGTCAAGAGCTTTGATGAATTCAAGGAGATTTTTCCCGGCAGTGGATTCGTGCACTTTTCCGTAATGGCACTCCTCATCTTCTCCCTAACCGCAGCACTTGTTTACGTTTCAAGATACGAACTCGTCCACTCCCAGCACGGTCTTCTGAGCGGTGCTGGATATGTTGAAGCGAATATACTCTCTCCCTCTCTCATTCTCGTCTCCGCGCTCGCCTTGGTTACGGGCTTGGTTTCTGCCTATCTGATTGCAAAGAAGAATTTTGAAATGATGGCGTACGTTATAGCCATTTTCGTCGTTATCTCAATTCTCGCAACAGTCATTGTCCCATTTGCAGTCCAGAAGCTGCAGGTTGAGCCATCTGAGCTTAGCTATGAGAGCAAGTATCTGAGCTACAGCATAAACTACACATTACACGCATACGGGCTCCAGAATGTGAAATATCAGTACTTTGAGTACAATCCCTCTCTGAGCTACAAGGATGTTGCGGAGGCAAAGGCGACCATAGATAACGTCAGGGTGTGGGATCACAGACCGATCAGAGATGTTTTCAGGCAGCTACAGCAGATCAGGACATATTACTTTATAAACGACGTTGACGTGGACAGGTACTGGATAAATGGGAGTTACGTCCAGCTCATGATTGCTGCGAGAGAGCTTTCAACCGATTTGCTGCCTTCGAGAGCCCAGACATGGCTTAACAAGCATTTAATATACACTCACGGCTATGGAGTTGTAGCTTCACCTGTCAACACAGTCTCTAAGGAGGGGCTGCCCGACTTCGTTGTTTACGACATCCCGCCGAAGGGAGAGATTGAAATTGAACGGCCTGAAATCTACTACGGCGAGATGACTGATGACTATGTGGTTGTCAATACTCTGCAGGAGGAGTTCGACTATCCAATGGGCGATGTTAACTACTTCACGAAATATGCAGGAGATGGGGGTGTTAAGCTCGACTACATGCGAAAGCTGCTCTACTCCTTCAGGTTCGGAGACATCAACCTCATACTCAGCAACTACATCACAGATGAGAGCAGGCTGATGATGCATCGCGACATCGTTGAGAGGGTTTCGACGATAATGCCCTTCCTCGTCTATGATGATGATCCCTACGTTGCCGTGATAGACGGTCAGATTTATTGGATAATAGACGCATATTCTCTGCTTGATGGATTTCCGTATTCAGCAGAGATCGGAAAATACAACTATATGCGGAACCCGGTTAAGGTGTTTGTTAATGCCTACAACGGCAGCGTCAGGTTTTACATTGTGCAGGAGGATGCTTACGTTAGGACACTCGAAAATGCAGTTCCAGGCTTTTTCCAGAGAGATATGCCTGAGGAATTCAGAAAACATATCAGATACCCCAGAGACTACTTCAATGTTCAGGCTTACATCTACTCCACCTATCACATGAAGGACGTTACGGCATTCTACAACCGCGAAGATGTGTGGGCAATTCCATCAGAGAAGTTTGAGGGCGATGTCATCAAAATGGAGCCGTACTACGCAACCCTCGCCATTGATGACAGGCCAGAATTCGTGCTTATGATTCCCTTCACACCCAAAGACAGAGATAATATGATCGCATGGATGGCGGCAAGATGCGATGAAAGTTACGGAGAGCTGATAATTTACGAATTTCCGAAAGGTGAATTAATATACGGGCCAATGCAGGTTGAGGCGAGAATAGACCAAGATTCGGAGCTTTCCAAGCTCTTCACACTCTGGGATCAGGCGGGTTCAAGAGTTATCAGAGGTAACCTGCTGGTGATTCCGATAAACAACTCCGTTCTTTACATTGAACCCGTCTATCTCAGAGGGGAGTCCGCGAAAATACCGGAGCTGAGAGGTGTTATTGCAGTCCACAATGATGAGTTGAAGATGGGCTCGAATCTGTATGAAGCTCTCGAAATGCTTTTCACGGGTAAAGCTGAAGTAACACCAGAAGAAGAGAAACCAACTGAAACGGCAGAGCAGAAGCTCGAACTGCTCAAGGAATACTATTCAAAGCTCAGTGAGGCTGTTAAGGAGGGAGACTGGGCAACGTTTGGAGAGATGCTCAAGAAGATAGGCGAGGTTCTCGGATACAAAGAACAGTAAATTTTGTGGAAAAGCTTATTAGCTCTTTGTTACATTCTGTCTATGGAGTGGTACTGGATAGGATTGGCAGTAGTGGTAATACTATTTCTGCTATCGTCTATCAGAATAGTTAAAGAATACGAGAGAGGAGTAATTTTCAGGCTCGGAAGGCTTGTGGGGGCAAGAGGGCCAGGCTTGTTTTTCATAATACCCATTCTTGAGAACATGATAGTCGTCGATCTCAGAACGGTAACATACGACGTTCCATCACAGGAAGTGGTGACTAAAGATAACGTGACCGTTAAGGTTAATGCCGTCGTATATTACAGAGTTGTTGACCCAAACAAAGCTATAACCGAGGTTTTCGATTACCAGTATGCAACCGCACAGCTTGCCCAGACAACATTGAGGAGCATAATCGGTCAGGCTGAGCTTGACGAAGTTCTTTCTGAGAGGGAAAAACTGAATGTAAAGCTTCAGCAGATTATTGACGAAGAAACCAACCCTTGGGGAATAAAGGTGACAGCCGTTGAGATCAAGGATGTCGAGCTTCCAGAGGAGATGCGGAGAATAATGGCAATGCAGGCGGAAGCAGAGAGAGAAAGAAGATCGAAGATAATCAGGGCCGAGGGAGAGTATCAGGCTGCAATGAAGCTCAAGGAAGCTGCAGACGTTTTAGCCCAGAGTGAAGGAGCTATACTGCTGAGATACCTCCAGACGCTCAATGAAATATCCGCAGAGCAGAACACAACGATTGTGATGCCAATCCCGGTTGAGTTGCTCAAGTTTTTCGTTGAAAAGAAAAGCTAAAAAATCGCCACATTTTTTTTAATTTATGAAAATTATTCCGTGCCCATCTTCTCCACTGCTTGCAAGGAGAATCGCAGAGGTTGCTGGGCTTGAAATGGGTAACGTGACTTTTAAAAAATTCCCGGACGGTGAGCTATACGTAAGGGTTGAAGATTGCAGTGAAGGAATAATAGTTGGCAGCATATGCTCCAACGACGATCTTGTTGCGATAACTCTGCTTCTTGATGCTGTTGAGAACGCGAAGGTTGTTGTGCCGTATATGGGATACGCAAGGCAGGACAGAGCTTTTAAAGATGGAGAAGCGGTCAGCATAAGAGTGGTGGCGGAAATTCTTGAAAGAAGAGCTGAAGAGGTCATTACGGTGAACATACACAGCAAACAAGCTGCCTCGCACTTCAAAAAGCTGAAGGACTTGGATGCTATGCCTACAATTGGAAAACACTTCGCTGGTAGAGATGTTATCATGATCTCTCCAGATAAGGGATCCGTGGAGAGAGTGAAGGTGGCTGCCGAACACGCGAACTGTGAGTGGGACTACTTGGAGAAAACCCGGATTGATGCAACAACAGTTGAGATTGCTCCGAAAAGCCTCGATGTTGAGAACAGAGATGTAATTATCGTGGATGACATAATCTCTACTGGCGGAACGATGGTTGAAGCTGCCAAAAAACTCTACGAGCTGGGAGCGAGAAGTGTTTCTGCTGCATGTGTCCACGCTGTTCTGGCTAACTACGCAGCAATCAAGCTCTTTAATTCAGGGATCAGAGATATTCTCGCAACAGATACGATCGAATGTGCCTTCAGCAGGGTGAGCGTTGCGAAACTCATTGCTGAGAACATTTAGACTCAAAACACTTTTATGCCTACCTGAATTTGAATGGGAGATGAAAAGGAAGGTCGTGGCTACAGGAACATTTGACATTATTCACCCCGGACACATAACGTTCCTCAGGGAAGCGAAAAAGCTCGGAGACGAGCTGATAGTGATAGTTGCGAGGGAGAAAAACGTTAAGCACAAGCCAAAGCCGGTTGTACCAGAAGAGCAGCGTAGGAGGGTGGTTGAGGCCATAAAATATGTAGACAAAGCGATTCTTGGAGATGAAGAGGACATGTTCAAGCCTATCAGAGAGTTAAAACCGGATGTTATCGTTCTGGGCCACGACCAGCATTTTGATGAGAAATGGCTTGAGGAAGAGTTGAAGAAGAGAGGATTAAACTGCGAGGTTGTTAGAATTAAGGCTAAAGAAGATTGTGAGTTTTGTAGCTCTCATAAAATCATAGAGAGGATTTTGGAGAGATACGGAGGGAGATAATGTTGTTGATGATTCCGGGGCCGGTTCAACTGCATGAGAGGATAATTAGGGCTATGGCAAGGCAGATGATTGGTCACAGAACGGCAGATTTCAGCGAGATACTGGCGTTCTGCGTTGATGTTCTGAAGGAAGTATTTGGGACGAGCGGAGATATTTGCCTGATTTCAGGTTCAGGAACGGCGGGGATGGAGGCAGCTATAGCATCCTTCAGCAATGTTAAAAAGATTGCAACGATCGAGAATGGCAAGTTTGGTGAGAGACTCGGAGAAATTGCTTCCCGCTATACCGAGGTTGAGAGACTGCAGTTTCCTTGGGGGGAGTCTGTGGATCTGGATGCTGTTAAAAGAGCATTTGACAACGGCTGCGAGGCCATAGCTTTTGTCCACAACGAAACCTCTACCGGTATCCTAAATCCAGCAAAAGAGATTGCAAGAATTGCAAAGGAGTACGATGCGCTCGTTATAATGGACGCTATAACATCCGCGGGTGGAGATTATGTAAAAATGGATGAGTGGGGGGTTGATGTTGCAATAGTTGGGAGTCAAAAGTGTCTTGGTGCTCCACCGGGACTGGCGGCTGTTGCTGTAACAGATAGAGCCTGGGACTGCTACAACGAGAACTGTCCTTACTATCTGGATTTGGCTGCCTACAGGAAAAAGCTGAAAGACATGCAGACCCCCTACACCCCAGCAGTCCCACTCTTCTTCGCCTTGGCAGAAGCTCTGAAGATCATAAAAGAGGAGGGGCTGGAGAACAGGATACAGAGGCATCGCATTTTAAGTGCTGCTGTCAGAAAATGGGCTGTTGAGGCTGGACTTGAGCTTTTCCCGAATCTGAACGAGTACTCAAGCTACTCGAACACTGTGACAGCGATAAAGATGCCCGAAGGTATATCCGACGGCGAGCTTAGAGGAGCGTTAAGAAAGGAGTACGGGATATTGATAAGTGGTGGTCAGGGAGATCTTAAGGGAAAGATATTCAGGATCGGGACGATGGGAAATGTTGGAAAGTTTGAAACCGTCTCGACTCTTGCTGCCCTTGAGGATATCCTCTCCAGAAAGAAGCTTATTAACCCCGCCCTTGAATACGCTCAAATTCTCCTGAGGGACCTGCCATGAAAATCGGTATTGCTGATACAACATTTTCCAGAATAAACATGGGTAAAATTGCCATAGATGAGCTCAGAAAGATCAGCAGCATCCCCTACGAAAGATACACGGTACCGGGGATAAAGGATTTGCCAGTTGCGGCAAAGAAACTGCTGGAGGAAAAGGGATGCGACATTGTCATAACCCTCGGATGGGTTGGGGGAACACAGAAGGACACGTTCAGCTACATAGTTCTCAGCATGGGACTGGTTATGGTTCAGTTACTGACAAACAAGCACGTGATAGACGTCACGGTTCATGAAGATGAAGCTGAGAGTGAGGACGAGCTTCTGAGGGTTGCGGAGAACAGAGTGAGGGAACATGTAAGGAATGCTGTTGACTTGCTTGTAAATCCCAAGAGGCTACAAAAGCTTGCAGGAACTGGCCAGAGACAGGGCTATCCTGACGTTGGGCCAATTTTGAAATAAACAGAAAAATATTTCACACCCAACCTTGTTTAAGGGGCGTGGACAGGAGAGCTCCTCTGAGTTCAAAATACATTGTGATTCTTGCTGCAATCGTTGGAGTTATCTCTGGGTTAGGGGCTTTTATCTTCTACTTCCTGCTGGAACTGTCAACCAAATTCTTCCTTTCTGGTCTTGACAGCTTCAATCCGCCTCTTGCTGGTGGGGAGACTGAAATAATAAAGGGAGACTTTCATCTTGGCATTCTACCATTGCCATTAGTTGTCGCCCTCGGAGGCTTGTTGAGTGGCATAGTTGTTTACAGATTTGCACCTGAGGCTGAGGGGCATGGAACAGATGCTGTCATAAGGTCTTTCCACAGAATGAGAGGAGTTATAAGGGCAAGAGTGCCGATCGTGAAGACTGTGGCTTCAGCAATAACCATAGGCAGTGGAGGGAGTGCAGGCAGAGAGGGGCCGATAGCTCAGATAGGCGCGGGCTTCGGCTCTTTTATCGCAGAAGTCCTTAAGCTTTCTGACAAAGACAGGAGGACGCTTATAATCTGCGGTGTTGCTGGAGGTATTGGAAGTATTTTCCGAAGTCCCTTTGGCGGGGGGATGTTCGGCATAGAGGTTTTATACAGGAGGGATAACGAGGTTGAGGCCATCGTTCCTGCTTTTGTTTCTTCCATAGTTGCCTTTATATTTTTTGACGTTATGATGAGCTACGTCGCAGGTACACCTTTTGGTATGCTCCCCATATTCAAAATTCCGCAAATAACGATACACTCTCCTCTCGAATTTCTGATTTATGCAGTCGTTTCCGTTCTTGCAACATTTTTCGGAATACTTTACATCAAGACATTTTACTCGATTCATGCATTATTCAAAAGACTCAAAATTCATCCCTACTTCAAACCTGCAATTGGTGGCCTTTTGACCGGTGTTATAGGTATCTTCCTGCCGGGAGTTCTTGGAATGGGTTATGGCTATGTTCAGCTTGCAATTGACGGTAAGCTTGCCCTTTCAGTTATTCTCCTCTTGATTATCGGAAAAATACTTGCAACCTCCTTCACTGTCAGTTCTGGCGGGAGTGGGGGAGTGTTTGCCCCTTCAATCGTCATTGGCAGCATGATTGGCGCATTCATTGGTTATCTTTTCAACTACCTTTTCCCTGAGATCGTTGTGCAGCCGGAGGCCTTTGTGCTTATAGGGATGTCAGCATTTATTGCCGCAGTTGCCAAAACTCCAATTGCAGCAATACTCATGGTTCTGGAGATGTGTGGGGGATACGCACTGCTCCCAGCATTGATGATTGCCGCTACCCTCTCATACTACCTGAGTGGAGATTACTCGATATACTCCGAGCAGGTGGCGAACAGAGCGGAAAGTCCAGCGCACAGGATGGAGATGTCCATTGATGTTCTGCAAAATGTAAAAGTTGAGGACGCAATGGTTCCTGCCGAGAAGCTTGTAACAGTTTCTCCGTATCAGAAGGTCAGCGAGGTGCTTGAGTTGATTGAGAAAACAGGCCATATCGGCTTCCCTGTTGTCCGAGAGGGTAGGCTCGTGGGGGTTGTAACCTTCGAGGATGTGGAGAGAGTTCCGATCGAAGAAAGGGATGTGAAGAGGGTCAGAGATATTATGACAAGAGATTTGATTGTAACTTATCCCGACGAGACTCTTGAGGATGCTCTGATCAAGCTGGTTGAGAAGGGAATTGGAAGACTACCTGTTGTTGATCGCAATGATGAAAGAAGGCTTTTAGGCATGATAACAAGAAGCGACATAATGAAAGCTCACGCAAGAGCTGTTGCGAGGCTTGCAGCATGAGAATACTGCTTGTCACTGGAAAACTTGCTGGAGAGATGGTTAGAAAATACGGAAAGGGAGCAGATGTTCACGTCTGCGATGTTGATGTTGCCGCCTTCATTACCCCAGCACTTCTCGAAGATGCTGATCTGAGCGGCTACGATCTTGTTCTCGTTCCGGGACTGACTTACGGATGTGACTGGGAGAGTTTTGAGAGGAGGAAAGGTGTGAAGATCAGGCTCGGACCTTTACATGCCTATGATTTGCAGCATGTTCTGAAGCTCGCAGATAAAATCGAATTCTCACACAAGATGCCCGCATGCAGGCTTATTGAATCTGCGAAGGCTGAAGAAGTTGTTAAAGCAGTGGATGAGCTTGATGATGGATGTGCCTTTAAGATAGGGGATGTGCCAGTCGGTGGAGACAGCAGGATGAAGGTTGTGGCTGAGATTGCGAGCTTCAGGGATGAAGAAGACCTGATGCGAAAGATAGACTACTACACGGAGAGTGGGGCAGACATCATAGACATAGGCGTTCCGCTTGAGTTTGACGCTGAGCGGCTCTCAAAGGCTGTGAAGCTGGCCGTGGACTATTCAAAGCTACCCGTCAGTGTAGACACATTCAACAAGAAGGCCATAGAGATTGGAGTTAAGCACGGAGTGGATATGATTATGAGCATTTCGAGGACAAATCTTGATGCTCTCGATGTCATCGAGAGTCAAGCAGTTGTGGTGGTTGAAAGAGATGCTGAATCGCTTACCAAGCTTCTCGAGAGAGTGAGAAAAAGGGTTGAGAGAGTTATTGCCGATCCAGTCCTCGACCCACCCCTCAATGTAGCAAGCTCGATAGCCAGATACATCAATTTCAGGAAGCTTGACAGCACCACTCCTGTTCTTTTCGGTGCAGGAAATGTCACGGAGTTGAGTGATGCCGATTCCATAGGTATTAACGCCCTTCTTGCCTTTATCGCTGAGGAGATTGGTTGTAACTTGCTGTTCACAACTGAGGCAAGCGTAAAAACATCGGGAAGTGTGAGAGAACTAAAAATCGCCTCGTATCTCGCAAAAGCCGCCAAGATCAGAAATTCAGCCCCCAAAGACGTTGGTTTGAGCTTGCTTGTAATCAAGGAAAAGGTGAGGTACGAGGAGACGGTCGAGCTTGACGACAAGAAATGTGTGAAAGCCGAGGAAAGCAGAGAGTTTATCCGTGACCCACTCGGTGACTTCATAATACAGGTTGTGGACGGCAGAATAGTCTGCAAGCACGATAGGATAACTGTAGTTGGCAAGAAGGCCAAGGAAGTGGCTGATACCGTTCTGAGACATAACCTTCTTTCAAGACTCGACCATGCTGCATATCTTGGTAGAGAGTTGATGAAGGCGGAAATTGCAGCACTGCTGAGAAAGAGCTACATTCAGGATAGAGACCTCAACTTCGGTTTTTACTCGAAATAAAGTTTCCTAAAGTGTTGTAAAGTTTTCAGAATAGTAAAAATCCACTTTGATGTTGAACCTGCGAAAGTTTCTTTATATGTTTCAAGAATGAAGCTGGATTTGAGGGTGGTAAAAATGAGAGTGAGGAGTTTTATAGGGTTGGTTGCATTGCTGATGCTCTGCTTTTCCATAGCTACGGCATCTGCCGCTGCACCTTGGAAGAAGGCTGATGAAAATGCGGATAAGGGTTTCTCCAAAGCCAAAAACTGGTTCAATGAAACCAAAAAGAAGGTGGAGGAAATCAAGAAAAAAGTGCAGGAGAGGAGAGAGAAAGTCTTCGAGGCGTGGAAGAATCACCTGAAAGCCTGGGTGAATATGGCAAAGAGGTGGGTTGAGAGAGTTCAGTTAAGAGTCGAGAACCTGCATACCGGAGACGAGAGCAAGCAGAAAATCCTTGAGCAGCTGCAGGACGCTAAAGAGAAGTTGGACGAGATAGAGCAAGAGATAAACGAGTCCCAGAACTTTACAGAGTTGAAATACACAGCACAGAGAATAAGGGAGGTCTGGATCGAGCTAAGGCAGGAGTTGAGGATTGCTGTGCAGACTTACGCCATAGAAAAGTACGAGGAGGTTCTTGAGAGGCTGAGACAGGTGAGAGATAGGCTTGAGGCTGCTGGGGCAGATATTACCGAACTTGACGAGAAAATTGATGAAATCGATGCTGCTGTTGCAGATCTCGAAAACTACGCTGGAACCCCTGAGTTTGCTGAAAAAGTTAAAGAGATAAACGGGATGTTTAGGGAGGCCTTTGAAATCGTCAAGGATTTGGCAAAAGAGGTTAGGCCTGTATACAACACAGGATTCGTTTACGCTTATGTCAACGGATCCTTTGAGCTGAGCGGAAACTTCACGTCAGTGCAGATAAAGGGAGAGGGTGATATCAGCATTCCAGATGACGTTGTTGTCACGAGCGTTGACACCAAAGGGGTGAAGATGATCGTCGCGAAGGGTAGCTTTACTGCAAGTGGTGAGGGCAACTTCAGAATTCTCGCCCACGGCAGTGGGGAGCTCAATCTCAACGGAAAAGGATACTACAGAGTCAAGGAGAGTTCAACAAGCTCCATGACGGATGAAATCGAGTTTGAAGGCAACGAGACGGTGACCTTCGGGTGATCCCAATGAGGCCGAGATATTTAGCCCTCATCCTCCTCCTGATAGCAGCCGTTGCAATTGCGGGATGCCAAGGTAAAAAGGAGAAGGAGGTCCCACCAACTCCAGCAGTTACTACAACAACTGTGACACCTACTACAACTGAGCAAACGGAGGTCGATGAAATTTCCAAAGACTTGCAGGAGCTTGAACAGCTTTTGCAGGAGCTTGAGGATCTCGACAATGTGGATTTAGAGGTTTAATTTTTTATTTTTCAATTCCTGCAAAATTCCGATTTCCTTCAACTTCTTTTCATCCAGCAGATCCCATAAAATACCTGCTGGCCTCTCACCTCTCTCAGCCCTAAGGATCTTTCTTGGTGTTACAATATAATCAACCGGAACATCATAGGGATTCTGCGGTAACCTCTCATTCAGAACCTGAATTTCGTGTACCGTTGTCGCTATCGGCACATTCCTATCAACTGCACCGATTTCGAGCAGTACTGCAAATTCAAGCTCCCCGTAGCCCTTTCCCTTTCCAAGCCTCTCTCCAAAAATATTTACAGCAACGCTACCCTCAACAATGAAATCAACCCTCAAATCTTCAAGATCATCGAGCGATATTTTTCTTCCATACTTAAAAGCACCCCTTATCGTTGAAGCCCGACCGTAATCTGAAATTCTTCTCGGATCAAGAAGCAGAAAACCCTCTTTGATTCTCGGAGTTGGCATTATCAGAATCTTCCCCGATTTAAGAGCTTTTAACCTCACGGGTTTCTGAGGGCTGTCAGGATTAATTTTAACAACTTCTGACTCCTTCCACTCTCTGAGATTCGTAAGAAGTTCCGAAGCTTTCTCCGCCCCAGTAAAATTGGGAATTCTGTTATGAGGGGGTAAAGGAGGTTTCGCTATCCCCCTCCTCAGCATTTCATCCCAGATTTTCTTTCTGATTCTGTCCTTCTCTTCCTTGATCATTAAGCCAAAAATCAACCCGATCTAATCCTTTCCAGCACTTCCTTGGCATAATCGAGTCTTATCTTACCGTCTTTAACCATTATCTCAACAACCCTGTCCACTTCCTCTCCAGCAGCTCCAGCCATGATGGCAAGATTTCTCGCATGGAGCTCCATGTGCCCCCTCTGAATTCCTTCAGTTGCCAATGCTCTTAAAGCTGCGAAGTTCTGAGCCAAGCCAAGAGCTGCTGCCACCCTTGCCAGCTCTTCTGCCGTTTTAACTCCGAGAATTTTCAGTGAAACCTTTGCTACGGGGTTCACCTTCGTAGCCCCACCAATCACCCCAACGGCCATGGGCACTTCAATCGTCCCAACAAGATTTCCCTTGCTGTCCACTTCATAAGTCGTCAAAGGCTTGTATCCGCCCATTGAGGCGTAGCTGTGTGCTCCAGCCTCAACAGCTCTAAAGTCGTTGCCAGTTGCGATCATAAGGGCTGAAATTCCATTCATAATCCCCTTGTTGTGGGTGGCGCACCTGTAAGGATCAGCAGCGGCGAAGGCGTAAGCGAGCATTATACCCTCAACAACTTCCTCTCCACCTATCACATCCTTGTCAAACACAGCCTTGGCCCTTGCAAGCCTGTAAGCGGCCAGATTCGATATTATCCTGAGATAAACCTTACCTCCCGTGATTCTTTCGATGAATGGTGCAACCTTCTCGCACATCGTGTTCACCGCATTCGCACCCATTGCATCCCTCACATCCACCAGAAGATGGACGATGAGCATCTTGCCTACTATGGTGTCAATAACCCTCGCCTCCACATCCCTGCACCCCCCTCCAAGGCTTACGAGCATCGGATCGCACTCATTGGCTTTCTCAATAATTTCATCCATATGCCTCAAAACCTCAAACTTGGCCGCGAAAGGATCTGCAAGCTTCGTAACCTGAACTTGGCCGATCATCATAGAGCCAGTGTAATCGGTGACAAAACCGCCACTCTCCCTCGCCATCCTCGCCGCATTGCTTGCAGCAGCCACAACACTCGGCTCCTCTATCGCCATTGGAATCAAGTAATCCTTCCCATCGATCAGGAAGTTCGTTGCAATGCCCAAGGGAAGCTCAAAGGTACCGATGACATTTTCAATCATCCTGTCGGCGACATCGAGTGGTAATCCATGAGAAATTACAGCTTTAATATCATCCTCGTCCAGTCCCGCAAACTCAGCAACCCTCTTCAGCCTCTCCTCAACGCTGAGCTTGTAAAATCCAGGAATGCGAGAACTCATGTCCGCACTAATCTTCCCTGATTTATAATGGCTTCGGTCAGTCGTACTCTCTCCAAGTTTTTCCACATTTGGTACAGCGGAAAAACCTCACCTCACTTTCATCCGCTGCTCTCAACTGTCTCAGCCACCAGAAGGCTTCGTTGTTACCACATGCTGGACAGATTGCCTTTGTCGTCGGCAGGGTTTTGAGGTCTTCGCCTTCAATAACTGGCACCTCCTCCTTGTTTCTCTCAACCTTTATCACAAGCTCCTCATCACTGTCAGCTTCTTTCTCGTAACCGCATTTCCTGCACACCAGCTTGTCTCCTTGATATATCATTATGCTCTTGCATTTAGGACAGAATTCCACGCAGCATCCCCTCCGCATCCTTTATCATTTTCTCGTGGTCAAAGGCGAGTTTGGGGAGCTTATCGAGGCTGAACAGTGCCACTTCCTTTGCGTCGCTCCCCGCTTTAAGTTCCCCACCTTCGGGCAGAACTATAAAACATACGGACACGAAATGTCCCCTCGGATCCCGATCTGGATCGGAGTAAACTCCAACAAGACTGTGAATTTTTCCCTTCAATCCTGTTTCTTCCTCAACCTCTCTCAGCACCGCATCCTCAACTCTCTCCCCGTACTCCACTATCCCACCGGGAAGGGCGTAGTGACCTTTAAAAGGCTCATTCAGCCTCTTGATCAGAACTATCTCTCCCTCGTAGGGGATTATCGCATCAACCGTCAGAGTTATGCACTTCATGGAGAGAAAAGTTTTGCTCTCGTCATATATCTTTTAGCCCTCTCAACACTCCAGCCAACATCTCCAACCTTGGAAAGGTCATGGGCATCACTCCCTATTGAATAAATTAGCTTTCTGTCTCTGCAAAGCTCAAGAAAAGGATCCGGCGGAGATCTATGAGATGAGTTAAGCTCGATGGCAATTCCGAGCTGTTCTGCTATGTCAACCAGTTTCTCATCCATTTCCGGAATCCTGCCGTCAAAGTTGAAAAGCCTTGAGAAGGGATGGCCGACAACATCAATCTCGTACTTTTCCATACATTTCAGAACTCTTTCATAGTAATCCCTCCCGTAAACAAACTCGTGGACGGATGCAATGATGAAATCAAAATCAAAGTCAGGCAGCATTATATCTCCAGAAGCATCTATACTGCACTCAATACCGCTGTATATTTTTACGCCGTAAAGAGATGATGCGTTATCTATCTCAATCTGCCTCTGCTTAGCTTTCGCCTCGGTAAGACCAAAGTAAAGCTCGATTGAGTGGTCAACAATCGCCACCGCCTTCATTCTAAGCTCCTTTGCCTTTCTTGCAATCTCATCAATCGTCGCGCTACCATCCGAATAAACCGAATGCACATGGAGATCAAGCACACTGACCGTTGGTTTTTCTGTATTAAAACTATTCCGACCTCATGAAATTGATGACCGGAACTATCACCATTTTCGAAAATTCGATAACTGCAGAACTTTCACTCACTATTGCTATCTGCGTTCCGTTTATGAATATGGACATCGTCTTCTCACTGTCAAAGATGAAAAGGCCGTGGCAGAAGTTTTTAAAACTCTTCGCCACCTCCGGGTGTGTTTAATATCCAACCTCCTTTATTCTAACCCTCAACAAAATTCTTAGAGTATAACATAAAACCCTCAAAAGAATCCTCGTTATTGTTGTTTCTCTCAAAAAGCAAGGAATTCTATCACCGAACCAGTTCGTTAAAGCCCCGAAGAAACCCTCGCAGATTCCTCTACGTCTGTACTTCTCTCTATCAAAGACTCTATCTCTTATTCTGGCTCCATAACCTCCTGCTTTAATCTTTCTGGGCTTTATAACAGGTAGATACCCTCTATCAACAACCCTGTTCAGAAAGAATCTGGAGTCGTACTCTCAATCTGTAAAAATACCCTCCACCTTCTGGAACTTCAAGAAATCCATCAATTCTAACCTCAAGTGGAAATAGAGTTCCGTTATAGCGGGTTATTGCATGGATCTTTATTCCTTCCCTTTTTTATTTGTGAATATCGTTGAATCGACGAAGCTTTCTAAGTATTCAAGCTTTTGAAGCTCCTTTAGTATTTCGTTGGTTATTTCCTCTATGTAGGGAGATAGTTTCTTCTCCCAGAAGTGTAGAACCGTGTGGTCGATCCTTATCCCAAGTATTTGCTTAACCCTAACCTCCGCAGCTCTTAAAGACAACTTCTCAAACTCCTTTATGATTAGAGCTTTAATTATCTTTTTTATATCGTACTTTCTTGGTTTTGGAATATTCATTGATTCTATGTCTATGCTGATGGAGTCAAAGATCGTTAGGATGAGTTCTATGTCGTAATTTCTCGTATCCCACCTCTTGAGCATGTAGTTTCATTTGTAATCGTTTTAAATAAGTTTTGCTGATGAATTATATTAATTGAAGTATTGGGGTTAGGGGATGTTAAACACACTCTGCATTCACTCACCTCCATATATCAAATTTTTTAATTTTAATATAATTTAAGAGAACCAGCAGCTTTTTGCATCTGTTTTTTGACCATCGAAGCTACAAATTTCTGTATTCCCACAACTCCCAATATTAGAAGCGTTCCAGCAACTACTTCCACTGCAAGCCAGTAAATCCAGATGTTATGGTTTGCCATAAAGCTTGCAAGGTCTGCGAACGCAACTGAGAAGTACATGAATGCGTAACTGTTGAAAAGCCATGGCAACTTCTGCGTCAGAAGAACTATTAGAAAAACAAAGATCGCAACGTAGATCATTACGGGGATCAGCTTTGTCATGTTACCGAATGAAGCAAAAGAGTACGCTGTTGAGCTTACAAAAAGCATGCACAGGAAGAAGTTGGTGATGCCGAATGCACCACCTATTATGATGTTTTTGATCTCTTTAACGTTTTCATGCACTATAAAAAACATGATCATCGCTACAAACGCTGGCCAGGTTGCCAAATGCATTGCTTCTAATGCGAAGATCGCTATCAGAACCTCCAAAACTAACAGAACACCAAAAACAACCCGAGCACTTAACGGAAGCCCGGGCGCAGCTTTCTGTTCTGCCATTTTCACCACCTCCTATTTTTTAAATTTAAAAAATTATTATTTCTTCAAGCCAAGCTTCCTCATCTCCTCCTCACGCAGCACTCTGCGCAGATATTTACCTGCAGCAGACTTTGGTAGCTCGTTCCTAAACTCAACAGATCTTGGATATTTGTAAGCCGCAAGTCTTTCCTTGCACCAGTTTATGATATCCTGCTCGGTAACCTTTCCTCTGTATTCTGGTCTGAGAACCACGAGAGCTTTTATAGTTTCTCCACCTGCGGAAATATCAGGAAGTCCTATCACACAGACTTCTTGAACAGCTGGATGCTCGTAGATGACATCTTCAACCTCTCTTGGATAAACGCTGTGACCTTTGTATTTTATTATATCCTTGAGTCTGTCAACAATGTAGAAGTAACCCTCTTCATCCATCTTTGCAATGTCCCCCGTGCGCAGCCACTTCATGCCGTCAGCGTAGAAAAAGACTTCTTCGGTCTCTCTTGGACGATTCCAGTATCCTTTCATCACTTGCGGTCCGCTGATTACTAATTCTCCCTCCTTGCTAGGCGGTAAAAACTCAAGTGTCTCTGGATCAATCACCGCAGCGTACGTGTTTGGAATTGGTTGCCCTATAGAGCCAACCTTTCTTTTTCTCAGCGGAGGTGGCAAACCATGCGTGTGTGTTACTGGCGAAGCTTCGCTCAAACCGTAGCCCTCGCAGAGAAGTACAAGGTTGTTTGTTAACTCATCCCATTTGTGCACGATTTCTGGCGGAATTGGACCGGCTCCATTGTTTACATAAAGCAAGGAAGATATATCGTATTTCTTAAACAGATCTGGGAAGTTATTTACATATGCTATGAATATTGCTGGAGCACCCATGAATGTTGTAATTCTATACTGCTGAATTGCTTCGAAGATCTTATCCGGCTCAAATTTCGAAAATACAACTATAATTTCGCCATTTACAAGTCCAGCGTTTAAATCCACTGTCTGGCCATAGATATGATACCAAGGCAGAATTGCAACTCTTGATCCATGTTTATTCTCGTAGTATTCTCTCAGAGTCTTGTATTCTCTTCCATCCAAGTCGAGGATCAAGTAATCTCCTTCTTCTTGAAGTACTCTACTAGAGCACATCCAGTTTACTATTATGTCTGTGTAAGGTTTTAGCTCGAAACAGTTGGCAACGACGTTCTTGTGAGTGAGCATTGCACCCTTTGGCAGTCCAGTAGTCCCGCCTGTATACTGAAGAACTGCAATGTCTTCATCTACATTCCATTTAATTTTCGGAGGAGCGGGATTTACAGCAAACATGTCCATGAAATCTATAAATTCACCCTCAACCTTCGCTTGTCCGCCAGTGATGTTTGCCACAATTACTTTCTCAACCTTTGTATTCTTTCTAACCTGCTGGAAATTGGGGTATAGTTGCTCAACTGTTACAAGAACCTTGGAATTGCTGTCATTCAACTGGTACTCTACCTCTCTTGGAGAGAAAAGCGGCGAAAGAGCCGTAACAGTTGCTCCGGCTTTCATGGCACCATAGTAGGCTATAGCAAATTGCGGACAATTTGGGGCATATATTGCAACGACATCCCCTTTCTTTACACCCATTTTTGAGAGAGAGGTAGCAAATCTATCTGTAAATTCCTTTAATTGAGCATAGGTAAACTTAGCTCCGTAAAAGATCAATGCTGTTCTATTGCCGTATCTCATGCATGCCTCGTCAACAACCTCATGTAGCGGTTTGTCTGGAATGTACACATCTGCCGGTAGATCCTTCGACCACTCTTTTTTAAGCCAGAATCTATTTTTTATGGAGTTCGGTACTTCTACCATTTTACCACCATTTTTACTGTGCGAATAGCTTTTATTTAAACTTTTCTCTTTTGTGCAATTTTTATGTTGTTGAGTTCCAATAATGCGAAAAAGTTTTTTATGAAACTGAAAAACCATTAAGATCAGCAAACTCGAAAGCCCTCTTGACCTGGAAAAGGAGCGGGTGGATGTGGATGAGATCACCCTTCCTAAACATGAGCATAGAGAGACTTTGTTTAAGTTAAAATCTACGTCGGCGTTTCAAAAGAAAGTGGTTGCAGCTTTTATAATTATGGTTCTGAGCAAAACTATTTATACCAAAAATAACAGACCAGCTGCATGGGCAGAAAGCGAATCTACGAAGTTGTAAAGCATTTACCAGCAGAAGAGCTCGATAAAAGGATCAAAAAGCTCGAAAAAGATACAAGAGTTCTTAAAAGACTGTACTTCATAAGATATCTCTACAGAGGAATGAGCGTTGAGGAAGCTGCCGACCTAGTAGGAGTTACCAAAGCTACGGGCTATGCATGGCTTAAGAGATGGAATTCCAAAGGTTATGAAGGCTTAATTCCGGAGTTTGGTGGAGGAAGACCTTCTAGACTTACAAAGGATCAGAAGGAAGAACTCAGAGAAATGCTCAAGAAAAAGGATTCGTGGACAACGAAAGAAGTTCAGGAACTCATTGAAGAGGAGTTTGGAGTTAGCTATTCTTCGTGGCAGGTCAGGAGAATTCTCAGATCTTTCGGAATGAAATATGCTAAACCCTACCAGAAAGATTACAGAAGGCCTGAAAATGCTGAAGAGACTTTAAAACGCACGTCACTTCGTGACGGCGAACACAACAATGTTTCTAACTGGGACTAAACAGACGATGATGTCCATAGCATTAAACTCAATAACCCTCGGTTTGGGTATAGACTTCTCAATACATGTGCTTGAAAGATATTTCGAGGAGTGTGAGAGGTTTACACCTGTTGAAGCTGTGAGAAGAACAATTGAGAGAACTGGAAAAGCTATAACAACCTCGGCCCTTACCATGGCTGGTGGTTTTGGATCCCTAATGTTCTCATCATTCCCAATTGTACAAAATTTTGGCTTTATAGCCTTAGTTGCAATCATATTCAGCCTGATTGCTGCATTGACAGTTGTTCCAGCTTTTCTGATGCTCACAGAAGGTCTCGATGTCAGAATTTCAGGAGCCACTAAACCATCCCACGCATGATACTCATGTGAGTTATGAAAAAATTTAATATATGCCGTGTCACATTTTCCATAATGTTGAAAAAAATTTATTCAGTTATAGGTCACGGTGCTTGTATAATAAAGGATGGGCAGATTTCAGAAGTTTATCTTCTAAGCGATGATGAGATTAATCTAATTTCACAATTCTGCCCACTCACCCTCTCGCTACCTGACAACTTTAAACTGGGTATATTCGAACACGAAAAAGGAAAGGTCGTGCTTTTCAGATATGGAGACGGGTTTATAGGCTTCCCCACGAAAAAGGAAAATGTGATGGAATTGATTAAAGACATTGAGGTGAAACTGAATGATCAAATTTTATCTTCTCAAAATGGGTGATAAGATTCAGGAGCACGGAGATAGAGCTGAGAACTACAAAAAATTGCTCCTCAAACTTGATGAAATGAACTTAAAGAAGGCAATAATCCTCCTCCAAGAAGATGCCATTTACTTCGAAAAAGATGGTATTTCAGTTATTGTTTGTGTGAGCAGAGAAAATATAGGCGCTGCAAAGATATTCTCGAAGAAGATAATGAAGAAATCGAAGAAGGTAGACTTCAGCTCGCTTGAAGAAGCATTTAAGTTTGCCGAAGAGCTTGACAAGATGAATTTGAACGGTATTGCAAAATTTTTAAGGTGAGACAATGCTGTACGAAATTCTGGCAGTTGTCTGCGGTGGAGTTGTAGGATTCGCAGCAACATGGAAATTTGTCTCTACAGGGCTTAAAGAGGAGAAGAAAAAAGAGGAAGAAATCAGAAAGGCAAAGATTTCATCAATTTCGACAGCTGTCGAGAGAAAGGTTGCCGAAAGCAGAATGGCAAAACCTCCCTCAGACCTCAGCGAATTTGTAAACTACCTCAGCGATAAGTACATACTCGGAGAGATAACAATTCTAACCCCCGAAGGTCTGCCCGTTGTTTCAAACAGTTCAACTGCTGAGGAGGATGCTGCAATAGCTCCTGAGATACTGAGGGTTGCCAGAAGGCTCTTAAATTCTAACAGAATCGTTCTTTCTGGAGAAGATAGCAGAATACTCGTCATGCAGGCAAATCCGGATGTCATACTCCACGCGAAAATTGCGAGGGATATATCCAAGAAGGAGATGGACAGAATTCGAGATGAGATAAATATGGTTATGGAGGGGTTGATATGATTCCAGCAGTTCTCATCCTTCTGACTCTTGCAACGATGCAGGCTCATCCCGGTGATGTTCTGAATATAACCATAACTGATTCCGCAGTTCTGAGCGTGAATGATAGTTGCGTTTATTTCCCGGAAAGCATGGCAAGCACTCTGAACGCTGATGCGGGAACTCATGAGGTTAAGGTGGGAATCAACTGCTCTGCAGGTGTTAAGGAAATAAAGGCCAATGGAGAGAGTTTGATGCTGATAGATGTTCAAGAAGCTGGCAGCAGTTACATTGTGAACTACGCGGCAGAAATGGAGAGACAAAACCTTGCCCTTCAAAAGGAGGTTAAGAATCTAAAGTTACAGCTTGAAAAACTGGGAGAAAAGCTGAATGAGCTTAAGACAAGGTACGAAGAGTCCGAAAGGCAGAAGGGATTGCTCGAAGTTGAGAACAACCTGCTCAAAGATCAGATAAAATCACTTGAGGATAAACTCAACAGAACCCAAAAAGAGCTTAAAGAGAAGAAAGGAACTTTAAGCGTCCTCCAGACCGAACTGCAGTCGATGAACGAGCAAAGTCAGATATACAGATTGGCGACGTTCTTCATTCTCTCGCTCTTCGTTGGTTCCTACGCTGCTCTGCTGTACGTCTCAAGGAAAGAATAAAATTTCTAAGGCATAAATTTTTCACTTGAATTAGTGGTGAAGTTCTTGCCAAAACTTGCGTGCATGATAAATTTGTAGCTAATATCCGGCTTTCCGCCAACAAAAGCATCTCCATGTGTTACAGCGAGGATCTCTCCTACAAAGAATGTATGATCCCCCGTCTCAGCCTCTTTCACAACCCTGCACTCGATGTTCGCCTGACACTCCTTGACTGACGGAACCTTGACCTTTTTAGAGTCAACCAGAGTTAGGCTGAGCTTTTCAATCTTGTTCTCCTTAGCCCCGCTCATAGTCCCGGCAATCCAGACATCCTTCAGCAACTCAATTGTTGGCACAGCAACAACAAACTCTCCGCATTCCTTAATCAGCCTGTGTGTGTATCTGGTATGGCCGACCGCCACTCCAAGCATTGGTGGTTCGAAGGATAGGGGCACAACCCAGTCTGCGGTCATTACATTCGGCTTTTCCACTCCAGACACTATCAAATACGTCCTCAAAGGATACAGGTATTCTAACATGCTCTCACCTCCTCAGTTTTCAGAACTTTTTTCCCGGAGAAGAGAGATGAAATCTTTCGGACTGCTCACAGAGTAAAGTTCCTCCCTCAAAACGAAGATGACAGAATCAACCCTTCTCTTACAGTCCCTGTCAGTGATGTAGGCTGCTTTTGTTTCGAGAGCCTCCGAAATTTTTCCCAGCAATCTCGCTCTCTTCTCAATCTCTCTGACCTGCTTTATACCCGTCAGGATCTGCCTCTCCTCCACCCTCGAAATAGCATCGAACGGTGCCTGCCTAACGGGATAGACAGAAAGGCCGATAATTCGAAGCTGGTCAAGAATCTCTCCTTCTCTTCCCTCAAAATTCACCTCTTCCTCTTCAATTTCCTGATCCACGAAATTAAGCAGATCAATCTGCTTTATCGCAAAAGTCCCCAGTATCTCCTCAATTTTCGCAGCTATCGGCAGAGATGTGTCGGTACCCTCTTCGTACTTCTTTATCGTTCTTCTCGAAACTCCAAGAAGCTTTGCCATCTCACCGATGCTTATTCCGAGCTTCTCTCTCGCCTCCCTTATCTTCTCGCTATCGAGCTTTACGTAGTACCCTCCAGGAGCGGAGTAAACGTAAGGCGGAATGCCCTCCACAATGAAATCATAAAAAGTAGCAAGATTGATGACTGGTAGGCCATATCGGGTGTAAACAACACCTCTTTCAAGGAAATCGAACTTAAACCTCTCTCCGATAACCATCGGGCTTGCTTCAAGGATTTTCGTTAACTTCTTCATCTCCTCAGCAGCTTCGGGCTTGAGAGAATCAACATTGTAGAGGACTTTCAGAATGAGAATGAGATCATACTTCCTCGCAACGATGTCGAAACATCTGGGCTTAGTCTCAGCTAAGTCTGCAACATTGAAATCCGCTTTGAGCAGAATTTTAACTACTGATTCAAGCAGCGCTGCGTGCATTTTTAGTAGTGTATATGGGTTACTATATAAGGCTTATGTCTTTAAAACTTCTCCTCCCACACTCTCTTCACAGCTTCCCCCACGATCCTGAGGCATTCATCAGCATTCTCCCTCGCTTTCCTCACAATCTCCTTGTAATCTACAACCTCGTTTTTAATGCCGTGAGCGTAGTTGTCCATCGTACATATCACAGCATAGCTTAACCCAAGCTCCTTGGCTATTGTTGCCTCACTGCCGGCAGTCATGCCAACACAGTCTGCAAAGTTCTTTATCATCGCAATCTCAGCTTTTGTTTCCAGTCTCGGCCCCCTCGTCTGAAAATAAACTCCACCATCAATCACTGGAAAGCTCGAAATCTTCCTCGCGGTTCTCACGAGCACATCTCTCAGATACTCATCGAACCCTGGAGTGATATGGATAAGAGAATCGTTGTAAAGCGTTACACCGCTGAAGAAGTCGATATAGTCGTCCGGAACTATCAGAGACGGTAGGCTGTACTCCTCCTTGAGGCAACCAACCGATCCCATGCCGATAACGTGATTGACACCAAGAGATTTAAGGGCGTAGAAGTTCGCCGCATGGTTGATTCTGTGGGGTGGTCTGTCCTTCTTCTTGCCGTGCCTCTGAATTATTGCCACACTTATCCCATCAATCCTGCCCATATCCACCTCTGCAACCCCGAAAGGTGTCTCAATCTTCTTCTCCTCAACATCCGAAAGCACGTCTATTTCGAGAATATGAGTTCCACCTACAATCCCGATCATTCACGAAGCCTCCAGTAAACTCTTCCCTCCTCCACTCTCTTCTCCGCAACTTCTTTCAGCTCAAGGACTTTCAATACTTCTTCAAACCTCTCTGGAAATGTTACTTCAAGATTCAGAGGGTTCAAGCCCTTCTCGGCAAGCATTCTCTTCAGCTTGGACTGACTCACCTCTCCCTCATCTCTGAGAATTTCAATCAGGAGCTTCGAAACATCCTCAACAAAATTCCACGGAAAAATTATCCACGCATAATCACTAAGGTAATCGCCAAGATAATCAGGGATGAAGTCAGATTTTTCTAGCATCAGTAGTGATGCGGTCCTGATTTCATCAGCTTGAATCATCTCCAGTGCTTTCTTCATTGTCCTTCCGGTGTTGATGAAGTCATCCACCAGAAGAACCCTTTTTCTCCCAATCACCTTTTCATCCCTGCTCACATCTATACTGCAAAGCTCCCCTACGCCGAGATAATCACTCAGAATGTTCCCGACAAATAGACCACCTTTTGCGAGCGCAACCACCGAATTTGGTCTGTATCCGTCCTTGAGAATATCAAAAGCGACTCGCCTGCAGAGGTTATCAACGTAATCCCAACTCAGAACGATGTATTCGTTCATATCACTCACCGTAAAATCTCAGCCTTACAACCTCTCCGCCCGGCCTGTAAACTGCAACATTTCCCGGCATCGGATTGAGGTTTACCTTTTTCTGGAACTCCGTCTGTGCCTGCCAAGTGGATGAGTTCACCATGAAAACCCCCCTGTAAAAGCCAGTGCCATAGGTGTGTATGTGGCCGCAGTGCAGAATGTCGGGCACCTCATCAATAACCAGATAATCCTCCTTTTCTGGAGCAACCGGGCTTCTACCACCGTACATCGGGCTGAGGTGTCTTCTTCTCAGCAATTCCTCCATCACCTTCTGTGGCTCCTCATAACTTAGCCTCGGTATCTTTGCCACCAAATCGTCAATACTTCTTCCATGATATATCAGCAATTTAACACCCTCAAGATCAATATAGGCCGGGTTGCCAACATGATATACATTGTTCGGGAAAAGATTTCTGATCTCACTCGGGAGTGATGGTTGAGGCTCGGCCTGCCTTACAGCATCGTGGTTACCGGGAGAAATTATAATTCGAATTCTCTTCGGCAACTCATCAATATGAGCTGCAGCGCTCTCATACTGCCCGTAGATGTCCATAATTGCAAGATCCTTCTCCTGTCCCGGATAGACCCCTATTCCATCAACGATGTCGCCCGCAATTACGATATACTTCACACTCTCAGCCAATTTTTGCCCCTTCTCTCCCCCAACCTCTCCATTCAGCCATTTCACAAAAAGCTCCCACTCTTTCTCAAGAAATTCCTTGCTCCCAAAGTGAGTGTCGGAGAGAAATATTATGGAGAAGTCCTTCTTTACCTTTTCACCATTCCCGTTAATCGGAACGTCCGGAAATACTATCCTGTCCGCAATAAGTGTCTTTCCCCTCAAACTACCTGTCACTCCAATAACCTCGTCTCCGAGAAGTTCCGAAGCTATTTCGGCAGTTTTTCCACTTGCAACACAGTTTATGCTGCCAGTTGAGTCTTCGAGCTGGATGATGTATCTATCCCCCCTCTCCCACACGTTCGTGACCATACCAACAACGCTGACACTCTCCATTTTCCTCTTCCCGATGTGGGCTATCGAGACAGGATGTATCCGGCTGCGCAGAATTCTTGAAAGCTTTTCGAGCCTCGAATTGAAGTAGCATACAAAGTCCTCTACCTTCCCCTCACAAACCGATGTACCCGTTACATCCTTGATTACCCTAAATCCCCCATCTTTCTTCTCACCCAACTCACTCTTGACCTTCTGGACCCTTGCCTTAGTACCATTTTTTTTGGCTTTAATTTTGTTTATAGCAGCCTTGACATCCTCCTCTCCAACTATAAACTTGCCATTAGCCACCCTGCATACTTCAGATATAATCTCGTCAGAAATTTCCCCAAAGTTACAGATAAGCTCGGCGGCTTTGGGATTTATATTATAACCGCGAACGAGGAACTTTTTCGCAACCGTTGCCACATCGATATTTTTAATTACCATTCCCTCTCCTCCTCTAAGCATGGATAGTGAATCAAAGTCTGTTCAGTTCATAAAAGATGTGGTCTCAACATTAATTATCGTTGCGGTCATAGTTGGAGGAGGTATTGCCTTAACGGGCACGTGGCCCTTTATGGTTGCGGTTGAGTCTGGTAGCATGGAACCCCATTTACATCCGGGTGATGTTGTATTTCTGATAAGCACTGCAAGGGCTGGAGGAGTGGTAACGTGGGAAGAGGGAGTAAAGACTGGATACGTGAGCTTTGGGAACTACGGAGATGTCATAGTTTACAAGCCAAACGGTTACGGAAAGCCGATTATACACAGAGCGATAGCCTACGTCCACAAGGGTGATCCAATACCAGCTATTGTGGATGGCAAAATGGTTTACACGAACCAGATAGCAGAGAATGATGGATACATTACGCAGGGCGACAATGTTAAAACCAACAAACTTCCCGATCAGGCAGTTCCCGGAGTATTTTCGCCGATTGGAGAGAGAATAAAGCCCGTAAAGGAAGAATGGATAATAGGGGTTGCAAAGTTCAGAATCCCCTTTATTGGCTACATTCGTCTCCTGATCCCCATTTAACTTATTTCCGCTTTCACAGTCACAAAGACCGGACCACGGACATCAATCTTTCCTCCTTTCCAAAGTATGTATCTTCTCAGGTTGTCATGAATGCAGAGATTGATGTCTGAAAGATTTTCCACTATCCTCACTCTCACCATAACTTCCTCTTCCCCCATCATTGCCGCCTCTTCGATTTTTCTTGCTGCAAGGTAAGAGAAGGCATCGATGTACTTTATTCCCGTTGTTACGCCCTCCTCAAAGTAGCTCCTCCACTTCTTGGTTCTCGGTATCCCATATATGCTTCCGTTGTAAACAACGACCTCATTGGCGTATGCAGGCCCGCACAATCTCGTGTTATCCTCCTCTTCAACGACAAAAACCTTAACGGCCTTCCCGAAAAGCTCCCCTTCATATGCAAGGAAGCTGCACGGACTTGGTGATATAGCATTTCTTTCTGCAGTCTCTGCTATACTACCGGCAATCTTCAAACCAACTGGAGTCTGGGGGATTTCTTTAACCCTTATCCCTCTCGCTATATCGGTATCTGTTAGCTTGATCTCACCGTAAATCTGTGGATAAACCATCTTTCTAACATCATCATACCCATAAAGTATCATCGCCAGTCTCTCAACCCCAAGACCCAGATTCATAACTGGATACTCGATGTCGTACTCGGCCAAAGCCGTGGGGGAGTAAATGCCGAAGGTCGCTATCTCAATCCAACCGTCGCTATATTTCGTGCTTGAGCCAACAAGCTTCGGATGGAAGGCATAAACTTCGGTCTGCGTATCGGGAATGTAATACTTGCTCCTTTTCTCATCCTTTCTGAACCTGAACTTCTCAAATCCGAACTGTCGAAGCAGAGCTTCGGCAACAGCCTTCCCGTCATCAACACCCACATCCTCATCAACAAGAACGCAACTCGCCGAGAAGTAGCTGTAAAGCCTCGTAGCATCCTCCCCCTGCTCCTTTCTGAAGCACCTGTCTATGCTGAAGAGCTTGATCGGCAGAGGAAGTTTATCGGCTATGTGGCTGAGAGTAATGAACCATCCAGTAGTCATGTGACTCCTCAAGGTCAGAGTGCTCGGCACAGGCTTCAAATCCCTGAATTCGGGAAACACCTCATCAAGAATTCTAACCGCCGTGATATCATCAATCTCGAGAACTTCCGCAATCAGATAGCTCAAATCATCTCCGTCGATCTCTCCCTTTTTGTATCGATGAAAAACCTCCTGAAGGTCTCTTTCTCTCCCTTCAACCTTCTTTTTCGTTATTTTCTCAATTAAGCTGATTTTATTAGCAGAAATCCCAACATTTGGTTTGGGGAGAGAAGCGAGGTAAAAACAGCGGTCAAGCACCGCCAAGGCTTCCCTCCCAAATTGCTTCCTAACATGAACATCTTCTACAATTATGGGATTGACGACCTCAGAGAAACCTATCGCGATGTAAGCCTTTCTCAACCTCTCTACTGTTCTGAAAACAGGATGTTCAGCGCCAAATTCAAACCCGATCCTCGGATAAACTTTATTCGGATCCCTTATCCCCAAGACCTCTTTTCCAGATTTCCACGCCTCCTCAAAGTCTTTCCTCGATAGTTCTCTGTATTTCTGGGGGTCAAATTTCATACTGGCTGAAGAAACAAAAGGCTATTTATCTTTGTTGTTTACCCATTGCTGTGATAAAAAGGGATAAAAAGAGGGAAAGCAGAATAGCGAAGGAAAGGGTTGTTTACCTCGTTAAAAGGGCTGAGGAGTGGAAAAACAAAGACTACGAGCTTGCAAGAAGATATGTTGAGCTGGCAAAAAGAATTGCGATGAGATACAGGGTGAGAATACCCAGAGAGTTGAAAACGATATACTGCAAGAAATGTCTTTATCCCTACAAAGAGGGTAACTTCAGAGTGAGGGTGAGGAAAAGGAGAGTTATTATCACATGTCTAAACTGCGGGTTTGAGAGGAGGATTCCGATAAGACAGACAGTGAGAGGAGCCACGAAAAATACAAAGAGTATCACTTCTTAGACATCCTGTCGAAATACGGACTCTTCCCCAAGGCCGAAATCGGAATTCCCATGACAACATCAGCGTCAATCATTCCGAGCTTCTTTGCGGCTATTCCAATCCTGTACATTATTCTTGTATCAACACCAAGGATTGCCGAGAGCTTAACTGCAGAACCCAATGCGATTCCAAGATCAAGCAACCTGAAGGCACAGTTTGGTCCAATAAAGTTCTCCCCTTTTCGTTCAGCTTTCTTGAATTCTGCACAGCTTTTGTACCCGCAAGCTCCGCAGTTAACACCGACCGTATTGTCACCTTTTGCCCCTAACAGCAGAACGGCCTGAGATTTTCTCAAGCTCTCAGCATCCCTCACAAAGTCCTTATCTCCATCTGAAGCCATCTCCTCCATTTTTGCCGCTATTCTTTCCAGATCCTCACCGTCAACATAAATAATCTCTATTACATCCTCACCCTTCGATTTCGGCGCTGTTCTTGCCGACTCAGCAATCAGATAAGCTGCGATTCTTATTCCTTCATTCTTAAACTCCTTCTCGTTCAGAATCATGAGGAAAAAGAATGGATTAAAAAATAAGAAAGTTTCGGCTGTAAATACACTCAGACTTGTTTTCGGCCAAGATTATTTATCGTCTCATGCTATTAAAAAAGAGCGAATGTCTCCTTTATGAATGTAAAAGAAGTAAATTTCGTAAAAAGCGAAACCTTTTAAAATATCAAAAATAATTTTAGACAGTGATAGGATGGTAGAGGTTCCCGACTTTATAAAGAACAGGTACTGGCTTGAGAGATCGTGGATAGAAGGTTTACCAGCGGATGTAGATATACCTGAGAAGCCTCTCCACGGAATTATAGATGAGGCCTGTCAAAAATACGCTGAAAGAACGGCAATAATTTTTTACGGATTTGAAATAAAATACGGGCAGTTAAAGGAGTACATTGACAGATTTGCTACATCACTTTCAAAGATGGGGGTTGAGAAGGGAGATGTCGTTGCCATCTACTCTCCAAACTGCCCGCAATTTGCCGTAGCTTACTATGCAGCAATGAAAGCTGGAGCTACCGTCACAGCTTTATCTCCGCTGTTTGCACCACGAGAAGTTGAGTATCAGCTTAACGATAGTAAGAGCAAGTATCTCGTTACTGTAGAACAGCTTTATCCAAATTTCAACAGTGTGCGGGAAAATACGAGTGTTGAAGAAGTTATAGTAGCAAATATTGCTGGCGGGAAGGCAAAAGTTGAGGGAAGGTTTGTGGATTTCCGTGAAATGCTTGCATCAGAACCTGATCCGCCAGCGGTTAGGTGGAATGTCAGAGAAGATGTTGCGGTTCTTCAGTATACAGGTGGTACAACGGGATTGCCAAAAGCTGCGATGCTCACACACTACAATGTTGTTGCCAATCTCTACCAGATAATGCCTCTAACAGAGATAATGAGAAACTGGTTGAAATCTCACAGAATTATCAGAGAAGAAGGAAAATATGTGGTGATCGACCTCGACGGGAAGGAATACAGGACGTTCAGAGATTACTACGAGAACGATTACAGTTCGAGGTGTGCGATATTACCTTGGTACCACATATACGGTCAGACTGTTGATCTGAACAACGGGCTCGCTACTGGAGATACTCTCGTTGTTTTCGCGAGATTTGAGCCTGAAAAGATCCTTGAAGCAATTGAAAGGTACAGAATTGCAACATTCATGGGCGCTCCTGCGATATTCGTCTACTATGTCAACAATCCCGATCTGATGAAGAAATACGATTTGACCTCTCTGCTATACGTGAACAATGGAGCGGGGCCAATTCCGCCGGAAGTCGTGGAGAAGTGGGATGAATTGACAAAAGATGCTGGCAGAGGGATACTGGTTGAGGGCTATGGTTTGAGCGAAACTTCTCCCGTCACCCACACCACATTTGGCCCACCGTTCAGAAAAAGGAAGGTTGGCTCTGTAGGCCCACCAGTGCCCAATACCCATGCTGCTGTTATAAATCCAGAAACCATGGAGTTTCTGCCAATCGGCCAGGAGGGTGAAATCGTCATTAGCGGACCTCAGGTGATGAAGGGTTACTGGAATCGCAAAGATGAGACTGAGAAAGTCTTCTTTGAAGCAGACGGTATGAAGTGGCTGAGGACTGGTGATATAGGTAAGATGGATGAGGAGGGATACTTCTACATCGTTGACAGACTTAAGGACATAATCAAGTACAAGGGGCACAGCGTTTATCCAAGAGAGATAGAGGACGTGATGTACGAGCATCCTGCAATCAAGGAGGTCTGCGTTGTTGGAATTCCCGATCCAGTGGCAGGAGAGACGATTAAAGCCTTTGTTGTTCTTGATGAGAAGTACAGGGGTAAAATTACAGAGCAGGACATCATAGAGTGGTGTAAGAAGAGGATGGCTGCCTACAAGTATCCAAGGATGGTAGAGTTCAGAAATGAGCTGCCCAAATCCGCAGCAGGAAAGTATCTGCGTAGGGTTTTGAGAGATGAAGAAACTAAGAAAAGGAGGTGACCAGATGGAAGATGTATATATTGCGGAATATTTGAGGACTCCATTTTCGAGAAGCAGGCCGAAAAAACCTGAAAGAGATGTCTTCCATCAGATTAGAGGAGACGATCTGATGGCCATTGTGCTGGACAAATTGCCGGAGAAGGCCGGAATAGAGAAAAAGGAAGTTGAAAGGATTTTAGTTGGATGTGCCTTTCCTGTATGGGAAAACTGGGCATATGGAGGTAGAGGACCTGCTCTCCTCGCCAAATATCCTGTAGAGACCTCTACCACCCACATAGACATGCAGTGCGCGTCATCACTCGTAACCACGGTCTACGCCTACCTTGAAATAGCAACAGGCAACGTTGATGTTGCCATAGCGGGTGGCTACGAGCACATGACAAGGGTGCCGATGGGAGACAATCCGCATATTAGTCCGAACCTCAGATTTCTGGAGGATGAATATAAGGAGTACGATATGAGAACTGGTTTTGTGATGGGACTAACAGCAGAGAGATTGTTTGAGGAGGCAGAATATCTGACAAAGGAGGACCTCGACAAGTGGGGTTTGAGAAGCCATCAACTTGCTGCAAAGGCACTGAAAGAAGGATATTTCAGAGGAGAGATCTTGCCAGTTGAGGCAAAGCAGGCTGACGGGTCAACAATACTTGTTGATTCCGATCAGTCAATAAGGCCAGATACAACTCTTGAGCAGATAGCTTCTCTCCCTCCAGCTTTCAAGCCGGGTGGGGTTATAACTGCCGGAAATTCTTCACCACTGAATGCCGGTGCGACAGGATTGCTGCTGGCGTCAAAGAAGAAAGTGGAAGAGCTCGGGCTTGAGCCTCTTGCAAAAATTGTTGCCTATGGCACCGCTGGAGTGTCGCCGTACGTAATGGGTAAGGGTCCGGTACCTTCGAGCAGGAAGGCTCTGGAGAAGGCTGGACTGAAGGTCAGCAATATAGACTACTGGGAGATAAACGAAGCTTTTGCTGTTGTCACTCTCTACGCCATCCACGAGCTTGGAATAGAGGACGAAAGGGTAAATGTAAAAGGAGGAGCAATTGCCATAGGTCATCCACTTGCTGCGAGTGGTGCAAGGCTGATCGGAACTTTGGCAAGAATTCTCCAGGAGAAGGGCGGAGACTACGGCGTTGCCACTGCCTGTGTTGGAGGAGGGCAGGGTGCTGCTGTCGTTATCGAGAGAGTTTGATTATGGTGAGAAAAATGAGAACGTCGGAAGAATACAGGCAAGACCTGTATCGGTTGAAACCGAACGTATACGTTAGGGGTAAGAAAGTTGGGAGAGACGATCCCGAAGTTAGTGGCGGCATCAATATTATCTCAAAAACCTTCGATCTGGTAGACGACCCGTACTTCAAGGATCTTCTTACCGCTAAATCTCATATAAGCGGTAAGAGGATTAACAGATTCACACACATACACCAATCTGCCGAAGATTTGATGAAAAAGCAGGAAATGACAAGAAAGATTTGCAGATTGGTTGGAGGTTGCATTCAGCGATGTATGGGCTGCGATGCTATGAACGGACTTTCAATCGCCACGTTTGCTGCAGACATGGAGCACGGAACTGACTATCACAAGAGATTCCTGGAGTATCTCAAGGAGTTTCAGGAAAGAGACATGGTTGCTGCATGCGCGCAGACTGATGTAAAGGGTGACAGGAGTAAGAGACCGCACCAGCAGGACGATCCGGATATGTACGTCAGGGTTGTGGAGAAAAGGAGTGATGGCATAGTTGTAAGGGGGGCGAAGAACTGTATAACGATGGCTGCAGTAGCGGACGAGATAATCGTCGTCCCGACAAGGGCGATGATGCCTGAGGACAAGGACTACTGTGTAGCCTTCGCCATTCCTGCTGATGCTGATGGCGTTAAGATAGTGGCAAGAACGTCGAAAGTTAGGGCACCTAAAGGACTGGACATGCCCCAGGGTGAGTTTGGTGATGACGAGAACATGATAATTTTTGACGACGTCTTTGTGCCGTGGGACAGGGTGTTTATATGCGGAGAGAACAGATACGCAACACTCGCTGCTTACCTGTTTGCATTATTCCACAGACACAGCTACACGGGATGCAAGCCAGCAACGACAGATATCATAATGGGCTTTGGTGCCTTAATTGCCGAGTACAACGGAGTGTATGAGAGGCACAATATAAGAGAGAAGCTCGTTGAGCTTGCAGCCACTGCGGAGCTTGTTTATGCTGCTGGAATTGCCTCAGCTGTTCACGGCACAAAAACCCCGGCAGGAACGTTCATGCCAAACGAAGTTTACGCCAATATCGGAAGAAGACACGCTGGTTTGAACTACTACAAGGAGCTTGAGATACTCGCGGAGCTTGCAGGTGGATTGCCGGCAGCGTTGCCATTCGCAGAAGACTTTTTGAGCTCCGAAGTTGGACCTCTCATCAAGAAGTATATAAAGCGCAAAAGCGATGTTCCGCCTGAAGACGTGTATCGCTGCCTTTACGGAATTTCAAACATCCTTTGCTCATCACTCGGAGGGGTGCAGGCTGTTGCTGGAGTGCACGGTGGTGGTTCTCCAGTGATGGAGGAGATAGCAATCTGGAGAACCTACGATTTTGAGAAGAAGAAGGACATAGCCAAGTATCTTGTGGGGATAAGCAAGGATATGCCGAAGGATTGATCTTTTTACTTTTTTACTTTTTAAAAAATAATAAAATAATAAATATCACATCAAAGGATGCTTCCTCACAGTGCCGAGTCTTGATGGGATTTTGCCGAGCAGCGATCTACCAATAATCTCAATTTCAATCTCCCTTGTACCCTCGTAGATCTCAAGTATTCTTACATCT
>JAPDIY010000077.1 GCA_029259335.1 Archaeoglobi archaeon
TTTGGTCTTCCCGGTTTTCTCAGTTTAGGAATTTCTCCTGTTTCCTTGTATTGTCTGTAGATCTGATTTACTCTTCTTGTTGAGATTCCTTCAATCTCTGCTATTATTCTGGTTGGTGTTCCCTTCTCTTTTTCTCTGATTATCCATTTTATCGCTTTTTCATCGAGTTTCACACAGGGGTTTGTTGGAGTGGGAAATAATTTCGGGAAAAGACACTCCGAACTGGGTACTTCTGAAGTCTTTAAATTACCGGTGAAATCTTAATGGCTGGAAAAGCCTTAAATACTTTTTAATGAATCTTCACAGTGTTGGTCAAGAAACTTGAAGGGCTGCTTGACAAAAAAGTCACAAAAAAAGCGGATGCGGCGGTAGTTGTTCCGGTTTTTGACGAAAAATGTCCAAAGCTGGTAATGATAAAGCGCTCAAAGGGATTGATCAGGAGTGCTGGCCATATTGCCTTTCCAGGCGGGATGATTGAGAATGGTGAGAGCGAAGTTGAAGCTGCATTGAGAGAGTTTGAGGAAGAACTTGGAATAAATCCTGACTGTGTGGATGTCCTCGGATTCCTGAAGCCAAGAGAGGTGCATCAGTACAGGATAATGATTTGCCCTGTGGTGGGGATGATAAGAACACTTGAGTTCGAGCCCGACAGTAGAGAAGTAAGCAAGGTTCTGGTTGATGAACTGAGAAAGGTCTTAAAATCGAGAAGGATTACGGACTGGGGGCCAAATTTTGAGTGTGCCAGGCACCTTGTCTGGGGAGCATCAAGCAGAGTGCTGGACGACCTTTACCTGAGGATAGTGAGAAAGTACGGGTCGGTGGATGCTTTTTTTGATGCTGTGTAATTCGGTTTAGAAAACTTTTTTAAAATTAAAGAGAAAAACAAGATTACAAAAACTCCTCTTCCCTGCCAAGCTTTCTTATAATCTCCATCTGCCTTAAAACCAGCTCCCTTGCCTTCTCCATATCCGGTCTTTCAGTGATCTTTCCACCATCAATCACTTTCCTCAGCATCGCTTCTCCACCACCGGTGTACTCTTCCTTGAAAAGCTTAACTTCGTCTCTAAGCTCATCCCAGTGCCTGTAGACCTGCTTCATTCCTCCTCTCTTGCCCCTCTTTGCCGCAAACCTGCCTTCCCTTTCCACTATGTCCAGCGCAAAGTCAATCGGACTTGCACCGCTGATTGCAGTCCCAACGCCAAACGCATCCACAATGTCTCTGAGCTCAAGCACATCTTTTAAACTCAACCCCCCACTGACAAAAATCCTCACGTTCTGCTTCCCTCTGATGTCAAGCTCCCATCTCACCTCTTCCACGATCTTCCTGAACTTGCCCCTCCTAGATGAAGGGGTGTCGAGCCTGACACCGCTAACGTTTTCAACGTTCTCAACAGCCATCACAGCCTCGGTTTTCTCATCGTAGTATGTATCTACAAGCATCGTTCTCGGCACCTCTTTGTCAACAACCTCGTCAAAGCTCCTCCACGCCTTAATCTGATCGCCGAAGCAGATGATCAATGCGTGCGGCATCGTTCCCATGCTCTTCAAACCAAGGTACTTCTCGGCAGAGAAGTTGCTCACCCCATCCACCCCTCCGATGTAGGCAGCCCTTTCAATGTATGGAGCTAAAGCGGGATGCATTCTCCTCGTTCCGAAGGAGTAAACTTTCTTCTCACCCGCAGCAAGCTTGAACCTGAAGGCCTGCGTGGCAACGGCACTTGCGTGACAGAGGAAACCGAGCAAAGAGGTTTCATACCTTGCAAAATCCAGATATTTTCCAACAATGGTCATTACGGGCTCATGGGGGAAGAAGATACTCCCTTCAGGCATCGCGTAAACATCAATCGGCAATCCCTCAAGAAGGTTAAGGACGTCATCAAGTCCCGCAAAAACTCCCCATCCTGAGGTTGTAACTTCCGCCACCACACTGGGGTTGATGTTTTTGGCCTTCAGAACCTTCTCCGTCCAGATGAAGTACTTATCCGTCACTAAGCCATTTTTTATATCATCTTCGCTTACAATCTTGAACCTCATTTCGAATCACACTCACACGGCTTTTTTCCACATCTGATGCAGTAACCAGGGTACTTTTTAATAATCTCACTTTCAACATCAACGTCAAGCAAATTGGCGAGGCTGACAAGCCAAGCCATAACATCTGCGATTTCCTCACCGACGTTGGTTCCCTTTCTCACAGCTTCAGCAAGCTCGCCAACCTCCTCCACAACCCACAGCATGGTTTTCTCCACGCCCCTCTTTCTATCCCGATTTATGTAAATTTCCGAAATCATCTTCTGGAATTCTGAAATCTTCACAGTCTCACCTGAACTCCCCTCTCAGCCAGATACTCCTTTATCTCCCTGATTCCGATTTCCCGGTAGTGGAAGATGCTCGCAGCGAGGCATGCATCTGCCTTACCGTCAACAAACCCCTCGTAGAAGTGCTCCTTCGTCCCCGCTCCTCCTGAAGCTATTACCGGAATGTTAACCTCCTCGCTGATTTTTCTGGTAATGGGAATGTCAAAGCCATCCTTGGTGCCATCCCTGTTCATCGAAGTAAGCAGAATCTCCCCCGCTCCAAGCTCCTCAACTCTCTTCGCCCACCATACGGCATCTATCCCGACGGGCTTCCTTCCCCCGTATATCACAACCTCATACCACGCTTTCGTACCATCTTCAAGCTCCACGATGTATTTGCCCTTGCTCAGGTCAAAGTTTCTCCTGCAGTCTATGGCAACCACGATGCACTGACTGCCGAAAACGTCTGCAGCTTCTCTCACAAATTCGGGATTCTTTACTGCAGCGGTGTTGATAGAAACTTTGTCAGCCCCTGCAGACAGAATGCTGTTGATATCCTCAATCGTCTTTATCCCTCCACCAACGGTAAACGGAATAAAAACCTGCTCCGCGGTTCTTTCAATAACGTCTATCATCGTCCTCCTGCCCTCTGGTGAGGCGGTGATGTCAAGAAAAACGAGCTCATCCGCCCCCTCTTCATCGTATCTCCTCGCCAGCTCCACTGGGTCGCCAGCGTCTCTCAGGTTAACGAACTCCACTCCCTTTACAACTCTCGCCCCCTTCTCATCAAGGGTGACGTCGAGGCACGGGATAATTCTCTTGGCAAGCATCAGTAAGCCACCTCAAAGCTGTCGTAGTCCTTAATCTCAGCTTTTTTGACCTCTATACCCCTAACAGTCGCAAGCGGAGGTCCGGATTTTACTGCTGAGAGGAATTTATCGAGAGTGGGACTGTCTCCGATGGCGTAAATGTAAACCCTTCCATCCGAGAGGTTTTTAACGTACCCTTTAATGCCGAGTTCCTTGGCAACTCTGCGGGTAAAGTACCTGAAACCCACACCCTGCACGTTGCCGCTGACGTAAATTTCAAGGGCAATCATATAACCCTCCCTTTCGGCTGCGGTATATAAGTTTAAATATTTTATTACGGTTTCAGGCTTAATTTTCAGCCTAACTCAAACGGAAATGGAGAGTTCTGCATCTTCTTCCTTTACGCTCTCCTTATGCGGCAAAGACAAGGGTGTGACGAAGATGAGAGAACTGTTCTTGGCATAGGCATGGAGGACGGAAACGTCAAAAAAAATCTGTTCGACATATCGGATTTGACGAATCCGGTTGAGAAGGACAGATACATCCTCCAAGAGTACTGGAGTGAGGTCATGAGGAATCATCACATGTTTCTGCTTGACAAAGAACACGGAATCTTCTTCCTGCTGGCAGGACAAAACGGCTACATCTTCTCCTACGAGGATGGTCTGAAGATAGTTAAAGCGGTAAAGGGCAACGCTGTGAGGGCCATCTACATTGACGACTACCTGTACGTTATAGGGCCGGAGGAGATCAAGGTTTACGATGAAGACAGCTGGAAGAAGGTAGCGGAACTCAAGCTCGATTGACTTCCAATATTTTTACAATTTCATCTCTATCAGCATCAGTTTTAATGCAGAATCCGCAGTAGTGGGTTCTAGAAGCCTCATAGCCGAGCTTCTTAAGCTCCCCGACAACACTTTCGGCAGGTGGAAGGGTTAGAGTGTGAATTTTCGCTAATGCCGGAAGGCTGTAGGCTGTAGAGATGTCAGCCTCAATAAGAATTTTATTCAGAAATTTCTTAAGCTTCCCCTCTGCCATCTCAGCAACTCTTTCAACAAAACCTCTGTCCTTCAGCTCCCCTAGCCAGATCGGCCCTATTACTCTAAATTTCTCACCACATTTACACCTCTCTGCCCCCTCGCCAACGCCAATAACTTTTTTCCTCAAACATGCACCGCAGTAAGCGAGGTGGCCCATTTTCTCGTATATCTTTGCAGAGATCGAGGTTGATCTTCGCACTTTAAAGTGAACCCTGTAGTAGTGCTCCCTAGCCCACGATATGAGGGGAAAAAGAGCTTTCTCGTACTTCGTAGCTTCTCTCACTGCAAAACCAATCAGCATCCTCAGACCAACTTCATGATAAACGTCCGTTTTAACGGCAAACGCACCGTACTTCTTCAGCCCTGAGTTCGTGGCGCTACCGCATAAAGCCGCAGTATCTGTGGCAGTAATGCTCAGATACTTTCTTGCAGAGAAACATGCTGAATCCATGAATTGTGCGGGAGAGCCGAACGGGTCTATGTCAATGTGTTCGAAGCTCCTCTGCCTCATTACTGCTGCAGCGTCACCGTTAATAATCTCAGCACTCAAACCATTCCTCCTCAGGTTTTCCTCAATAACTTTCACAGCCTTGGGGCTGATATCGTTAAAAATGGCAACTTTCCCGGCTTCAAGAGCCGCCCTTATCCCCCTGACTCCGCTTGCAGCCAAAGCATCGAAGTACTCCTTCGAGTCCATTGCGGCAAAGACGAGCATGTCGAGGTCTCTGCAAAACCTCATCATCGGGTTGTAAAATACGCCGTCAACGCTTATCCTTGCACCCCCCTCCCGAATCTCCATTTTACCCCTCAAAAACTTCAGTAATTTCTTCAGCCACCTTATCTCTGTTCGTCTCGTCAATAACGTAAACCCTGAACTCCTTCCTGATTCTTTCAAGAAGCCAGTGCTTCGATCTGAGGTGGATTGTGAACAGCAACTTTTCCTTGTCCATCAGCCCCTCCACAAGCCTGACAAACTTCTCGCTCTTCAGCTCCATCGGACCAACCTCGTCAATAATGATCAGGTCCGCATCCGTATTTACAGAATCCAGAAATCTCTCGAAGCCCTCAATGTTTACAGCATACTTGCCAACCTTAACCCTCCCTTCCCCTACTCTAGCAAGCCACTCTTCTCTGCCGGAACTCAGGTCAATGAGCCTGAAACCTACTCTCCTTCCATCTTTTCGCAATTCTTTAGTAACAAACCCGGCAATAGTCATTTTGTCTTTAAGTGACTCGTATACCTTCAGACAAAGCGTTGTCTTCCCCACCCCAGGTCTTCCAGTCACGGCAATTCTCACAGCTTGAAATTGACGGATGAGTAAAAGTCTTTATCGTAAATGTTTTTAGCTCAGCCACAGAGCGTAGGGGGTATGAAAGTGCTTGTTGCAGAGCCGATCAGTGAAGAGGCTATAGAGTACATGCGGAATAACGGACTAGAGGTTGACGTAAAAACCGGAATGACGAGGGAGCAACTTCTCCAAGAAATTCCAGAATATGACGCCATCGTAGTCAGAAGTCAGACCAAAGTAGACGCGGAAGTTATCAACGCTGGTAAGAAGCTCAAAATTATCGGCAGAGCTGGAGTGGGTGTGGACAACATAGACATCAACGCAGCCACTCAGAGAGGAATTGTTGTTGCAAATGCTCCCGGAGGAAACACGATTTCCACTGCAGAACATACAATAGCCTTAATACTTGCGGCTGCCAGAAAGATCCCGCAGGCAGACAGGAGTGTAAAGGAGGGGAAATGGGAGAGGAAGAAGTTCGTTGGAGTTGAGCTGAGGGGGAAGACTGCTGGCGTAATCGGACTTGGACGAGTTGGTTTTGAGGTGGCAAAGCGTTGCAAGGCTCTTGAGATGAACGTAATTGCCTACGACCCCTTCGTATCCAAGGAGAGAGCGGAGCAGATTGGTGTTAAGCTTGTTGATCTTGACACCCTCCTTGCATCATCTGATGTTATCACGGTCCACGTTCCCAGAACGAAGGAGACGATGGGATTAATTGGAAAAGAGCAGTTTGAGAAAATGAAAGACGGTGTAATAGTTGTAAATGCAGCCAGAGGTGGAATTGTCGATGAAAGAGCACTTTATGAAGCGATAAAGTCTGGAAAAGTTGCGGCTGCAGCCCTTGATGTTTACGAGAAGGAGCCACCCTCTCCCGACAATCCGCTCCTCAAGCTTGAAAATGTGGTCACCACTCCACACATCGCCGCATCAACAAGAGAAGCGCAGCTCAATGTGGGAATGATAATTGCAGAGGATATCGTGAACATGTCAAAAGGTTTGCCTGTGAGAAATGCAGTAAATCTGCCATCAATCGAGCCGGCTGAGTTCGAGTTCATGATGCCATTCCTGACTTTGGCAGAGAAGATGGGCAAAATTGCGAGTGTCAGGCTGGGTGGAGTTATAAAAAAGGTTAAAATAACATGTAGTGGCAAGATAGCCACCAAGAACACCGAGTTCATTACAAGAGCACTTCTTAAAGGTCTGTTCGAGCCAATTCTTGGGAACGAAATTAACCTTGTCTCAGCAAAGCCCGTAGCGGTTGAGAGGGGGATTATGATTGAGGAGAGCAAGGTTGAGAGCAGTGAGCACTACGAGAGCTTGGTTGAAGTTTGGGTGGAGAGCAACGGCAAGGAGATGTACCTCGCAGGAACCTGCTTCGGCAGTGAATACAGAATTCTGAAAATTGACGTTTACAATGTCAACTTTGTTCCAAAGGGGCACTACGTCATATCTCTCCATGAGGATAAACCTGGTGTTATAGGCAGAGTTGGAATGCTCTTCGGGAAAAACAACATCAACATCGCGGGGATGATCGTCGGAAGGAGCGGAGATAAGCCCGGAGGAATACAGCTAATGCTGCTGCTTGTCGATGATCCGCCAACGCCTGAAGTGCTTGAAGAAATGACGAAGCTTGACGGAATTATTGACGCTACTTACGTCGAGCTTTGATTTTCCATTTTGTTTTTGCGTAACAAAATGGACAGTTTATACCAGCAATCTCTTAGCAGCATCGAGCATTCCTGTGGCAGAGGTGTATATGAAGCTCAGAGCAACGGGCTTGTTTCTGAAGGCTTTGAACAGCTTCTCGACATCTTCGTCATAACTTCTAAGCTTGCTCACGAACTCCTCAACGCCCCCATCAGCTTCTGCAACCTCCTTTGCAATCTCCATCCAGCTCTTTATCTTCTCGTAGGACCTCTTTATTGTCCAATCACCCTCCACAACGCCGTAGTGTGTGAAGGCAACGTAATCGACCTTCAGAGACATCAACATCTCAAGCGTTTTCAATGCAGCATCAGCGTAGAAGGGTGGAGGTGTGAGCGGGAAAACGACACCCTCAAAGTACATCCCACGGCATCTGCGGGAAACAGTACTCTCGAATTGGCAAAGTAATAAACCAGCATGTGTGGAGCATGTCCCGGAGCGTGAAAAAAACCTTCAGTATCTCTTCACCGAGCTCAAACTCCTCCCCATCCTCCACGGCAACAACCCCATCCTCCTCCACACTCTCGGGTTTGCCGTAAATATCCGCCACCTCACCCAGAACCGCCTTTGAAGCTTCCCAGAGCCTTTCAGGGTTGACAACATGCTTAACACCCTTCGGATGCACGAAGATTTTTGCATCGAGTGTCTTTGCCAGCTTAGCTGCCCCACCACCGTGGTCGAGGTGCACATGCGTGGGGCAGATGTATTCAACGTTCCAGTCTCTGTCAATCCCCTCAAGGATTATCTCAGCTCCCTTAGCCATCCCAGGGTCGATGATTGCTGCTTTTGCGTCAACCACAACGTAGGAAGATGACTCCCTCTTCCACGTATTTCAGAGTGTCGATGAGGTAAATATTTGGAAGCACTTCTTCCATAAGAAGGGAAAAAATTAGTAATTAAAAAAGTTTTCTTTTTTAGATTCCCAGAGCCTTAGATTCCTAGAGCCTTTCTCTTCTCAACGATTACTTTCTCCAGCAGCTCAGCAGCCTTTACCGGGTCGTCTTCAACCAGAACTTTCCCGCCAGTAAGTTTCTCCACATCCTCGGTGTAGAGCTTCACAGCATCTTCACTACCGGTTATTGGTGGAGCTGGAGAGACGTGGGTTGTAAGACCGTAGGCAACTGCAAACACGGCATCTATTGTTGCCTTCTGCTCCATGTATTCCGGAGCCGTAACCGCTATCGGAAGCTGCGGAATGTCCACTCCTAATGCATCAGCAATCAGCCTGACGAGATAGGCAGCCCTTCCCGTGTCTGTGCAAGTACCGAAACTCAGCACCGGCGGGATGTTCAGTGCCCTGCAAACACCCTTCAGCTTCTCTCCTGCAAGCTCTACAGCATCCATTGACGTCAGCCCTGCAACCTGCAAGGCAGCATTACCGCAACCCATCGAAAGGACGAGTATGTCCCTCTTTATCAGCTCCTTCGCAATCGTAACCGTGCTGGTGTCGTGAGGGCCGTTCTTCAGCGTTGTGCAGCTAACAAGGGCTGCTACGCCTTTAATGTCGCCTTTCTTGATTGCGTCAAGCAGAACGTTCAGGTCTCCGTTCAGAGCTTTGAGAATCGCCTCTGGAGAGAAACCGACAACTATTTTCTTCTTCTGCTCCACCTTCACAGCCTTGCCCTTGTCTCTCTGCTTGAAGTTCTCTATTGCCATTTCGATCAGCTTTTCAGCGATCTCTTCAGCCTTCTCAGGCTCGTAGTCAAGTCCCTCATCTATCCCCCTGAACCTCACGAGTTCGCTCACAGGTACAATTTTGACGCCGTAGCGCTGGTATTCTGGCAGGGACGGAAGAGCGCAGTTCATATCGGCTGCGAAAACGTCAACGCATCCTGTTGCAAGTGCATACTCCTGCACAATCCAGTTCCCGACAATTCCGGCAAAAACAGGACTGTCAACGCGCTGGATTATTTCCTGACCAGTCTCTATGAATCCGATTATCCTCAGCCCCTTGGCTCCCGCAGCCCTCGCTTTCTCCTGAACCTCTTCCTTCTCAGCGAGCTTGATTAAAGCGATTCCGATGAAGGGCTCGTGACCATCAACAGCAATGTTCACATACTCCGGGTCGAGAATCCCCAAATCAGCGTAGCTCTCGTGCGGCATTGGTGTGCCAAAAAGAATGTCCTGAATTGTCTCAAGTGCTATCTGCGCAGCCATGCACGTGGCAATACCCATCGCCATACTTTTCTTGGCTAAAGAAACGTAGTTCGTGTCCACATTTGTCATCGCAGATGCTCCCATGGTCAAAATCTCCTGAAACACACCTGCCGGGAATATTCCAAGCTTCTCCCACAATTCCTTTCTCTGCTTGGGTGCAAATATTTCCACGAGCTTGCTTCTTTCGACCGAGCTCAGGTCGGAAATGACGAAATCTGCAACCTTCTTCGCAAGGTCGTTGACGTCTTCTCCTTCAATTCCGAGCTGCTCTGCAAACCACTTCAGCTTCTCAACATCCTTAATCTCGTAAATCGTCTTTCCTTCTGCCGTCGCCTTGAGTGTTTTAGCAGCTTCAATTGCGTGGTAGGTGTAGGCTTCAGTTCCAAGCATGTTTTTGTGGGTGAAGTTCCTCACAACCATGCCGGCGGCATCAATACCACAAGCTCCAGTAGGCTTGTCCTTTCCAATTCTGCATGGACCCATGCTGCAGAGCTGGCAGCTCAGACCAGCACTGCAGAATGGACACCTACCTTTTTCCTGCGCGTTGAATCTATCTACAATGTTCGTTACGCCTTCTTTGCTGACTTTCTCGTACATCTTATTTATGCTCTCATGCTCACTAACCTTTCCCTCAATCTTCATGAATTTAAATTGACTTAAGGTTGTATAACCTTATCCCCTAATATTTTCGTCAGGTTTATTTTCCCGCAGTGAACTAAAAATGATGCTCGAAGTGCAGATAAAAACCAAGCTTCCCGAAAACTGCGCCCTCGCAACGTTGAACGGAATCATGGAGAGCTGTGTTGTTAGAGTTGAGGGTTTTGCGAGGAAGGAGGAGGTGGTAAAAGGGCTGCTAAAGGTCAAGGGGAAAAATACTGAGGAGATACTCGAAAACTTACCCTCTCAATGCGAGGGTGTGCCTGTTTCATCCAAGGAAGCAAAGGTTCTGATAAAAGAGCATACCTGCCTGTTTGCGATTCCCATTCTCGAATCTGGATGCGTTATCACAAATGTTGATGTTGACGATTCTGAGCTAGTCTGGAACATAATATGCGATGATGAAGGCTTTCTCTCCCTGCTCAAAAACCTTGAAGGTGTTGACTTTGAGTTGATTTACAAGGGCAAACCAACCGGAAAAGATGAGATTACATACAGAGAGGAGGAAATTCTCAAAATTGCTCTTGAAAAAGGATACTTTGATTTTCCGAAGAGGATCAAGCTTGAAGAGCTTGCGAAGTTTTTCGGCATAGCCCCCTCAACACTCTCTGAAATTCTGAGAAGGGGGCAGAAAAAGGTGCTGGAAAAGTACTTTAAGAGTTAAGCGTGGAGATTTCATGCAGCCCTAATTTGAAGTGTGTCCTTAAGCGCTCTCGATGCATCAAAAATTAGAAAAGGGGTTTTAGAATAACCGCCCCTCTAACATTTCTTTTAAACTCTTCAGGGTCTGCTTGGGTTTGTGGAATCGCCCCAAAGTGCATGGGTATGTAGTGCTTGGCCTTTATGTCATTTGCAGCCTCTATCGCTTCTTTCAGATCCATCGTATACGTTCCACCAGCTGGTAGAAGAGCAACATCCACTTCAATCTCCTTCATCTCGGGAATTCTGTCCGTATCGCCCGCATGGTAAATTCTGACACCATCAATTTCGATAACATATCCAACGCAGTTCTCCTTGTGGAACGGTTTGTCAACGTTGTAAGCGGGGACGGGCTTTACCTTAACACCCTTTATCTCAATCTCCTCTCCAACTTTTACCTCGCAACTTTCAAACCCCTCTACTATGCAGCCCGATGGATGTACAACAACAGTGTCATCTTTTGAGAGTTTCTTTATACTCTTCATATCCATGTGGTCGAAGTGGTCGTGGGTAACAAGGATCAAATCTGCCTTTTCAAGCTCCTCTGGGATCTCGTAGGGGTCAATGTAAACAACCTTAGAGCCTTTGATTCTGAAACCAGCATGCTTCAGCCATGTTATCTCCACACCGTTGTAAACAAAACTGCTTTCAGCCATAAAAAAAGTGGTTTTAATTGTTATAAAATTTTACGCACTGCTAAACTTTTTAAGGCGGAAGGGTTTTATTCTGTATCAGATGTGATGCACTATGATTTGGCAGGGGAGAAGCAGAAGAAAACCGACTGGAGGATTCTACAAACGTGCAAGGAAAAAGAGAAAGTACGAGCTTGGTAGAGAGCAGGTTGAAACGCTCGTAGGAGAGAGGAAGATAAAGAAAGTTAGAGTTAGGGGTGGAAACTACAAGATAAAGCTTTTCGCGGATAAATATGCTAACGTTTACGATCCTAAGCAGAAAAAGGTTGTAAAAGCTGAGATAGAGGGTGTTGCTGAGAATCCCGCCCATGTCCACTATTCAAGGAGGAATGTTGTGACAAAGGGAGCGATAATTGCCACAGAGATTGGGAAAGCAAAAGTCACCAACAGACCAAGCCAAGAGGGTGTGATAAACGCAGTACTAATAGAATAAGGGGTGCCGATAAAAACAGTATACAGCGGTGACGGCGGGATAGCTGAGACCGATGCACCGGCACCCCGTCTATAGTTGGGTAGAAAGTTAATAAACTTTTCGCAAATAAATTTGCTTTATGTAAAATTATAGTTTATTATTATTTGTTACTGCAACATTGCTTTGAATTCTGCTGAAGTTATCGTCTTTGCCTGAAACACGTTCTCCATATGCTTTATGCCGTATTCATATTCATACTCGCTCAGAGCTTTCGTGCAGTCCTTTAATACTACTACATCGTAGCCTCTCAAGACTGCATCACCTGCGGTGTGCAGAACACAGATGTTTGTTGCAACACCGCAGATGTAGAGCTTTATAATCCCAAGCTCTCTGAGCAGCAGATCCAGATCAGTAGCAAAGAAGGCTGAATATCTTCTTTTTTTGATGTAATAGTCACTTTTCTGCGGTTCAAGCTCGTCTATAACCTCAGCTCCGGTTGTGTTCATAACGCAGTGCTTCGGCCAGATTTTGAACTCCACGTCATCCTCCCTGTGCCAGTCTTGAGTGAATATCACGGGCATCCTCTCTCTTGCAGCTTTCACGACCTTCGATGTGGCATCGAAAATGTCTTCGGCATTTGGGATGTAGAGGGCGCCATCCTTGTAGCAGAAATCCTTCTGCATGTCCACAACAACGAGTGCCTCCATATAATTAGTCAAAGTAGAAGAGAAGATATATTTTTACCTGAGAAGATATAGATTATGGAGTTCACTCACATAGAGGATGGCAAGGTTAGAATGGTTGATATTTCCGAGAAGAAAGACGTAACTCGCGTTGCGGTTGCCGAAGGATTCATCAAGCTCAGAAGCTCCACTATTGATGCCATTTTAAATGAAAAGGTAGCAAAAGGGAACGTTATAGCAGCTGCCAATATTGCCGGTGTTCTTGCAGTTAAAAAAACCCCTGAACTTATTCCGATGTGCCACACCATTCCAATAACTTCCGTTAAATTCGACTTCGATATTGAGAGTGTGGGTATCAGAGTAAGGTGCACTGTGAAGTCAAAGGGAAAGACTGGGGTTGAAATGGAGGCTTTAACGGGTGTTAGCGTTGCTCTTCTGACAATATGGGATATGGTTAAAAGTTTGGAGAAAGACGAATACGGGAATTATCCCAAAACCTTGATAGAGGTTATAAAGGTGGTCGAGAAGGTTAAGGGTGAAGAGCTATGATTGACAGGATCAAGAAATTCGTCTTGGGTGGTGAAAAGGAAAGAGAAGTCGTGAACATGATAAGGGATCAGATAGGACTTATCATTGACACATGCGAACTTATGAAAACGATAATGGAGCGGAACGACAAAGCTGTGGTCGGAGATGTTTGCGAGGCTGAGAAGATGGGTGATGCGATAAGAAGGGACATAATGGTAAAAATACATTCAGGAGCATTTATCCCCGCGCTCAGGTCGAATTTCTGCAGCCTTGCAGAACACCTTGACGAAATCCTTGACGAGCTTGAGGATATCGCGATGCTCTTCCTTTCTTTAAAGCACATTCCCGATGATTTGTGTGGTGATTTTGTAAGGGTGGCTGAAATAAACTCCAGAATGAGCTACGACCTTTTAAAGGCGTTCAATGCTCTTGAAGAGGGAGATTTAAGTGACGTTCTCTTGAAAATTAAAATTTCAGAGGAGGAAGTTGACAGCATAAAAGGCAGAATATACCAAAAGCTCCCAAACACAAAATTTGAGAGTTACGCGGAGTGGTATTTTTTCATAAAGTTCGTAGAGAGGCTTTTAAATATCAGTGATCTGATAGAGGACGCAGCAGACACAATACAGATTCTCAGCGTCAGCATAAGGTGAAGATCACCACACCATCAACTATTTTCCTCCTGATTTTACCTTGTTCTTCAAGATAGTGCAGGAAGGCAAGAGTTTCACAAATTGCCATGAATCGGTTGAAATCATCAAAATCCCAGTAGTTTCCGACACTCCAGCTAATCTTATCCACTATATCTTCAAGCTTGGTGGGTTTATCCCTAACAGCATCGTAAACCTCCTTTGCCCTGTTGGTGCAGTGCTCTATCAACTCATACGCCCTCTTCTCTGGGTTTTTTATGATTCTCTCATGGGCAGGATATACCGTATCAACATCGAGTTCCAGTATCTTGTAGAGTGATTGCAGATAATCAGCCACGCCACTTGTGTAGTCAGGGTAGAAGCCTATGTTCGGGGTTGTGTTGCTGAGCATGAAATCTCCCGAGAACAGACAGCCGTCTTTAAACACACTTAAGTGCCCTGCTGTATGACCGGGAGTTTCAACAACTCTGAAACCTTTAACTTCTCTCAGTTCAGAAATTTTCGCTCTTGGCTTCAGGTTCAGCGCGGTGAGAATTTTCAGGGTTTCAACATATCTTTCGTTTACCCCAAAGGCGCGAAAGAGCTTTGAGTAAACTTCAACGAACTTCTCTGGGTTGGAGTAGACCTCAAGATATCTTAGCTCTGACGGATGGAGCATCACTCCTCTATCAGAGAAGAAAATCAGGCCAACATGGTCTATGTGATGATGGGTGATAACTCTAAATTTTACATCGTATCCTTCGAGCTCGGCTACATGCTCAGCACTGCAGAAACCCCCATCAATCATCAGTTCAGAGTTGACAACGTAAACATAAACGTAGTCGGGATTTTCAAATGGTGTTCTCAACTTTATTCTCTCAATCTCCATGCCACAGCAAGTGAAGTCGGGTATAAAAAAATAATTACTTATCTGTATTTACGTTGAATAAGTTTTATTTCAACCGAAAATCTTATTTTTATCTACTCAAATATCAGTTATGGATGTGATAACGAACATATTTAATTCAGCAGATGACGGTGACCGAATCCTGATTTGCTTTCCCGATATTTACAGCTTTCACGGTATAACAAGACGGATTTCAGAACTTTTCGGCGATCCCCTCTGGATACTCTGGACTGACGCTGCGGTGGAGAGAGTTAACCATATTGGAAAAAAATATGGTTTTCCGACACATGGAGAGGCAATAGTAATTGGGGCTAAGAAAGAATGTAGTTTTCTCGATGTTATCGGGAGATATGAGGTTTTTGAAGATTTGGGTGGAATTCTAAAGCCCTTATTCACAAACAGGGTGATAATTTCCTTTGGTGTGGATTTTCTCGAACTTTTCGGTTATGAAATCTCCAAGGCTGTTGAGCTTATTATAGAACATGATAGGGGCATAATGTGCACTTGCACCGTTGGGAAGATGCCAGAGAGGCTTCTGCCCTTTCACGATGTTGTCATAGAAATAACGAAGAGCGAAGATTCCTTCCTGTCCTATCACTCCTACGTAGCGAAGCTCAAGTTTTCAATGGAGGGAGGGATAGCGGAGGTTAGTGATGTTTTTTTCCTGAAAGGATAAAGACTTTTATTTAGAATTTCTTGTCATGAAACTAGGATGAGTATAGAGCAGCAAATAAAGGAGCTTGAGGAGGAAATAAAGAAGACACCTTACAACAAAGCAACTGAGCATCACATAGGCAGGTTAAAGGCAAAACTCGCAAGATTGAGGGAGGAGGCGGAGAAGCAGAAAGCAAAGGCTGCAAGACAGGTTTTCTCGCTCAAAAAGGAGGGAGATGCAACCGCAGTTCTTATTGGTTATCCATCAGTGGGTAAATCAACGATACTCAACAAGCTTACCGGAGCTAAGAGCGAGGTTGCAGATTACGACTTCACAACTCTAAAACCTGTTCCGGGCATTCTGAATTACAAGGGAGCAGCTATACAGATAATAGATGTTCCGGGAGTAATTGAGGGAGCTTCGAAAGGAAGAGGGAGGGGCAAGGAAGTAATATCTGCTGTAAGAGTGGCTAATCTCATAATCATTGTAGCTGATGTGTTTACCCTTCACACAATTGACATTGTGAAGAGGGAACTCTACGAGGGCGGGATTAGGCTTGACCAGAAACCACCCGACATCGTGATAAGGAAAAAGGAAAGAGGAGGGGTCAGAATAAGTTCAACTGTCAACCAAAAAATTGACGAGAGGACAATTGTTGAAATTTTAAAGGAATACAAGATTCACAGCGCGGATGTTATCATACGTGAGGAGTTAAGCATCGAAAGACTCATTGATGCACTTGCAGGTAACCGGGTTTACATCCCATCCCTTACCGTTGTGAACAAAATTGATTTGATGGATGTTGAGGTTGACGGTGCAATAAAAATTTCTGCCGAGAAGGAAATCAATCTCGACCTTCTGAAGGAGCAGATTTACAAAAAGCTCGATTTTATAAGAGTTTACCTCAAACCTCCTGGTGGGAAGGCAGATATGAACAATCCGATGATTTTGAGAAGAGGTGCGAGGGTTGAGGACATTTGCAGGAAACTCCATCGGGATTTCCTTGAGAACTTCAGGTACGCAAAGGTTTGGGGTAGCTCTGTCAAGTTCGATGGTCAGAGAGTTGGTTTAGACCATGTGGTTGAGGATGGAGATATTTTAACGATTTATGCATAGTTTTTATCGTTTTTGTCAAAACCGGTAAAACCATTTATATAGTGCCGTTAAGTATCAATTGAGGTGATGAAAAATAGTGGTGATTGAAGTTGTTTACATCCCAACATCCCCAACATGTCCCTACTGTCCGAAAGCTGAAAAAGTGGTGAGTAAGGTTGCGGAAGAAGAGGGTGTTAACTCTTCAACTGCATGCCAACACAGATGAGGGCATGAGGGAAGCCCTTAAGTATGGTTTAGGGGAGTTCCTGCATTGGTGGTAGATGAAAGATACCTCATCCTGGGAGTGCCGGATGAGGATGAGCTTAGAAGATTGGTAAGAGAGCTGAAAGGAGGTGATTTGGGTGAAGCATCTTAACAGTGAGGAGTTTAAGAAGGCGGTAGAGAGCGAAAAGCTCGTGGTGGTGGACTTCTACGCAGACTGGTGCATGCCCTGCCGCTATATATCTCCGGTGCTTGAGAAACTTGAGAAGGAGTATGATGGGCGGGCAGAGTTCTACAAATTGAATGTGGACGAGAATCAGGATGTGGCTGTTGAGTTTGGAATTGCGAGCATCCCAACGGTGTTGTTCTTCAGAAACGGGAAGGTAGTTGGCGGTTTCATAGGAGCGATGCCCGAAAGTGCCGTGAGATCAGAGATAGAGAAGGCATTGCAAGCATGAAATCCATAAAAGAGATGGTTTCAACGCTCAACTGCGGAAACATGCTTGAGTGCGTATTCGGATTAGCTCCGGTAGACGTCAGAGTCTATGAAGCATTGCTGCAGGGAATGGAGAGAATTGAGGAGATCAGCAAGGCGGTTGGAAAGGGTGAGAGTGCGGTTTACAAATCACTGCAAAGACTGTTGATTGCAGGTATGGCTTACAGGATAAAAATGCCGCTTGAGGGTGGCGGCTACTACTTCATTTACAAACCCGCTCCGAAGGAGAGGGTTGCTGAAGAGGTGGACAGGGTTATACAGGAGCTTTGTTTGAGAGTAAAGAAAACACTGGAGGAGTTTCTGAATGATAGCAGTCCTTGGATGCCAGGGATGCGGAACGTGTAGCAGAGTCTGTCCTACAGATGCGATAATCAGGGAAGGGGGGAAGGTTGTAAGGATTGACCTTGAAAAATGCAAGGGGTGTTACGACTGCGTGAAAGCATGCCCTTACGGGGCGCTTATAGTTATGGACTGAAGGATATTCTGGATATTGTGGGTAAAGACAGTGATACCGAGAAGGCTTTGGAAATCATTTTAAGACACTGTAAGAAAGGGGTTATTCCAGCAGAGGAGCTTGACGAAGAGGTTGCACTAATCCTTGACTACTACAGACTCGCTCTGCCAGTAAATTCTGTGTACGGATCGCTTTCATGGAAAATGCGTCTGTTTTCGGTAGCAGACATGGAGATTCCCTACATAATCAGATACTTTTTCGAGGAATTGCAGAGGGGAAGAGGGGAGTGGAGAAGGGCTGTGGTGAGGTATTTCAGTGATATTGGCGAGTCCAGGCCAGAAGAGTTCGTTGAGATTTTTGAAGAAATGATAAAGAGGAGCAGGAATTTTATCGTATGTGGGGAGGACATCATGGACATTTCAATGAAGTATGGCAGGGATGGCGGTGTTGTCATAGCCGAAATGAAGGGTGCCGGATTGATAAGCCCAACAGTTGGTTGTGGTGGGTTTAGTAAGGCAAGAGCTCCGCTTTACGAGATAAACAGGTTTCTCGCTTTGCTCGTTGAGCGTGAAAGTCTTTAAATTTGGAGAGGTGTTACTTCTTTTGTGAAGTTGATTGCAATTTCAGCCTACGGTGAGGACAAGCCGGGAATCGTTCATGAGATATCGAAGGCTTTGGCTGACTGCAATGCCAACATAGTGGATATTGAGCAGTCGGTTCTGCAGGGAATGTTCGTAATGTTCATCGTTGCAGAGGTTGAGGATGAGGAATGTGTGAAGGTTAGAGTGGAGGAAGCTGCGAGTAGGAAGCGGGTTCACGTCAGCCTGACACCTTTCGTTAGAAAAGCTGAGGGGGAAAAGAACCTACAGGTTGTAACGGTTCTCGGAAAGGATAGGGTTGGAATTGTGAAGGATGTAACGCGAGTTTTTCTCGATTTTGGGATAAATATTGAGAGAACAAATCTTACGGCAAGAGAAGAACTGATATCAATAGAGTTCCTTGTTGATATCGGAGATAGAGATGAGAATGCGATAAAGAGGAGACTGAGGGAGGAGGCGGAGAGATTGGGTTTGGATATAGTTATGCAACCCTACTCGACCTTCAGAAGGGAAAAAAGGCTGATAGTATTCGATATGGATTCAACTCTTGTTGATGCCGAGATAATAAATGAGCTTGCGAAAGAGGCGGGGGTTGACAGGGAGGTTGCTCAGCTTACTGATAGGGCAATGAGGGGCGAGATAAGCTTCAAGGAGGCTCTTGAGGAGAGAGTAAGGCTGCTGAAAGGGCTTCCCGTTGAAGTTCTTGAGAAAATCTACGCGAGGATTAAGCTTACTGAGGGGGCTAAGGAGCTTGTTAGGAGTTTGAAAGACTCGGGATATAAGGTAGCAGTTGTGAGCGGGGGATTCAGCTACTTCACCGAAAGGCTCAAAAAAGAACTCGACCTCGATTATGCTTTTGGTAACGAACTTGAGATCGAGAATGGGAGGCTTACGGGAAGAATCAAAGGCAGAATAATAGATGCTGAAGAGAAGGCGAGAATTGTGGAGGAAATAGCGAGAAAGGAAGGAATAAATCCTGAAAACGTTGTTGCCGTCGGAGATGGTGCAAATGACAGGCTTATGATTGAAAAGGCAGGACTGGGTATAGCTTTCAACGCAAAGGAAATTCTCAAGGATGTTGCGGACGGTAGCATATCAAAGGAGAACTTCGTTGGACTGGCAAGCGTGCTTAAACTGCCTGCTGAATTTGTTAAGAGAATATGATAGACATCCTTGTTATCTACATCCTTTCTTTAGGAATTAAGCTGGTCGCCTATTACCTGTCGGGGCTTTACGGCAATTTTTGCAGATGCGATGCACTCTGTTGTTGACATAACAATGATTCTGCTTCTTTTAATGTCGGAGAGGGTTGCGAGAAAATCACCCTGGGTGTGGGCTTTATCACCTTTTTATCTTTTGAGCTTGCAAAGGAGGGGGTGAGTAAGGTTCTCAACCCAGCATCCCTCTACCAGAACATCGGCGTTGCAGTATCATCCGAAATCCTCGTTCTAAGCTTGCTTTTTCTTGCAGCCTTTCTTTCAGCAAGGAGAGCAGGCATACTGAACAGAACGCTTTTGATCGAGAGCATCAACGACGCTCTGTCAACCTTCGCTGCAATCTTGGGTATAGGTCTTGTTTGGATCGGTTATCCAGTTTTTGATGGTGTTGCCACCTTGATAATAGCCTCTATAATCTTCTACAACTCCTTCAAGCTTGTAAGAGATAATGCAAAGATTCTTCTTGGATTATCGCCTTCCGACGAGTTCTACGAGAGTGTGGAAAAGGTGTGTAGTGATATTGACGGGGTTGAGGGTGTGCACGATATGGTCGGAATTTATACCGGAGAGAATTCGATACATCTCGACCTGCACGTTACGGTTGATGAGGGATGACTGTAAAGGATGCCGACAAACTGTCTGAGGAGAGATAGCAGAAGCAATAAGGTCAAAGCATCCAGAGGTAAAGCATATCTCAGTCCATTTCTGCCCGCACGGTGGGGAGAGGAGAAAGATATACGAAGCTTAGGTGCTCAAAAATCTCTCAAGCCTCTTGAGGAATTCGGATATCCTCTCCCTCGAAGTTGCGTAGCTCAGCCTTACCCAGCTTTTGTATGCAACTCCAAAAGCCGAGCCGGGGGTTAATGCGACATGCTCTTTCTTCAGAAACTCCTCACAGAACTCTGAACTGTCCCTGTTTACATTCATGAATATGTAAAACGCTCCCTTGGGAGGGGCGTATTCAATGCCCAAGTCTTCCAGTTTCTCCATTATCATGTCTCTCCTCACTCTGAACTCCTCCACAACTTCCCTGATGAAGCTCTGGTCACCCTTAAGCGCTGCAACGCCGGCATACTGCACGAAGGATGTCGGATGACTTACAGAGTGACTCTGCATGCGATTCATTAGCTTTACAATCCATTCCGGAGCGGCAGCATAGCCCAATCTCCAGCCGGTCATTGAGTATGTTTTTGAGAAGCCGTTGATTGTTATCGTCCTTTCAAGCATCCCGTCCATCGCTGCAAGGCTGTAATGCTTACCCTCGAAGATTATTTTCTCGTAAATCTCGTCTGACATGACAAGCAAATCCTTCTCGACGGCAATATCCCTTACCTTCTTCAAAAAATCCTTCGGATAAACAACTCCGAGAGGGTTGCTTGGGGTGTTTACGACAATCATCTTCGTGTTTGAGGTTATGTAATCTTCTATGGGAGCATCTTCAAAACCCTCCTCGTGAGGCACCCAGACTGGCTTTGCTCCGGCCATCAGAATACAAGCTTCGTAGCTAACCCAAGAGGGGTCGAGCAGAATAACTTCATCACCCTCCTGCAGCAGACACATCATTGCCTCGTATATGGCATACTTCGCTCCCGGAGTCACAATGACGTCCTCCGCATTGACATCTATACCGTTCTCCTCCCTCAGCTTCTCGATAATAGCCTCAATGAGTTCCGGGATTCCCTTCGTTGGGGTGTAAAAGACTTTTCCCTCCTTCATCGCCCTGTATGCTGCCTCTATAATAAATTCGGGAGTCGTGAAGTCTGGCTCCCCAACACTCATATCCACTACATCTTTGCCCTCTCTTGCCAGCTCTTTTGCCATCGTTGAAACTCTTAGCGTTGCGGAAGGCTGAACTACTTCAATCCTGTTAGCTCCCCTCTGAATCATACTCCTTCAGCCTCTTTACCAGCTTAACCGCTGCCTCAACTGCCCTCTTGGCGTAGTCAACCCTCTCAGTTGCTGCAATCCTGCCCATTCCCGGACCGCTTATGCCGAGCGTGACGGGTTTACCATAATCAAGGCTCAGGTCAAGTATTTTCCTGGCAGCATGCTGGGCAACAATCTCATCATGCTCCGTCTCGCCCTCAATAACACAACCTATGGCAACAACAGCATCAACATTGCCTTTTTCAAGCATCTTCTTTACGCCAATCGGAATATCAAAGGTTCCGGGAACTCTGATAACCTCGCTAACCTCAGCCCCCAAAAACTCAGCATGCTCTTTACCGAGAATCTCCATCATGTAGGTGATGTCTCTGTTGAACTCGGCCACGACCATCCCGAGCTTGACTTTATTCATAACAACCACCCTTCAAAAATCTCCGTTAGTATTTAATAGTTTGCCAAATCGGGTATGCAAAAATTTAAAAACTTATTGCTAAATTTTTGAATCATGGTCAGGCTCGATTTCATGAAAACCTTCATGGAGGTTGTTGAGTCGGGAAGTTTGAAGAAGGCTGCCAAGATCATGGGAATGTCCGTTAGCTCTGTAAGCTTTCAGATTAACTCCGTAGAGTCGTTCTATGGCGCCAAGCTGCTTGAAAGAGGGACTAATGGTGTAAAGCTGACCGATGAAGGGAAGATTGCAATTAGGAACATGAAATCCATTCTAAGCAGTGTTGAGGAAACAAAGAAGCTTATTCTAAACCTAAAAGGAGATAAGATAACAATCGCATCCGGAATGGTTGGATTGAACATAGTCCATGCAATTCAAACTCTACTAAAATCCAGCTATCCGCAGCTTGAAGTTAATGTCGCTCTCATAGGAGCGCACGAATGTGTCAGAGGTATTTTAGGTGGTGAATACGATTTTGCCATAGCAGGAGACATTCTCGACGAATACTTGGAGTTCGACAGGCTTAACTGCGACATTCTCGGTGAAGACCACCTCATTTTGATCACCCCTCCCGACCATGAGCTTGCTGAGAAACCTGTTGTCACACTGGAAGACATTACGAAATATCCGATAGTTATGCTCGATGACAACTACGGGATTACAACAAGCACAAAAAAAGCTCTTATAGCGAGCGGTTTGAAGCTCAGTGAGCTGAATGTTGCTTATACGGTCAGCGATTTCTACTCAAAGATAAATGCAGTTAGCAGCGGTATTGGAATAGCCATAACTTCCCTCATCGCAGCTTGCAAAGCGTGTGAGGTTGGTTTGGTCAAGATAAGGAAAATTGAAGGCTTTAAATCAGAGAGAAATATTTACTTCGTCTCCTCCAAGCTTTCTCTCGAGAGCAAAAAGATGAGAGAGTACTACGAATTCATTCTGGCCAAGGGAAGGCAGCTTTTCGAGGATTTTGCAACGCAGTGCAGATGTTTTGAATAATTCTAAAATTTCGAATATTTTGAAAAAGATTTCACTATCTTTTCTTTATTGATTCAAATACTTTCTTCCAGTTAACAAATTTTTAAGAAAATTTAGTCTTTTAATTAAAAGCCGATTTTCGGTAAGCAAAAACTTCGTAATTTCAAAAAATTTCGAAACATATTTAGAAAATTTCGAAAATTTTAAAAAGTGGCTGTGTGAGCGAGTTTTATGATGCAAGAAGTGGTGCTGGATACGGAGACTCTTCTGGATGACAGGAAGTTTGCAGAAACAATGCTGCTGAAGAGGGACAAGCAGGGATTGAGCAAGGCAGATATGGTCTTCATTCTAAGAAATCTGCTGAAACTGAAGTACTACCCGGTGGCAGTGAAATTCTTCTACGATGAGAATGAGGTGGAGAAGTTCAAGGCGGAGCATGAATACTTGGTAGCATGCAATCCGTTCACATTCTGCCATTTCTCCGCAGCTTCAAGGCAGCGCGGCGATGTCTTGCTTGGGGACAAAAAAACTTTAGGATGCAGCAACGCTCGATATCTGTTTGGCTGGAAGGACTTGGATGAGCAGGAGATTAAGAGCCACGTTAAGTATGTGAGGGACAGAGAACAGGCGGAGAAATTTGTGAAGACAAAGCCAAGACTTCCTGAAGGGCTGGTAGCCTTTGCCACAGCACCTCTACACAAGGCGAAGTTCGAGCCGGACTTGATTCAGATAATCTGCGATGTTCTGCAGAGCTACCACATCTACAACGACTGGGCTTCGGCAATGGATGTGCATCCTGTCCAGCCCAACATGATGATGAATTCAGCGGTTTGCGGGGGGGCTGTTTGGACATACAACAACAGGAAGATTAACATTGTGCCGATGTGCAGCAGCAGCTACACCTCCGGCAAGACCGAGCAGGGGGAGATCAACGTTTACGTCCCGTGGGAGCAGTTCGAGCCCTACATAGTTAGATTGCTTGAGAGAACAGCCAAATACGGTGGGGCAAGCTTCCCGAGAACTGGTGAGACGTATCCGGGCTTCAATGTATGCAAGCTATGCAACTTCCTGCTCTTCAGAAAGCCGAAGGAGGATGAGTAAGGGGGTGATGCTGTTTGATAGACGTAACGTGGATGGTAATAGGGGAAGAGACGATTAAAATTAACGCGATTGTTTATCTGCTCTGGTGTATTTGGGTCGGGTGGATTTTCTCAACAGTTGGAGCATTTGGAGGCATTATGGCCGGTGTTGGACATATTTCAATTCTTGGCATCGGTAACTGGGCGAGCAAGCTGAAAGGTAAGAGCATCAGCATTGGAATGTACAACGATGCTGGCAAGTACCTCACAGACCACATAAGATTCTCGAACACCGCAATAACCTGGCTCAACTCCCTCTCAAGCACAATAAACTGGTATACACAGAAGAGGCTCGTCTGGCCTGCTGCTATTGCAATGGGTCTCGGCATGGTCATTGGTGCGCAGGTCGCAGTTTGGGGAACTGGCGGGAAGCTTGGAGTTGCCCTCTACAAAGGTCTCTTCGGCCTCTGTACATGGGCCGTTTCTATATACATGTTCTACCAGATAACGCCAAGGGCAAAGGCCTCAAAGTCAAAGGGCAGAGAGGCTGCAAAGAGGTTTCAGGAGAGAGTTGAAGAGCTCAGAAAGAGTGGAAGGCTGCAGGAGCTTGAAGGTATTACTAACGTAAAATACTCGCTCAGCCAGGTCGAGTTTGATTTCTTCGGCGAGCACTTCGTGGCTAAAAACTACCTGCCGTTCTTCTACGGACTCCTCATCGGATTCATAGCCGCACTGATCGGTGTTGGCGGAGGGTTCCTGATCGTTCCGTTCTTCACCGCTCTTGGCTGGCCAATGTACATCACCCCAGCAGTCTCAGCTCTGACAGTCTTCCTCAACCAGTGCTCAGCACTTGCAGGATGGTTTGCAAGGGGTATTGAGTTCGTGTGGCCAATAGTGATCGGTTGGGCTGGTATTCTGATAGGCAGTTACATCGGACCAAGGACGCAGAAGTACCTGCCGATGGATGTGCTGTTCGCAATGTTCGGTGCTCTGGCATTCTACGTCGGAACGAGATACATCGCAGCCGGTTTCTTCGGAATACACCTTCCGCCATAAACATGAACCCACTTTACTTTTTTATTGTCGCAACCGTAGCGGTTGTGATTTTGACAGAACGAGTAGAATCTTTAGTACTCAGTAGGTTCTTTAGAGGCTTTTTAGAGGAAATTAAGAGAACGGAAGCCGAGCTGAATGAGTATCATGCTTTATCAATTCTTGCAATAGCCATGAACGACAGAGAGGCCTATGAGGGTTTTCAGAGAATGGCGAATGAGAAATACTGGCCTCTGTTTTTCAGAAAGATGATGTTCACCACATCCCTCTTCTTTTTGCTTTTGACTCCTTACATGCTCCTCACAACCTTTTTCATCGACCCTCAGGCTTTTTCTTACACCATGTTCATCGCCATTGCCTATTTCACCGCAAGGCTTGGATTGAGTTTCGTCATTGATAGCCTAAATGCGTGGAAAGGGGCTAAGGAGGCACGAAAGAATTTCGATTGATGGGGTTGAAGTGAGTAAACACATCGAAAAGCTTTTTATTCGGTAATGATAATTTAGTGTTGAATGGCTACTGTAACCCCTGCCGAGTTTGGTAATGTAATATTTCAGTTAATTCTGGCAAATCTTGAGTTACTGAGTAATACTTTCAGGCTGCTTATAGATAATTCAATTTCCGCTGTAGAGGTATGGAATGTTACATATCACGCTGCAAGTTTTGGGTATTGGGTTGCCAACTCCTTTGTGGGGGAGGGTGGTGCTTTAGATGTTATGAGAGAAAACATTTCAGCTATGGAAAATTTTGCCAATATGGTTAGTTATTTGGGTGGGAATACGGAGGTGATATTCGGTAACGAGAGTGGCGAGGAGGGAGTTTCGGCTGTAATGAAGAATGTTGTGGCATTGATAGATGAGAACTTTACAGTCAAGTTTTGGAGTACATTAAAGCTTGGCATAATTGCTGTGGTAAAATTGATGGGACAAATTTCTGCAGCTTTCAGGTGAGAAGATGCCAATAGCAACGATAAGCGAGTTTGTCGGAGATGGAATTCTAACGCCGCTATCTAACATATTCATTCTGGTGTATGGTCTAACTGAACCAATTGTCTCACAATTAACACAAGATCATCCTAACTGGATATATTCTCATCTTGCAGTGCTCTTATGGATTACAAAGTTTCTAAGCGCAGTTGTTGGACTTACGGCGACCAACGGAACCTTAACTGCAGCATTCAACGATACTCTTCATACTCTTTCCACAAACTCCAACGATTTCTTTGGAAATTTCACTGGTAAAAGTGGTATGAGCTACATAGCGAAGTATTCTTATCTTGAACTGGTAAACAACAAAACTCTTGCCAATGATTTGGCTGTAAAATTTGCCAGAGCCCTAAATAGTGTGGTGACTTTTATAATGAAAGCATTCGAATTTTTGTGATATTTATGACGACGGCTGCTGAGCTTGGAGATGTAATGCTTAAGGCGTTGACTGGGATTTTAAAATTCTTAAAAGCTTTATCTATTCAGCTTCAGATGACAGGAAATAATGAAACAGCCGTTAATGCCTCTCGCGGAGCTTATCAGAGTTTTTGGGAGATATGGTACTATGCTGGGGCCATGATACACTGGGCCACAAATATGCTTGTCGGTAGTTGGGGCTATGTGGATTTAATAAACAAAAATGCGACACTCCAAGCTGAATTTGCACAGGTTGTGGGAATTGCAGCTAAGAATGCAACTCGGATGTTGGGCGATGTAGAGGGCACAAATTCAACAACATTCCTCCTGAGGGTGATGGTGGAAAGATTATATAATCAAAGTAACCACGTTTTCGTTGCCAACCTTTGGACTGCTACTTCGGAACTGATAAGGCTAGTGGCGGACGCTCTTAAGTATTTCCCAACATATTTCCCTTCAACTTGAGGTGATGTCATGCCTCTCAATTTAGACTTAGCAACGCTTTACATAATAGATGCTTTTCGAGCGAACTTTATACTACTGGCAGAACTCTTCAGAGCGATAGCGATAAACTCGACAATAGCAGATTATGTTACCCAAGACATCTACTACATCTTTGGCTCTGTTTATTGGCTCTCCTATGCTCTAAGTGATATGGCGGAGGTTGTAAACAGTGAATTGGCAGCGGGTAATGCAACTTGGATAAACTGGGTGGTTGGATACTGGCAGAAAACTGCTATCAATTCAAAATGGGTTTTTGGAGACTGGGAAGGTAATTGGGGAATAGCTTACGTATGGAAACGTGGTTGGGAGTGCATTCAGCCGGGGCAATACTGCTTCAACGTAGGATATGGCAACGAAACAGTTCGCGATGCTTTGGAGATGATAAAATGGCTGTTCAATGCAACAAGCCAGATTGGAGGGAGAATGTCAAATGTTTATTCGTAATAAGAGGTGTTTAAAAATGAAGAGAGCATTACTTCTTGTGCTTATTCTTCTTGTCTTGGTAAATGTGGCCGAAGCTAAAACGTTTACTGTGAACTTTATGCACGTCACGACGGAGTTCCCCTCTCCAAAAGCCTACTGGGGTCATAAATACGATAGTGCTCCATCTAATCCCAGCAGTGAGTCTACTCCATCAAGCGACTACACGGAATTCTCCCAAAACGCTAGCTACCAGGAAATTGCCTCTAGGGATGGAATCTACATTTACTATGAGGATGCTGAAACATACTACTTCGTGTTCAGGATTCCCACCTCCGCAACAAGCATCAGCGTGAACTGGTACGGATGTGCTAATGACGGTAACGATTACGTTTACCTTTACGCTTTCAACTGGACCAGCAACAGTTGGGACTATTTGGACGATTATTACGGCGATTCATGGGGTTGGTTGAATAAAAGCCTTGGCAGCCAGCATATTTCCCAGAACGGATATGTCCACGTTGCTTTTGTGGCTTATCGCAACAATGGGTGGGACAGTTACGCAGAATTCCCCACAGACTACGTCGAGCTCGTCGTTGATGTTCCAGATTATGATATCATACCGGCCTGTGTGGATTACGATGATTCAACTGCCCCACGTCCCTGGGATGGATTTTTAGAGTATGATACAATAAGCGTGCAGGCAAGAGCAACAAACACCACAGGCGAAACAATTCCTTACTACTACTCATTTTATCTAAAAGCAGAATGGGATAGCAACAGTGGAATATTCGGAAGCGGTGTTGCGGATTCTACTGGCTGGGCTACTGTTAGCGGGAGGCCGATTGATGGTGGGGTGACGGACGAGTGGCGTGTAACACTCAAGGTTGGTGTTGGTGACGCCATCGTTAATGGGGTAGCGTATGAAGCCAGTCCAACATGCGGGGAAAAGGCATTTGCCAGCAATGTAGCCATAACACCCAAAAGCTACAACCTGACCCTCGTCGGGCGCTACTACGATGCAAACGGCATAGACTGGGCCTACATAAACTGGAAAACGAGACCTTCCAATGTAGCCCCAGTGAACATAGGGGGATACAATCTGCCGGTTTCTGTGAAGTTCAACCAGTACTCTTGGGAACTCTACGTGTGGAAGATAGGGGCGAATAACGTCCCAGGAAATCTTAACAACGATCCAGATGGCGATGTGGAAGGTGTCAATGGTAACGTGAATGAAGTGACCAGCGAACACGACATGTATCCTGCCTACTATGCCCCGGATGATGTGCCTTTCGCAGATCCCGACGGTAATGGGGGATGTAGAAATGCAAGAACACCGATTACAGAGGGAGATAGGTATCCCGCTGGTTGCTGTATGAGGGAGAACTGGGATAACTACGTTCCGGGAGAGAGTCCACCGATAGAAACTGGCGACTGCGGGCAGTGGATGAGTGGCTACAGAATAGGTCCTTTAATGGAGTTCAATTCTCCAGCACACAATCTTGGAGAACCGGGAAAGGCTTCAATATTTCTTTGCTCAGAGTTCAGACTCCAAGATGAAGATTGGGGCTCGCTTTCTGGAATGCTGAATTCAACACCATACAGCGGACACGAAGGCGATGGAACGAATAAGGGTAGGTTGAGGTGTACAGGATGCGGGTTGTGGAGTCTAATAGAACAGACAACATCGCCAGGTGCTACAGAGTATATATTTGCAAATGATATTTGGGTCTGCTCCATATTTTCACTTGCAAACTATCTCGTTGTCCACAGACATCCCTACGGTGGACTCGGCACGATAAACTTCGTAGGCCTAATCCCCGACAGCGACCATGTCGTCGGAATCATGATGGGGCATCGCTTCGGCATTCACCCGTTTGTAGCAGTTGTGACATCAATGCCCCCACCCGGCACATCTCCAACACCCCCGCTCAGCCCCGCTTCGAACTGGGATATAAACTTCCTGCAGGTCTGGCTTTACTACCTGCTGAGGAACCTTGCCTATGGTATAGTTGTTACGGCAGACGAGTGGATGCACATGAGTGACCGCTTTCCAGAGAGTGGAGAAGATAATGTAGAGCTTCTGGCTAAAGCCTTTGTTCTTATGGCAGAAGATTTGCTTCCAACACTCGAAGAGACTCTCTGGATTCTGCAGGCCAGTGGCAACAATACGCTGAATCCGTTCTGGGTTTCAATGGTATCTCAGTTCAACGACACGAAAAGGATAGCAACACTCATTACAGTTAATCAAACGTTAAGGGCAGAATTCATGAACACTGTCGGAACCCTTTTCTACCGACTTCCAGACATTCTCGGCCCACCAAACGCAAGCACCGGATTAAACTATTTCCTAAATGGAACTGTGAATGGGCTTACATATGAGGAAAAGCGCAGTATAGTCAGTACAATTTACAGCCTTCTGGATGAAACACTATCGCTGATAATTACGACTCTGCATCGCCTTCCTTACTTGGAATATGTCAACGATCCATACAGCCCAGGATGGAACTTTAACTGGATAGAGAACTCAGGGTGATGCTCGTCCCATTTTTATCTTCTTCTGTAGTATCTCAATACTACAAAAAAGGCCAACACTAAAAGAGTTGCTATCAGTATATATAGGGGGTTAAGTGGTGTTACATCCTTTGAACTCTCTACAGTAAAACTCTCTACAGTAATATAGTAAGTTTTCTTCCACAAAATATTTCCGCCTTCATCAACTCTCAAGAGCCAGATACATTCGCCATTGCATGCATTGCTCATCAGAAGATACCCTTCCTGCAATTTTAGAATTTTGGCAATTCCGAGAGCATAAGTCTCAAAGCGAAAATCATCAATATATTTGTGATATGTATACTCCTCATTCTTAATTTTCGCAAACCATACGAACCTTTCAGGATGTTTATTTAGAAGATTCCCTCCAGTTCCAGCCACCACCAACTCATCGGAGGCTTCAACAATTGACCAGCCTGAAGTAATCTGTCCAACTCTTATTTCTGTCTGCCAGATCAGATTTCCATTTTTGTCAAGCTCCATAACAAAAGCATGAGATCTGACCTGCTGTGGAGTAACATTTGTGTGAAGATTGACATCCCAAGAAGTTCCAATTAAAAAGTAGTTGCCTTGAATCTCCTTTATTTCGAAAGAGTAACTTTCATTTTTGAAAGTAAATATTTTCCTCCAAACTATCTCTCCATTTTCGTCTAACTTGTAAACTACTATGTCTGAGTAGTTGTATCCTATGGAGGCGTTGAAATCGCCAGAAAGAGTAACCATAATGTATCCGTCCGAAACTTTCCTTATTTTCTTAGGGCTATCATAATCTTTGTAGTCAATAGTTTTTCTCCAGATCTCATTACCGTTTTCGTCAAGTTTTATAAGCCATATGTCTTCATTTATGCATTTCCTCTCGCCCTTCTCATCGCATGGTGCTATCGTTAATGCCGCCACCACATTTTTTCCTTCCATAGTTATGGTTGTAGCACTGTCTCCCCAACCCTCAAACCCGTAAACTTTCTCCCAAAGAATACTACCGTTTTTACTCACTTTTGCAATCCAGCCATCCTTATTTTCACAAAGAATTACTCCACCCAGAATGTAGCTATCACCAGCATCTAATATATTCCAAATATGTGTCGTGCAATCTTTCTTCTTATCAACCCACTCCCAGATCTTATTCCCTTGCGAATCTACCTTGAGAATATAAGCGGAACTAATCCACATATGATTACCTCTTGCTCCCCCTATTATGAAGCTACCATCCTCTTGCAAGATGTCAAAACCAAAGATCCAAGCATTAACCGGGAATATCACGAAGACAACGGCTAAAAGTCTTATCATTGTCCTTTTCATATTATCTGAGCGATACTGAAACTATTTTAAGTTTTTCGTTAAGTTTATTATTATATATAAAAATTAAAGGGTAAAACTTATTCCGAGGGAAACCAAAAACTTTGCAAGTGGCGCTATTATAAATGCTAGTACATTTTCCAACCAATCTGGTACGGGGATTTGCAATCCAAATAGGTTCAAATACATGTCCACTGCCATGTATGTTATATTTTTTCTCCGTATTTAAAATTTTCGTTCAAAAATATTATTATCAGTATTATTATGAACCTCATAATTATTAGTTAATCAAAAACCAAATAATTTTTTAAATTTTTTCCTTATGGTGAAACAATCAGCTCGAATACAGCAGCGATGACATGAACTTTGCAACGATCCTCGGGAGAATCCTTGAGGAAAAGCTGAGAGACAGAAGGAGAGCGGAAATTGCGAGGAAAATTAACGGCAGTGTGACTGTGGAATGCAGAGATCTGGGCATGAGTGCTACCGTAACTTTCAATGGAGACAGGATTGTGGTGGAGAACGGTTATGGGGGTAAATACCTCACCTCTGCCGACCTGCAAACACTGAACGGGCTTACCTTCGGGAAAATAGGGCTTCTTGACACTTTAAAACTGATTATGAAGGGAAGGTTGAAGATAAAAGGCATGATGTTTGCCATGAAGTTCAGGAAACTGCTTGGCTGATTTTTAAAATCATCTACCCTTCCTTTCCTTGGACTTCGGCCTCAAGCCCTTGTACCCACATTTTCTGCACACTTTTGCCTTTATCGGATTTCTTGCGTTGCACCTCATGCATATTTTGACGTTGAACAGCCTTGCCTCAGCCTCTGGAAATCTTGCCATGCTTCAACCCAATTTATGCGTTATTTAAACCTTACTTGAAGTTAAAATTCTGGGTGTATATAATGTACTCAGAAATTATTATTTTTCTTGGAAAAGTATATCAAGATGCGGAGATAAAATCCATTATGTATCTCCTCCGCGTTAAAGTCAATCAGTCACATTGCTCTCTGGCAGCAGTTACGAGAAAAAAGCCGGTTAAAGTAGAGATAATATCCTATATTTTGCTCAACGACGAGGATGCCCTTTTTCTCGTCCGCACATCGGAGGGTGAAGACGCTACAGAGTATATCAAAGAAGTTGAAAGGCATCCGAACACCAAGTTTATCCAGATCCTCGAAAAAACCCCTATTGGAGCAAGCTTTATAGCTGTGGTGAGTGACACTACGGGAATTAAGGCTTTCGAGAACTCATACTGCTTCATCAAACCCCCCATCCACATAGAGAATGGACACAAAATCTACGAGATAATAGTTCCCAGCACAGCCTATCTCCCGCAGGCATACTCCAATTTAAACTCTGTCGGAGACTGGACCTTGCTGGAGATCAAAAACATTGGTAAGAAAAAGCCCACCCTCACTGACGCGCAGAGAAGGGCGTTAAAGGTTGCTTGGGAAATGGGATACTTTTCGGATAGGAAAGATGTTACGATTCGTGACATTGCCATGGCTCTTGGGGTCGCAAAAAGCACCGCACACAAACATCTTAAGTTGGCGGTGGCAAAGCTCGTTGGGAGATATATGAAAGAGAAGGAAATCGAAAATACCATCCCGGTGTGATGATACAATTACAACCATCTGTCGGACATGTCCACCAATATTTGAGCCTATATCCTATTTTTTGACTCATACATATCCGCCAAAATTGTAATGGTTGGTTGTGACTAATTCAAAGTATGCCAGAGGAAGTAGTAGAAAAAATGGTTAGAGAAGCTATGGCTGCCCAGTGGGCGGATGTGAACGTGATTAAGGAGAAGAGAGGGCAGGAGTTTGTTATTGACGATGTAAAGCCTTATGTGGATGCTGTAAACCAGATGAAGGCTGTTGAAAATCAAAGTAAAGCTGTGGTACGACTCCACGTTGATTCGGTAAACGCGCATTACGAGATTTTGAGAAGTCTCACAAAGACTGTAAGACCTGAAGATGACCCGTTTGTGGAGCACTACCAGACACCAGCAATAATGGAGATTCTGTATGAGGAGGACGAGAGCTTCAGGAAGAGTGTGGATAAGTTTATAGAGGGAATTGAGAAAGCTGAGGCTCTGATTGGCCTTGAGGTTGTCAGGAGGTATGGTGGTTTTTACGGGCCAACATGCGTTGTTGACTTCGCCCTAATACCGGGAAGCACGAGCAATATCGTAAACAGAATACTCAAAACAGTGGACATTCCAAAAGAGCACGCTCAGGCAATTCTTGCTTCAAAATCATGGGGTATGAACACATCCTATGGTTTCGGCGAGGTATTTGCCAATGAGGTGGAGAAAGGAGCTACGCTCAGTGATGCGATAAAGAAAGAAATTGAGATGATCAAACTCGTTTACGACCAGCCGACCGAGGCACAGGCTAAGCTGATGGATGAGCATGGCCATCAGAGCTTTGATGTGAGGAAATACATGTCAGAATACAAGAACAGGATGAAGGCGGCAGTTAAGGAGGCAATGGATGATGGAGTCCACTACGGAAACATTGTAACTGTCCCAGCATACTGTGTTGGAGATGTCGCTCACCACATAGCTCAGTCAACTTTCAACATGTGCAAGGATGACGTTGTGATGGCAGTAATAGAGACAACAAGTAAGGTTATGGATACAACACTGAATGCAAATCTGGACAAGTTCAAGAACGAGTATCAGCCCTTAACAGTAGCTACAGGAGCGGGAGCGGTTGCTGTTGAATACATCCTTGAGCTTGATGGCTTTAACGCTCCGATGATTGTTGACCTGCTTACGAAGAGGTTCCACAACTATGTCCAGCTCTACCCAACGAGGGGTGGAGCAGCAGAACTGCATAACCACGATTTCATGGACATGATATACAGGGGATGGAAATACATTGACAAGGCGAGGAGAGACAGGAATGGTGCTGAAACAAAACTCGTTCCAAAGGTTGCCGGGTTTGAGGTAAATCTTGATCCAGTACATGAAAATGAGGTGCTGATGAATCCGCAGCGCTACGCATATCCCGGATGTGCGATCAGCGTCAGATTCTCTGCTCTGATGAGGCTCGCAGATTATCCGTGTCTGCTGACAAGCGAGCCAGTAACGGCAACAATGATGACAAACATAATCGCATTGCACAAGGAGAATCCAGCCTCGCCGGCAAGGGTGTGTAAGGACTGCGCTACTGCTGCGCTTGTTGACTTCAGGCATGCATACTGCCAGTGGAGAGAGGCAGTTTAACTTCCATTTTTAATTTTTTGAGAGGTGATTACTGTGAAGTGTTATATCTGCAAAGAGCAGGGGAAGGACACAGATGCTGTTGCCATCTGCATTGTTTGCGGTATGGGAGTTTGCATGGAGCACCTTGTCAGAGAAGAAGTTCCGCTTTGGAAGGGAGACTATCCATTCCCGGCAAGGAAGATGAAAAAGACGGTGCCGAGAATTCTCTGTGTCATCTGTCATGAAGCCTATCAGGAGGAGTGAAAATGACTCTTGCAAAGCGCTTTACTGCTGAGGTTTTGGGAACCTTCATCTTGGTCTTCTTTGGTCCTGGTGCTGCTGTTATAACGCTGATGATTGCCAACGGTGCTGAGAAGCCGAATGAATTTAACATAGGCATCGGAGCACTGGGGGGACTTGGAGACTGGTTGGCTGTGGGGATGGCTTTTGCTCTGGCAATTGCCGCAGTAATTTACTCCCTTGGTAGAATAAGCGGTGCACACATAAATCCGGCAGTCACAATCGCTCTTTGGAGCGTAGGGAAGTTTCCGGGAAGAGAGGTTGCACCTTACATCGTCGCACAGCTTATTGGGGCATCACTTGGCAGCTTGCTGTTCCTTGCCTGCGTTGGTCCCGCTGCTGCAACCATTGGTGGTCTGGGAGCTACAGCACCATTTCCGGGAATAAGCTATGGTCAGGCAATATTGACTGAAGCGATAGGAACCTTCCTGCTGATGCTGGTCATAATGGGCGTTGCCGTTGATGAGCGCGCCCCTCCGGGATTTGCGGGACTGGTAATTGGTCTGACGGTTGGAGGAATCATCGTAACAATCGGCAACATAACCGGCTCTTCACTCAACCCCGCAAGAACCTTTGGACCGTATTTGGGCGACTCGCTGATGGGAATAAACCTCTGGCAGTACTTCCCGATTTACGTTATCGGCCCGATAGTTGGAGCAGTGGTTGCTGCGTGGTTGTACAGGTCTCTGGCTGAGGAATGAATTTTTTTAATTTTTAATCAGAAGATTCATCAGTTCGAGTCCGTTAACCCTTCCAAATCTTCCTTTTGCACAGCTTCTCTCGTTGTAAACTTTAACATCGTCTTTTTTCGCTCCGTAGATGGCGAAAGGCACAGGTTCAGCGACGTGAGTTCTCACCTTTACCGGTGTTGGGTGGTCGGGGAGCAGGAGGATTCTCACTTCATCAAGTTCGATTCTGTCGAGAATCCTGCCCACGATCTTTTCATCATACATTTCTATGGCCTCAACTTTAAGCTCCGCATCCCCTTCGTGGCTGACCTCATCAATACCCTCCGTGTGGAGAATAGCAAGATCATACTTCTGCAGAGCTTTAAGACATTCTCTAACCAATCCCCTATAGTTTGTATCCACGTATCCAGTGACTTCTTCAACCTCAACGACATCAATGCCCATACCCCTTGCTATACCTTCAAGCAGGTCAACCTCGGTAATCATTGCCGCCCTAAGGCCATACTTTCGCCTGAAATTGGGGAACTGTGGCATCTTGCCCCCTCCCCACGGCCAAATCATATTCGCCCTCTCTGTAACTCCCGGCACAACCTCTGCTGACCAGCTCATAAGTTCTCTCAGGATATCCGCCAGCTCTCCATCAGAGGGCATGTAAGACTCAATCTTCCTGCCCTGTATGTCGTGGGGGGGGTAGGTTTTTACCTCTATCTCACCTTCAAACCGCTTGTTAAAAATAAGGAGGTTTCTGTAGCTTTTTCCTGCTTGGAATTCGATGAAATCATAGGGTTTTTCCGTGTTAAGTGCCTCTATAACCTTCTTTGCCTCCTCATCGCTAATCCTTCCTCCAGAGTAGTCCACCATCACACCATCATCAACCCTAACGAGGTTGCAGCGAAATACAATCTCCCCTCTAACCCCTCTCGCCAAAGCCTCTATTGGCCCTCTGCCCGTGTAGTGCTTTCTAACATCAACACCGAGAATTGTCAGGTTTGCAACATCGCTACCAGGCTCAAAACCATTCGGAATCGTCTCAGCAACGCCACACGCACCCTCCTTAGCTATAAAATCCATATTTTCGGTCTCGGCAACCTCAAGAGGGGTTTTGTTTCCAAGCCTTTCAACCCTCCAGTCAGCCATCCCGTCTGGGATTAAAACCAGATACTTCATAGCAGATAACCCGTGTCGAAGATTTCGCTGAGGTCAACCTCAAACGCCACAACTGGCATGGTGAGTTCGAAGTTTTCGAGAACCTCGGGATGAATTTCTCCAAAACCCCCAACTCTTTTGCCATCCACAACTATTGCTCCCCTTCTCCCATCAATGAACGCATCGTCTTCAGACCCTTCAACATCCCATGAGAGATCGAACTCCCTCATCACCGCCTGAACGTAACTCCTTATTTCGGAGAAATTGGCTTTTGAGTGCGTCACGCAGGCAGCTAAATGTAACCTGTTCTTTGAGTTCACGACGACATCTCCAACCTCAAAAACCTTCTGGGGCATCTCGTGGTGTTTGTTGTAGGACAGAAGCTCCAGAAGCTTTGGTAAGAGGTGCGTTCTCAGGATCGTGTGTTCCGTCGTTAAAGGATGCATGACCGGAACGTAGTCTTCCCATGCTCTGCCTTCTCTCCTCCTCTTTCTGTACATCACATCCTCGTTAGTGAGCGTGAAGGTTATCACTTCGAGGAAGCCAAGGCCAGTCATTACCTCTTTCACAATACTCCTAACCTCATTCCACGGATGGGTCTGGCCAAAGGTCAGTGTTTTCGGTATTTCAGGCACTATATTGTCGTACCCATAACCGATTGCAACATCCTCGATTACATCCCACTCGTGCATTATGTCCGCTCTGTAGGGTGGAATTCTTACTCTAACTCTTGAATCGAGAATATCACATGAAAATCGCATCCTCTCAAGTGCATCCTTTATCTCCTCTTGTGTTAGATTGAATCCAAGGAGGGAGCTTATCTCCTCAACCTCTATTTCCATAGTTCTAATATCGAGATTGGGCGTCAATTCGACATGGTCAGGATACACAACCTCAACTCTCTCAATTCTTCCACCTCTATCAGCGAGCATGCACGCAAGGATGGCAATCGCCCTATCAACGTTCTCATCAAAGCCTGTGACGTCTATGAACAGATCAGTCGTCTTCTCGGTCACTCTCGTTTTCTCGGCGTTTATTATTGGGGGAAAAGAGATTACTTCATTCTTTGAATCAACAATCAGCGGATATCTATCTTTCCCCTCCAGAATGAAGGAATATGCCTTGCCCTTGGGATGCTCACTCAAAATTTCCGCAACCGTCATCTCCCTGTCAAAGTCGAGAGGGATGAAGGAAAAGCTGGCATCCACAGCTTTATACCGGAGAGGGAAGTAAACCTTGCTCAGATCGTGAACACCGATAGCCATCTTCCTTCTGTTCCTTCCTATCGTCCAGTGCAAGTCCTCTTGAACCTCCATGAGGCTTCTTATAACCTCGTCGCTCATCTCAATGCCCTTAACAACACACCCAACGATCCTTGGCCTTACAGCAAGCACACTCTCCTCAACCGTTATTTTCCATTCTCCTTTATCAGCAAAGTAGGTTTTGATCCCTTTCTCAATTCCCAGAAATCCTCTCAAAGCTCTCGCAACCCCTTCAACACTGTATAAATCAGGACGATTTGGGAAAAATTCGACGTCAATATGGTCGTCCTCAACCCTCTCGATATCGCATCCGAGCATCGGTAGACGGGAGATTATTGTGTTTCGGTCAGCACCAACAAGTCTTTCCAGTTCATCCCAGTATAGCGTGACAACTGGCATTGGTTCTTGCTTGGAGTTGAGGTTAAAATTTTTTAGGTTAAGTGAGTGCTTAGTATGGTGACAATGTTTTGCATTACAATCTATGGAGTTCCCATGTGTGCCCCGTAGTAATCATCTTTATACTTGAAGCAATAAGTGTAGCTGCAGCTTCCGGTTTCAGACTGCTTCTTTGTCAGGTAACTGTGAAGTTCATTTCCCGTTTTAAGATCAAGCTCGTAGCTCTTCCTCTCACTGGGAGAGAGATTCTCAAGCTCTTCCATTATGCCTTTCAGAATCGGAAATTTTTGAAAATCTTCTTCGGTAATTTCGAAGTAGTTCTTCGGAGGTGATGAGAGCTTCTTAACCTGAAAGCTCATAGCTAAGTCCCAAGTTGCCAGACTCAGCAGTAAGAAAGACACTGGTGCGAGTATCAAGATTAAAAGTATTAGGATTATGTGTTTTTTCTTCATTTTATCGCCCTAGTTGTGCATGCTATGTCTTATCTTATAAATTTTTCGAGATGTCAGAATATGTGTAGTTTCCTAAAATTATTTCCCGCCATCGAACCACCTCCAGCAGTAACCCAAAACTCTTTCAGGTGGGAGCTTTCTAAGAAAAGCCTGACAGGGAGTCTCCAGCTCATCTAAATTGAGACTCATGTGAGGTCTTTTGCAGTTATACCACTCCACAAACTCATCCAAGGTTTCAAAGTATCTCATCTTGGCCTCCAGTGTGCCATAGAACCTCTCTATCTTTCCATTCGTCTGAGGATGGTTTACTCTGCCTACAATATGCTTAATACCATTCTCAGCGA
>JAPDIY010000021.1 GCA_029259335.1 Archaeoglobi archaeon
ATCCCCCTATCAACAAATCAATCATAGCGATCAACAACAAGATTGATTCTCCCCATTCAGAAATTGATTTTAACCGAGTAGCCATAATATCTCAATTTTAAAACTCATGTTCTCTTCTTCCCCTTCTTCTTGCATAAAGCTCTTGGAATGTCTTTGCATGGTAAAGGTTGATTGATGATCTTCAGAATAGATGGCTTGCAGCAGTAGTTATCCCCCTCTTCTCCATCCGCATTTCATATTCAGATCCAGCTCTTTGTTCTTCTTAACCTTCCTGTAAACCTTTTCACATTAGCTTAGATATTTTTCTTACTTTTACGGAATCTTGCTTTCCGTGGCTTTCATCGGCAATTTTTGTTCCTATGGTTACATATACATCCTGTGCTCTATGTTCCACATGGAACAATCTGGAACATATACTGAATCAACTTTCAGAAGGGATATTTTGGCAAAAAACAAACGCAGAAGGGTTAATTTACATATCAGAATTTCAAGAGAGAACTATATATTTCTTAGAAAATACTTAAGAAATCGCTTTTCAGAGACTATAAACAAACTGCTGGACTATTTGAGGACTGAGCAACCAGCAGAACTTAAAATTTTAAGAATAGAGGGCAATAATGGGCTCGGGGGGAGTCGAACCCCCGACCTCCTGCGTGTGAGGCAGGCGTCATAACCACTAGACCACGAGCCCTTGTTTCTCGTCTCATCTCATTATGTATTTAATGTTTGTGCCATTGAAGCCTACTGATATAGCGATTGAAAGTGGTGGTGTCCCCCGACAAAAAAGCGACCCTGAGTGGAGTGCCGCTGCGATGAGTATTAGCAGTGTCAGTGTTGTTACGAATTCTTTACTGTTGAGAAGAGCAAAAATTTGAAATGTGGAAAAAATTTTATCTTGAATGCCAAAAGAATCTGTGATGACTCTGATAAAAGGTGCTAAGGTTCTAACACCGAAAGGGGTTGTTGAGGGCAACGTTCTGATTGAGGAGAACAAAATCGCTGCTGTTGGTGATGTTGCCGACAAGAGCGATGTTGTGATTGATGGCAGAAAGAAAGCTGTTATCCCCGGCCTCTTCAACACCCACACCCACGCAGCCATGGTTCTTTTCAGAAGCTACGCTGACGACATGGTTCTGCACGAGTGGCTTGAGAAGAAAATATGGCCTCTCGAAGCAAAGCTGGACAGTGAGGCAGTTTACTGGGGAACGAAGTTAGCTTGTATAGAGATGTTGAAAAGTGGGACTATCTTCTTTAACGATATGTACTTCTTCCCACCAGCAATAGCTAAGGCGGCTGAGGAGTGTGGAATAAGGGCATGCGTTTCTGCTGCTTTCTTCGACTTCTTCAACCCTGACCTTCTGGAAGAGAACCTGAAAAAAGCTCTCAAAGACTTGAAAGAGATTGAGAAGTACAACGTTCTCAGGGCAATTGGGCCGCATGCAGTTTACACCGTAAGTCTCGATGGGCTTAGGAGGGCGGCGGAGATTGCTGAGGAGATGGACTTGTTTGTCCACTTCCACCTTGCAGAGACAGAGAAAGAGGTTGTAGACTTCAAAAAGCAGCACGGAAAACCAATTACCAAAGCTCTCGACGAGATCGGATTCCTAAGCAGCAGACTGATTGCTGCCCATAGCGTGTGGCTTGAGGATGCTGAAATCGAGCTTCTGGGTAAGAGAGGAGTTACTGTTTCGCACTGCCCAGCGAGCAACATGAAGCTGTGCGTTGGAAAAGCCATCAAATTTGAGGAGATGAAGAAGGCAGGAGTCAATTTCACCATCGGAACCGATGGGGCAGCGAGCAACAACAACCTCGATATGCTTGAAGAGATGAAATTCGCAGCCCTGCTGCAAAAATTCCACTACAGCGATCCAACCCTTATGAAAGCCGAAGAGGTATTTGAAGCTGCTACTGTCAACGCAGCAAGAGCCTTTGGGCTTAAATCGGGTGTAATAGACGAGGGATATCTTGCAGACCTTGTTTTAATAGACCTAAAAAAGCCCTATTTGCAACCTGAGCACAACCTTGTTGCAAATCTTATCTATGCTGCTTCATCGGGATGCGTTGATACGGTGATTGTGGATGGAAGAATTGTTGTTGAAAACGGATACTTCATGGGTGACGAGACTCAGGAGATAGAAATAATAGAGAAAACAGCAAAAATTGCCTTGGATCTTACCAATTAAGGGCTATTGTCCAGCTTATGTACCAGCTTGAGAATGTCAGAAAAGCTATCCCTGCCCAGTCCTTACCCTCAAGTTCCACACCAATTTTTGGCATTATGAACTTCTGGATGTAGATCAGAAATACGAGGATTATTATTCCGAACGCATCTCTTTGCCTCATCTCTCCCGTAGCCAAAAAAGAGAGAATTCCAGCAACGACTCCCATTGCTATAGGTATCAGAGTCTTCTTCAACTCTTTGGCCATATTGTACTCTTCTTCAACTTTGTCTGTTTTTCTTTCTCCTTTCCCGTGTTTTTTGTCAGACACCACTATCACCTGAAGCTGGGGCGGGTAGATAAAAGCTTTGGCACCGGGAGTGGCATGAAGGGCTTACCCTCACACTCCCCCTTGACCCTTTCCACAAGTTCCTCAACTGTCAGTTCAGCCCTCTTCTGCTCTTTCTGCGTTGACTCCGCCCTGATAGTTACCGTAAGCTTTCCGCTCTGCACCTCCTTCTCTCCAAGCACCGCGATATAAGGTATCCACTCCGTCTGAGCGTCTCTTATTCTCTTACCCAGAGTCTCATTTCTGTCATCCACATCAACCCTGATACCCTCTCTTTCGATTTTTTCTGCAATCTTAACAGCCTCCTCCATATATCTCTCACTGACCGGAATAACTCTTACCTGTGTTGGGCTCAACCAGACGGGGAGCATTGGAAGCTTTCCTTCATCGAGCATGAACTTTGCCTTTTCAAGCAGAGCGTACATAACCCTCTCTACCGCACCGCTGACTGAGCAGTGCAGGATGTATGGATACTTCTCCTTCCCATCAGCGTCAACATAGGTGATGTTGTATCTCTCAGCATTCTCAACATCAATCTGGACAGTTGAGAGAGCAGATGCTTTATCAAGAGCATCCACAAAGTTGAATTCAAATTTCAGGACAAAGTAGAAGAAGCGGTGATCCCACATTTCGATCAGTATGGGTTTCTGCAAAACATCAACGAGGCTATGCACGAAATCCTTGTTCTCCTCGTAAAAGTCCCTTGTAACCCTTATAGCCACCTCGTAGTCGGCAGGATCAATTCCTATCTCTTTCAAAACCTCCACCGAAAGCCTGTACTGGCTGAAGAACTCCTGCTTTGCCTGCTCCATGTCCTTAGCAATGGTATGCATGTCGGGCATTGTGAAAGCTCTGAGCCTTCTGAGACCAACAAGTTCTCCTCTCTGCTCCTTTCTGAAGGAATAGCGTGTTAGCTCGTAGATTTTCAGCGGTAAGTTGCGATAGGTAATGGTGGAGCTTGAGAGCATTAAAAACTGGCCAAAGCAGGCAGCGAAGCGAAGGAAGAACTCCCTCTTGTCTCCTCTGATTATGTACTGCCTCGCCGGAAAGCGCTCAAGATACCTGCGCAGTGTAGGATGGTTGCGGTCGTACATTATTGGAGTCTCTACCTCCATTGCACCATACTCTACACACTTTTTCGTTATGTACTGTTCGAGGAGGGTTTTTATCAGCCTCCCCTTTGGATAGTACCTTATGTGCCCCGAATCGCTTGCTGGTTCGTAATCAGCTATCTCAAGCCTTCGCATGTACTCGACATGCGGAGGGACAACATCAACAGCCCTTCTCTTCGCTATCTCGTAGTTCACAAACTTTCTAAGCTTCTCGTGACCCGTAAAATCAAACTTCTCAACCTCAATAAGCTGTTTTTCGGGTGTGAGAATGTACCAGTAACTAACTACCTTCTCCTCCTCATCCTTCAGTGCCTTGGTAATCTCTGCCTCAGCTTCACCACCAATCTCCCTTGAAAGCTCGCTAAGTGGGTGACCCTTACAGGATATCTTGAATGCCTTGTACCAGCCGAAGGGTGAGCGGTGAACCTCGAAGTCGGAAAGTTCAGCTTCGAGAATCTTTAAAAGCCTGACAGCAGTATCAGCATCAGCAAGATTTGAAGAAAGATGAGCGTAGGGATAGATCATTATTCTTTCAGTCCCAACCTTCCTTGCAACTTCTCTTATTTCTGCAGCAGCCTTCCTGGCAACCTCCTCGTCATCTCCCTTTTCAACTGAAGTAAATGCGACGAGAACTTCCTCAACCCTCTCTCCCTTACCATCAAAAGGTTCTGCAAGCTTTGTTTTCTTCTTCACCTCGTACTCCATGTAATCAGCGTGGATTAGCAGAAGTTTCATGGCTCAGCCAGTGTGCGGAGAAAAATAAAGTTTTCTGAAAACCCACTACCGCCAAGACGATTTTCGATAAGCCCAAAAGAAAAAATTTTTTATATTGCCTAAGGAAGGATGGAGAAGACAAGGTGGTAAGCATGATATGGCTGCAAGCTCTGGTTTATTTCTCATTTACAGTCTTTGTACTGGTAGTGCTTGCGAAGGTGGTAAAGTACGCAACAATGCCAATACACCTGAGATGGGAGCTTTATCCAGTGCCTCACGAAAAAGGCAGAGCGGAGCATGGAGGTAGCTATTTTGAAGAGGCGGACTGGTGGAAAAAGCCAAGAGAGACTACGCTTATAGGAGAACTCAAGGACATGTTCATGGAAATGCTGTTCATAAAAAGAGTTTTCGAGCATAAGCGACCGCTATGGTGGTTCACGTATCCCTTCCATACCGGAATATATCTGATACTGACATGGTTTGCTCTCGTTTTCATTGGTGCTATCTTTGAAATCGCAGGATTTCCGATTTCTGCTGCATCAGTCCAGCAACTTGGATTTCTCTCGTGGCTTTCTCCACTGATATACTATCTCACATGGATAGTTGGCGTTCTGGCAATGGCACTTATGCTAATCTTCGGCCTTGGCTTGCTTTTCAGAAGGCTGGGAGATGAGGGAATGAGGAGCTACAGCGCACCAATTGATTACTTCAACCTGCTCTTCATCATAGCCGTCGTTGCTACCGGAATAGCAGCCTGGCAGTATGATGGGGACTTTGCTGTTGCAAGGGCTTTCATGAAGTCGCTGATTACCTTCAGTCCGCTTCCGTCCATAAGCGGTGCTACAATCCTCCACGTGACTCTGCTCTCGCTTCTCTTCCTGTACTTACCCTTCACGAAGATGACGCACTTCTTTGGAAAGTACTTCACCTACCACAAGGTGCTGTGGGAGGATGAACCCAACCTGAGGGGTGGAGAGATCGAAAAAGAGGTGAAAAAAGTGCTGGGATACAGAATTAGCTGGAGTGCTCCACACATGAAGCCAGGGATGACGTGGGCCGATGAGGTGCTGAAGGTCAGCCCGAATGAGATAGATGTATGGAAAAAGGAGGAAAAGTGAGGTGATATGAATGGCTAAGGAGAATGTGAAGATTGAGGACATTTCAAAACCGGTTGAACAGCTTGTGAAGCTTACGCTTGACGATCTCATGCCCCTCCCCCCACCCTACGATAAGCCCGGAGAGGAACCTGAACTGACCGAACCAACACCAGACTGGAGAGAGAAATACGTAACGGATCTGGATGGCTACATAGCAATTGATCTACCATGGAAGCCAAAAACAAAAGAAGAGGAAGAAGAGCTGGTCAGAAAATTCCTGAGCGGATTGCAGAAGCTCCTCGACAAGGAGAACAACTGGACCTTCCTTCAGCCCCTGATGCTCAGTGTCGAATACTGTGCCCGCTGCCAGACTTGCAGCGATGCATGTCCGATTTATATTTCATCAGGAAGGAAAGAAATTTACCGCCCGACCTACAGGGCAGAGGTGCTGAGAAGGATAATTAAAAAGTATCTGACGCCTGGGGGAAAGATCAAGGCAAAGTTCACGGGAGATATAGATCTCAACGCAAACACCATTATAAGGCTGGCTGAAGATGCCTACAGATGCACTCTATGCAGGAGATGTACTCAGACATGTCCAATTGGCGTTGACAATGGCCTTATAAGCCATGAGATAAGAAAGCTGTTCAGTCAGGAGATGGGAATTGCACCAAAAGCTTTGCATGAACTGGGAACTGTTCAGCACTTGCAGAAAGGTTCCTCTACAGGTCTGACTCCGGATGGATTCAAAGACATAATTGAGTTCATAGAGGATGATATCGAGGAGAAGCTCGGAAGAAGGATAAAGATACCTGTGGACGAGAAGGGTGCAGAAATACTGCTCATTCATAACGCCGGAGAGTATCTTAGCTGGCCCGAAAACCCCGCAGCATTTGCAATTCTTTTTGAGGAGGCTGGAATAAGCTGGACGTTGAGCAGTGAACAGGTTGCTTACGATGCGGTCAACTACGGAGTGTGGTACGACGATGTGCAGCTTGCAAGAGTTGCGACGAAACATACTGAAATCGCAGCCAAACTTGAGGTTGACAAAATTGTTGTCGGAGAGTGTGGGCATGCCCACAAAGCAATATCGGTTGTAGCAGATAGAGTTTTAGCCGATGAATACAATATACCGAGGGAAAGCTGCATGCCAATACTCTGGGACATAGTGAGAAAGAAGAAGATCAACTTCGATCCAGAGAAGAACAACTTCCCCGTAACACTCCACGACCCCTGCAACATGGTAAGACTGATGGGTGTGGTCGAGCCGCAGAGAAAGATACTGCGCGAACTCTGTCCCCAGTTCAGAGAGATGGAACCTCATGGTGTATACAACTACTGCTGCGGTGGAGGGAGCGGTTTCGCAATAATGCAATCTATGAACTTCCCTGAGTGGAGAAGTGCTGTTGCGGCAAGAATGAAGTTCAAGCAAACGCTTGAAGCATTCAAAGACTGCATATCGCCTGAGATAAACAAATATCTATGCGCTCCGTGCAGCAACTGCAAGGGTGCAATAAGAGACATGCTCGACTATTACAACGCCCCAGAGAAGTGCAGCATATACTATGGCGGACTTGTCGAGCTTATGGTCAACGCAATGGTTGATCTTGAGGAGCCGTTTATCGAATGGGAGTTCCACTAAATTTTTCTTCTATAATATTTTACGCTACCAAATTCAACCTTTTCAAGTTCATCAGCCAGATCTTCAATCCTGAGATTCAGCTTTTTCAAATATCCCGCAAGAACATCTTCTCTCAGCGGATGCACCGATGCAATAGATAGTACATCTTCCCTGCTTTTTATAGCAAATTCACCGCTTTCAGCCTCAATCAGAAGCTCAGTGTTAACGTATTTACCAAAGATCCGCTTTGCTTCGAGTATGAAATCCATGCTTACACCTCTTACCTTCTCTGCTGGGGGACGGGTTGGGATTGCGAGGTAGGCTGTGTGGGGTTTAAGCATACCCAGAAATTCTGCTATCTTTTCAACACTCTCCAGTGTCGCACAGCTATCAATCAGCATAGTTTCGGTGATAAGGATACCTGTGTATTCTTCAGCAAATCTCAGCATTCCATCAAGGATTTTTTCAAGGTTCAAAGACCTGTGAGGACGGTTGATTTTTCTCCACGCCTTCTCCTCAACGGCATCCACCTTCAGTGAAACGAGATCAGCTTCGAGCAGATCAGCTTTCACATCCTCGCGAAACAGCAGGGAGGAGTTGGTTATCACCGCAACTCTGCCAAGCTCTTTCAACAACTCTATCTCAACACCGAGGTTTGCATCGAGAGTCGGTTCTCCGTCAGGGACAAAGGAGATGTAGTCTACCTCACCAACCTCTCCCACTCTTCTCCTGACTTCTTTAAAGATGAGTTGAGGGTCAAAGAACTCTCTTCTCTCTACTGTGAGCTTATCAGTCCTACCAAGCTGGCAGTAAACGCAGGAATAGCTGCAGTACTTGAAGGGAATGTTATTCACTCCGAGGCTTCTTCTGAGTCTTCTGGATGGTACAGGGCCAAATACGTGCACAAAAAAATTAACACGGCAGGACAGTTAAGTTTTTTGGGTATTATCGGTTATCGTCTCGTATTCCCATATCAGATCGAAATACTTCTTCATTCCCGCAACCAAGCTGGGATTTTCGGTCACGGCTGCATCTCGCAGATAAAGGGGCATCTCCGGATCTTCAACAACAAATATCGCTTTTCCTGTCCTGTAGTCGTAGCTCGGATCAACTATGCTCCCCCTAAGCGGTAAGGATGTTTTGCTAAGTCTTATTTCCGCTTCTATGTCCGATCTGACCATCTTCATTACCTCAGACTGCACTTTCCTCGTTCTCTCATCAACGAATCTGTGACCGAGAAGTAGGATTTTTATCTCAACACCTCTTTCCGATGCCTCAATCAACTCTTTTCTAACTTTGGGATAATATTCAAAGCTTCTCGATATCACGTTTATTTCCCTTTTTGATTCAGCATACATAATCCTCGTCTCCCTCTCACTTGCTTCTCCCACACTAACAACTCTTATAAGCTCCTTAGGACGAAAACCGGAGGGAGAATATACAGAAGCAAACTCTTTCACGAGTTCTTCCTGCACCTTATCAAAAAACCGATTTTATCTTCATACTCCATCGTTATGTTTCTCCTAAGCCTCTGAGTGATTTCCTCAGGATTTCTTGCTCTGAATCTGACTGGGCGGGTGGGAATTTTATCAACCAGTCCAAGATCGGCAAGCTGATCCAGAACCTCGTAAACCTTAGCCCTCGGAACTCCACTGAGCTCACTAACTTCCGATGCCTTTGCCTCTCCGCATTTTAGCAGTGAAATCAGAGCTTTTGCCTGATAAGCGCTTAAGCCGAGTTTTTCCAAAACTCTTTCAACGTCGTCCATTGTTTCAATTTTGCACCTTAAATATTTTGCTACTACTGAAAGTAACAACAAAATGGAGGTGTGATTGAGGCAATACTGGTAACAGGTGCGGATGGGTACGTAGGATGGCCAGTTCTTCTTAGGCTTGCAGAAACTTTCTATGATGAAAGAGTGGTGGGAGTGGACAACTTTGCAAGAAGAAAGTGGGTGGAAGAAATCGGGTCTGTTTCGGCAAACCCCATCCTGTCTCCGGGAGAAAGAAAAAAGAGGGTCGAAGAACTGGGTAGGGTATCTTTTGTTGAGGGAGATTTGACTTCTAGAGAATTCGTAAATATGCTCATCAGAGTTTATAAGCCCGACACAATTCTACATCTTGCCGCCCAACCTTCAGCCCGTATTCTTAGATAAGCTGGGAGAAAGCTGTTTACACCCAGTACAACAACGTCTCCACTCTAAACCTTCTTTGGGCTTTAAAGGAAAATAATCTGCTTGAGACCTACTTTATAGCCGCGACGACAACCGGAGTTTACGGAGCACCGGAGTATCCTATTCCAGAGGGTTTCTACGAGGTTGAATACAAGGGAGGTAGAGATATTGTTCCACACCCCCATATGGCAGGCAGCTTCTACCATATGAGCAAGTGCAATGATATTAACAACATGTATCTCGCTCATAAACAGTGGGGACTGCCTGTATCTGATGTTAGGGTGGCCATCGTTACAGGCGCAACAACCGATGAAACCAAGGGGAAGATGGCAACACGCTTTGACTTCGACTTCTACTTTGGGGTTGTAACTCACAGATTCTGCGCGCAGGCTCTGATAGGATACCCAATAACAGTTTATGGAAAGGGTTTACAGGGCAAACCGTTTGTAACGGCAGTTGAAAAGCTACCTGAAGGTTTTAACATCTCAACACTTGCAGGGGGCGAGAGTCTTTCCGTCTTGGACATCGCAAAACTCGTGAAAAATACTCCGACGTAGATATTGCGCTGATTGAGAATCCGAGAAAAAGTGAAACCCACACAAGAAACTTTGAGGCTGATACTGAGGAAGCAAAGCGTCTCATAGGATTTGAGGCTAAGAGGAGAGTTGAGGATGAAATCAGGCAGCAACTGGGTAAATAGCGAACTTGGAAAGAGTGTTTGGGCAATCTTTGAACAAACCCAAACACATAAATTCAGCAAAATGAATAAAGCTGCATGAAACTTGAGAGAGTTGAGATTCTGAACCCTGACCTGAAATATCAGATAATTGTCGGTCAGGCAAACTTCTCCGTTTTTACCGTGGATGACCTGTTCAGGGCTCTGCTAACTGCAGTGCCAGGTATAAAAGTTGCCGTAGCGATGAATGAGGCTGCACCGAAACTTGTAAGAGTGACGGGCAACGACGAAGAGTTGAAGAAGCTCGCTGCGGAGAACGCACTGAGAATTGCAGCAAGCCACGTTTTTGTCGTTGTAACATCAAATGCTTTCCCGATAAACGTTCTGAATACGATAAAGCTGCATCCTGCGGTCTGCAACGTATTTGTGGCTTCAGCAAATCCCATTGAGATTATTGTAGCTGAAACAGAGCTTGGAAGAGCTGTGCTTGGAGCGGTTGACGGTGCTGCCGTCATAAGGATCGAAAATGATGAAGAGAGAATGCAGAGAAGGGAGCTTTGCGAGAAGCTTGGATACAAGCTCGACTGACAAAATTTTTAATCCCATCAACCAAGGCAACCGCATGGCGGATTTCAGAGAAATTGAGAAGAAGTGGCAAAAAGTTTGGCAGGAATCAAGAATTTTTGAGGCTGATCCAGATAATCGTCAGAAGTTTTTCATAACAATTCCCTACCCATACCTTAACGGTAATCTTCACGCAGGTCATACGAGGACGCTCACGATTGGAGATGCTTTTGCTAGATACATGAGGATGAAAGGCTATAACGTCCTCTTCCCCCTCGGCTTTCATGTCACTGGCACGCCCATTATAGGTCTTGCTGAACTGATAGCAAAGAGAGATGAGAAGACAATCGAGGTGTACACGAAGTATCACGATGTTCCACTCGAAGACCTTCTTGAACTAACTACCCCAGAAAAAATTGTTGAATATTTCTCCAGAGAGGCTCTTCAGGCTTTGAAGAACATTGGGTACTCCATTGACTGGAGGAGGGTTTTCACGACAACAGATGAGGAATATCAGAGGTTCATTGAATGGCAGTACTGGAAGCTGAAGGAGATGGGGCTGATTGTCAAGGGAACGCATCCTGTCAGGTACTGCCCCCACGACCAGAATCCGGTTGAGGATCATGATCTGCTAATGGGTGAGGGAGCAACTATTGTGGAGTTCACGGTAATCAAGTTCAAGCTTGAGGATGAAGATTTGGTTTTCCCCTGCGCCACTCTCCGTCCTGAAACTATATTTGGGGTTACCAATATCTGGGTCAAGCCGACGAAGTATGTCATTGCCGAAGTTGATGGAGAAAAGTGGTTTGTCAGCAGGGAAGCCTACGAGAAGCTCACTTACACAGAGAAGTCAGTTAAGCAGATCAGAGAGGTAGATGCGAGAGAGTATATAGGGAAGTATGTCACTGTTCCGCTTGTGAACAGAAAGGTCCCGATTCTACCTGCCGATTTTGTTGATACGGATAATGCCACCGGAGTCGTTATGAGTGTTCCGGCCCATGCTCCTTACGACTACGCAGCCATTGAGGATTTGAAGAGGGATGAGAAAAGGTTGCAGGAGTTTGGGATTGACAGAAGCGTTGTTGAAAACCTTAAACCAATAGTATTGATTGGAACATCAGAATTGAAAGGAGTTCCAGCTGAAGAAATCGCGAGGGAGCTTGGAGTCAGGAGTCAGAAGGATGTTGAGTTGTTGGAGAAGGCAACAAAGACACTCTACAAAAAGGAGTACCACACAGGCGTAATGCTTGAAAACACGATGAACTACGCAAGGATGAAGGTCTCTGAGGCCAAAGAGAAGATACACGAGGATCTGATAAAAGCAGGTCTTGCCGATGTTTTTTACGAGTTCAGCGAGAAGCCTGTTGTGTGCAGATGCGGGACGAAGTGCGTTGTTAAGGTTGTCAGAGATCAGTGGTTCCTGAACTACTCAAACAGGGAGTGGAAAAACAAGGTTCTGAATCATCTCGAAAACATGCGCATAATCCCTAACTACTACAAGGAGGAGTTCAGGAACAAGATTGAGTGGTTGAAGGACAAGGCCTGTGCCCGCAGGAAAGGTTTGGGGACAAGGATACCGTGGGACAAGGAGTGGCTGATAGAGAGCCTTTCAGACTCGACAATCTACATGGCTTACTACATACTTGCCAAGTACATTAACGAGGGTGTTTTGAAAGCTGAAAATATGACTAACGAATTCCTCGACTACGTGTTGCTCGGAAAGGGAAATGCTGAGAGTGCTGCTAACTCTGCTGGGCTTGAAAAAGATGTTGTGGAGAGGATAAGGGCAGACTTTGAGTACTGGTATCCTGTTGATTTGAGAAGCAGTGGAAAAGATCTAGTAGCAAATCACCTGCTCTTCTACCTCTTTCATCACGTTGCAATCTTCCCGCCGGAAAAATGGCCGAGAGCCATCGCAGTTAACGGCTACGTCAGCCTTGAAGGGAAAAAGATGAGCAAGAGCAAAGGACCACTGCTGACGATGAAAAGGGCTGTCCAGCAGTACGGGGCAGATGTAACGAGACTCTACATACTGCACGCTGCCGAATATGACAGCGATGCGGACTGGAAGAGCAGGGAGGTGGAAGGACTCGCCAACCACCTGAGAAGGTTTTACTCTCTTGTAAAAGATCACTATCTCAAACAGCAGCAGAGGATGACAATGCTCGATCGCTGGCTGGTTAGCAGAATGCAAAGAGCAATAAGGGAAGTGAGAGATGCCATGGATAAACTGCAGACAAGAAGAGCCGTGAACGCAGCCTTTTTTGAAGTTATGAACGATGTGAGATGGTATCTGAGAAGAGGAGGAGAGAATCTTGTTATAATCCTTGACGACTGGCTGAAGCTGCTCTCCCCCTTCGCCCCCCACATATGCGAGGATCTCTGGCATCTGAAGCACGATAGCTTTGTCAGCCTTGAATCATATCCGGAGTTTGACGAGTCCAAGATTAACGAGGAGGCGGAGATGGCCGAGGAGTATCTGAAAAGACTGATTGAGGATATAATGGAGGTAAAGAAGTTCGTTGAAGGAGCCAAGGAGGTTTACATCCACCCTGCAGATGAGTGGAAAATTGAGGCTGCTAAGGTTGTGATTGATAGCAAGGATGTTGGGGAGGCGATTAAAAAGCTCATGCAGGACGAAGAAATGAGGAAGATAGGAAAGGAAGTTACGAACTTCGTAAAGAGAGTATTCAAGGACAGGAAGAAACTTGTAATTCTAAATGAAAAGGAGCTCATTGAGAAAAACTCTGATTTTATTGAGTCTGAGACAGGATTGAAGCTCTCGCTCGACTCCTCAAAAGTCCCAGACGAGAAGAAGAGAGTCGCAATTCCAGGTAAGCCAGCGATATACGTGCTTTGATCTATCATACTGAAACTTTTTTATATTTTTAATACAAAACTTTATCAATGGACATTGACATCGAAATAATACCTGACCCGATGATAATTACAGACAAAGATGGTAAGATAATCGCGCTAAATAGGTCAGCCAGAAAGCTCGGATTTTGCGATGGTATGAACATTCGTGATTATTTACCCGCTGACACTACCGAAATTGAAAGGAATGGGAGAACGTACGAAGTAAGAACTTCAGAATCTGGCGATTTCAAGATCTATATTCTGAGAGACATCACGAAAAGAAAAGAAGTTGAGAAAAAACTAAAAGAGAGTGAACAGATGTACCGCACCCTTGTGGAACTGAGTCCGGACGCCATCGTCGTTCATGACGGACAAAGAATCGTATTTGCAAACAAACGTGCCGCAGAACTTTCTGGATTCGACAAACCGGAGGATATGGTCGGCTTACCCGTGTTGGATTTCATACATCCTGACTACGTTGACCTTGTGAGAGAGAGGGTAATCAAGATGATAAGAAACGAAACGATCGCTCCTCCTATTGAAGAGAAATTTGTCTTACCAAATGGAAGTGTCAGAGATGTAGAAGCAAGTGCAAGCTTCATAACCTTCAACGGGAGGCCAGCGATTCTCCTTGTTGTCAGAGACATATCCGAGAAGAAGAGGATGGAAGAGGAGATCGTCGAGAGCGAGAGGAAGTACAGAGATTTCTTCCGCAACTCTCTCGATATGATCGTAGTTACGGATCTCGAAGGGAACTTCGTTGAAGTTAACAGGGAATTTGAAAAACTTTCTGGATACAGTAGAGACGAAGTCATCGGCAAAAATTTCAGATGTTTTTTCTCCAAAGAAGAGGCAGAGTATGTATTCAGGAAATATAACGAAGCTTTCAGAGAGAGAAAAAATCTCTACGGACTTGAATTTAAATTTACAACAAAGTACGGGGAGACAAAATATGTGGAAGGTAATATAAGGCCTCTTATAAAAGATGGTAAATTCACTGGGTTTATCGCCAATTTCAGAGATATTACGGAAAGAAAAAGACTTGAAAACGAGCTTAAGAGGACTAATAAACTTCTCAGAACAATAAACCACGTTAATGAGTTGATCGTGAGAGAAAAGGACTTGCAGAAACTTATTGGAATGGCTGTGAAAGAGATCGGAGAGTACAGCAGTTACGCATGGATAGCAATTTACAGAAATGAAAAGCTTAATCTCATCAGCACATCAGGAATAAATCTCGAAATCGTTAAACAGGAACTGGAGAGAGGTATGCACTGTGTTGAGAGAGCCGTTAAAGAGAGGCGACCAGTTGTGACTTACAGGGATGAGCACCCACGAAGTTGTCCGCACTCCAATACCCACAATGGCTATAACTGCTACGTTTTCCCGATTATGCACGATGAAAAACTCCTTGGTGTTATGGCGATTTACTCTGAAATCAGGATAAGCAACGAAGAGGTCAGGTTGCTGCAAACCCTTGCAGATGATATTGCGCTTGCCATCAACACAATTGAACTTGAAAAAATGAGGGAAAGGGCGCTTATGCAGATAGACCGAAATATAGAGCAGTTTGCAATACTGGTTGACAAGATCAGAAATCCGCTTGCGGTTATTACGGGAATAGTAGAGATGCGATGTGATGATGAGACTAGGGGAAAGATTTTTGAAGCTGTAAATAAAATAGAATCAATCATAGTGGAGCTTGAGAAAGGCTGGTTGGAATCGGAAGAGGTTAGGAAACTCCTCCGGGGGATGAGGAATGAAAATACTTCTGGTTGAAGACGAGCCCGATCTGCTTGAGATTTTTGAACATATGCTCTCAGGTTACGAAATTATCAAGGCGAGCGATGGGAGAGAGGCAATTGAAAAGTTCAGATCTTATCAGCCCGATCTTGTTCTGATGGATATAGAACTCCCCGAAATTGACGGGGTTGAGGCTACAAGGCATATTTTGAAAATAAAGCCTGATACAAAGGTTATTGCTATAACAGCATTCGCATCGAGAAGAGGAAGGGAAATACTTGCTGCAGGGGCGGTGGATGTTCTGAAGAAGCCTTTCAGAATGCAAGAGCTTCTTGAGACAGTGAAGAAGTACCTATGATTTACGCTGACAGCAGAGAACCGAAAAGGATCGTTGATAAGCTGAGAAAGCTTGGAGTTGATGTTGTCGTAAAAGGACTCGAAACTGGAGATTATGTAGTGAGGCACGGAAATTACGAGGTTGCAGTGGAGAGAAAGGAGGTTAACGATTTTCTGAATTCCATTGCCGATGGCAGAATATTTAGGCAGTGCCATGCCTTGTCTGCAAAATATCCGCTGTCATTTCTCGCCATTGTCGGAGACCTTGATGATGCTCTTGAGGAGAGGATGTTTAACAGAGGTGCCGTCATATCAGCCATAGTTTCAATAGCTGTGAAGAACGTTCAGGGGCAGATAGTGCCGCTGATTTTTACCAGCGAGGGTGATTTCTGCCTTGCACTGAAGGCGATTGATACAAGGCTTACGAAGGGAGAGTTGAAGATACTACCAAGACTGAAAAAGGCTGAAAGGCCGGAAATAGCGATGCTGACAGCTATTCCCGGTATAGGAGAGAAGAAGGCTGAAAAGCTGCTTGAAAGCTTTGGGACCGTTCAGAGAGTTGCAAATGCAAGTGTTGCAGAGCTCATGAGAGTTGACGGAATAGGAGAGAAGCAGGCTAAGCAGATATACCGGCTTTTCAGAAAAAATGTAAGGAATTAATCTGCAAGAACGAATTTTGTTCCGTAGTTGATTATTCCATCCTCTCCATCTTCTCCATATCTTCTGAAGGCCTTTCTCACCCTCATGCCCGTTCTCACTTCACCGGGATCGCAGGAAAGCTGTGATATTATCCTTACTCCGTTGTCAAGCTCTATAAGGGCAACAACGCACGGTTCACCTTCCCTTACGACAGTGTAACTCAGAACTCTGCCCTCATCGGGAAGTTTAACTTCCCTAACCCTCCCCCTCCTTCTGCAGACTGGACAGAAGTTTCTGGGAGGGTAGTGATAGTTCCCGCAGTTCTCGCAGTAGCTACCCCTCAGATCATACCTGTATTTTATCTTTCTCCAGAATCTCGGAACCAAACTATCACCTCCCAAGGATTGATACCACAGCAGTCGCTCCTGTCCCTCCAACGTTCAACGCCAAACCTTTCTCTGCATCAACCTGCCTCTTCCCAGCATCTCCTCTAAGCTGTAAGGTCAGCTCCACAATCTGCCTCACGCCAGTAGCCCCGACAGCATGTCCGCATGCTTTCAAGCCACCCGAAGGATTCACTGGCAGATCTCCATCGATCTCCGTCACACCCTCCCTGATCAACTCCGCCCCCCTCCCCTTCTCTGCAAAACCCAGATCCTCGTATGCAAGAATTTCGGCAATCGTGAAGGAATCGTGAACCTCTGCAACCTGAACATCCTTCGCCTTAATTCCTGCAAGCTTATACGCTTCTCTCGCTGCTTTAACAACAGCCTTCATCATCAGAACATCCTTTCTGCTGTGCAGAGCAATGTAGTCACTCGCCTGGGTGCATGCCTCAATGTAAACAGGTGTGTCAGTAATCTTCCTCGCCACTTCCTCGCTTGCAAGTATCACTGCAGCGGCACCATCACTTATGGAAGCACAGTCCAGAAGTTTCAGGGGATCGGCAACGTAGGGAGATTTCAGGACATCCTCTACCCTTATTTCTCTTCTGAACTGTGCTTTTGGATTCCTGACACCGTTCCTGTGATTTTTTACACTTACCATCGCCAGATCTTCCTCTGTTGTTCCAAAGCTTTCCATGTGCATTCTGGCCATTATGGCGTACAGGGCGGGGAGATTCCCCCCTACAAACCTTTCCCACTCCATATCAACCGAGGCAGAGAGGATCTCCATTGGATCTCCCACGTCGGTGACCTTCTCAGCTCCTGCAGCGATAACGATGTCATGCAAACCAGAAGCTACAGCCATGTAAGCCTGTCTCACCGCCAAACCCCCACTTGCATCTGCAGCCTCAACCCTCGTGGCTGGAATGCCGAACTCAGCCAAGCCTGCATAGTCTGCGATAAGCGCAGCTATATGCTCCTGTCCAAGATATCTGCCGCCACTCATGTTCCCGACATACATTGCCTCTATCTCTCTTCCCTCTAAATCAGCATCAGCTAAAGCCTCTGCTCCTGCCTCCAGAACTATGTCCCTGAATCCTCTGTCCCAGAGTTCTCCAAACTGGCTGTATCCAACCCCAACAACTGCCACTCTCCTCATGCCTTTATCTTCCTCCTGTGTTTGAGATAAATCGCATAATCCACATACACTTTCCTCTCGATCTTGTCCCACACCGCAGGCTCTCTCGGATAGTCTTCAATCCTATCCGTAACCCTGATGGCGAATGCATCACTTCCCGCTCCTGAGCCGAAGGAGACAAGCAGAATTCTCTCGTCGGGCTCGGCAACATCAAGTGTGGCACACAGGCCAAGCAGCGATGAGCCTGAGTATGTGTTCCCTATAGCCCTGACAACAAGCCCTTGATTGATTTTTTCAGTACTGAATCCTAGCATTTTAGCAGCTCTAACAGGGAACTTGGCATTGGGCATGTGGAATACTGCGTAGTCAAAATCGTCTGGCTTATATCCGTGCTTCTCCATCAAACCCCTAGCTGCAGAAGTTACGTGTCTGAAGTATGCTGGTAAGCCAGTAAACCTACCACCATGACTTGGGTAGGGCTGCAGATCCCTCCTCCAGAAATCTGGGGTGTCGGATGTGTAGGAGTAAGTTGCCTCGATCTCGGCTATTGGATTACTGCCAATAATAAAAGCAGCGCCACCTGCTGCCGCGGCATACTCCAAAGCATCTCCCGGCCTTGCCTGACTTGTGTCTGAGCCTATGGCCAAACCATACTTAATCATCCCGGCCTTGACCATCGCATAGCAGATCTGCATTCCAGCAGTGCCAGCCTTGCAGGCAAACTCAAGATCGGCTGAGAAATAGTCATTTCCCACTCCAATAGCCTCACCGACTATCGTAGCTGTCGGCTTTACTGCATAGGGATGACTTTCCGACCCAACAAAAACCGCCCCTATCTCCGAAGGGTCAATGCTGACTCTACTTATAGCTTCTCTCGCAGCCTCAACCGCTATTGTTGCAGCATCTTCATCCATACCCGGCACGGACTTCTCGTAAACCCCCAAACCGCCCTTGATCTTCTCTGCATCCTCTCCCCAAACTCTCGCAATCTCCTCAACCCTTATCCTGAACTTCGGGATGTAACTTCCGTAAGATACTATTCCAATCATGCAAACTTCCTCCTCAACCTTTTTATCATTTTATCAATCTCCATTTCAGTAACGATCAGTGGAATCCTCTCAATTTCGGCAATCTTCACAGCAACACCATCCACGTTTGCAGCATCAATACCATGAAGAACAACCGCAGCAGGTTTCAGATTCGAAACTCTAACAGCGACCATCGGCGACCTCCCAGTTGACACTTGAGTGAAAACAATCGCCCTCTCGCTTGTTAAGCCATAAAGTCTGTAAAAATCGAAGGCGTTGAAGGACATTATGGCAACAAGGCTGTCAACAAATGTATGGCCGTGAATTAGTCTCTCAAAATTATTCATCACTTCACCCTCCACAGCACTGCAGAAATCCTCAACCGATACAGCTTTTGAGTACTCAACCATATCGAGGATTGCCTTGCTGTCTGATTCAATGATGTGTCTGTATTTCGAAAGCGTTGGATAACCTCTCTCCCTGTCCAGTTCAAGAAGAGACAGTACAAACCTCTTTACGAAACTGATGCCCGGAGATCTCCTTCCTGATTCGTAGTCACTGATTACGGATGCTGAAATTCCAAGTTTCTTAGCAACCTCACTCTGAGTTGCACTGAATATGCCTCTCCACTTCCTCATAGCTTCTCCCGAACTCTCAGCCAGAACTATATTCCCGCATATCCTCTCTGCGATGCTGCGAAACTCCACAAGCTTAAAGTTACAACATCATTTATAAAGTTAACGGATAGTCGAAAGATGATTCGGCAATTGTTGAATTAAAGTTGAAATAGTCATATGCTAAATGCCCGATATGGAAATCTGTTACAATCCCATTGGTATCGTTCACTCTCCATTTAAAAAGCCTGAGGGGACACCAATACAGGCTGCAGCGGCAAAGGGGGTAAAGGGACTCGTAGAAATCTTTCCAGAGTACGTTGACGGCCTGAAAGATCTTGACGGTTTCTCGCACATCATTCTGATTTACCACTTCCATCTTGCCAGGAAAAAGCTGCTGCTCGTTAAGCCCTTTCTTGATGATGAGCTAAGGGGTGTTTTTGCAACAAGAGCACCAAGCAGGCCTAATCCAATAGGCCTATCTGTTGTCAAATTGAACGGAGTTGAGGAGAATATTCTTTACATCGAGAATGTGGATATACTTGATGGTACACCTCTGCTCGACATAAAACCGTGCATACCTGAATTTGACTTCTGCAGAGTTGAGAGGACAGGATGGATTGAAAAGAGAATTCACAGAATGGATAGTAGAAAGGATGACGGAAGGTTTTCTAAGATCTGAATGTGCTTGGGATGTAAATACAGCATGGCTCTTCGGCTAAATAATCCCCAGTCATTGCATACGCCCTTGCTCTACTCCCTCCGCAGATTTTACGGTACTCACACACTCCACACTTGCCTTTCAGCCTGTCCGGATCTTTTAAATTGACGAAGATTTCAGAGGTCGAGTAGATTTCGACCACACTCTTCTCTCTCACGTTACCCGCAACTAAAGGCAGAAAGCCGCTGGGATAAACCTCACCGATGTGACTTATGAAAAGCATTCCTCTACCATCTGTTATGCCTGCTGCCCTACGTATTCCATCTGTGCTCAGGCTTCTTCCATGACCGCCTGCAACCAGCTTCACGGCTTTTCCTTTCGGAAAGTCCTCGATCTTTTTAAGTAACTGCCAGTAAAGTTCACTTACTGACGGCATCTCTCCTCTATCCCTAATGAGTTCGATCCTCCTTAGATGGGTTGCTGCGGAGCTTTTCACATTTAAACCGGTTTTCCTGCTCAGATCATAAAGCCAGCAGAGAACATCCTCAAATTGCTGCGGAGAAGGCATCATCTCGGCCTTTGCCCTTCCGGTCGGCACCACAAAGAATACATCCCACATTGTCGCCCCTGTTTCAAGGCAGAGCCGGGCTATATTCGGTAAATCTGGGATGTTATCTTTCGTAACAGTCGTGTTGATTTGGAAGGGAACGCCTGCTTTCTTGGCATTCTCAATAATCCTCATGCTCATTCTGAAAGTACCTTTAACACCTCTGAAAGAGTCGTGCTTCTCCTCATTACTGCCATCAATGCTCACAGCAATTCTCGCAATCCCAGCTTCCTTTAACTCCTTCAGCTTTTCCGAAGTAGCCTTCTCGGTTCCGCTGAAGGCTATGGCAGTCCTGAAACCCTTTTGAGATGCGTAAGAGATGATTTCAGCAACATCTTCCCTCATTAGCGGGTCTCCACCTGTTATGATGAGTAAAGGTTTTGGATTGAATTCCGAAAGCTGTTCGACAACTTTAAAGCACTCTTCCGTCGTTAACTCGGCAGGATTTCGCTTTCTGATAGCTTTAGCTCTGCAATGCTTGCAGGCGAGCATGCACGCCCTCGTAAGCTCCCAGAAGACTATGAAGGGAGAGTCCATCAACAGTGAAAGAAAAAATAGGTGTTAATAACTGCTTCGCTTACTTTTCTCTCTTTGAAGCCACATGAAAAGTGCGGGGGGAGGGATTCGAACCCTCGAACCCCTACGGGACGGGACCCTAAATCCCGCGCCTTTGACCGCTCGGCAACCCCCGCTTTTAACACCTCAGCACGCTGGTTTTTTAAACTTACGATACTCTTTTAATGCCCTTCAATTTCCACTAAACTCATGGGTAGCAAAAAGGTCAGCCTTGCAGCACTTCTAACATTCATAGCAATAGCCATTATCGTCCTCTACCATAACATCTCTCCTTACATCACCCCCTCAGAACTACTGAACATGAATAATGCGTACAACGTTCAGGTTGTTGGCAAAATGAGCGATCTAAGGGTGAGAGACAACGTTACCTTTTTCAAACTGACTGATGGGAAAGCAGAAATAGAAGTTATATACAGAGGAAAGGTGCAGCAATACGATTCCGAAGTTGTTGTCGTCGGTGACTGGGATAATGGCACTCTGTACGCAGAAAAAATTTTAAGAAAGTGTCATACGGAGTACACAGGTGGTTAATTGGAGATCGGGAATCTACTGCTCATGTTTTCTTCACTGGCAGCAGTACTTTCAGCTTTGATGTTTTTGATTACTTTAAGGAATGGGAAACTTGGTAATGCGGTTATAGCTGAGAACCTGTTGTATACATCCACATCTGCCTGTTTGGCGGCATTATTGCTTCTGGTTTACTACTTCATCACAGATAACTTTTCTATATGGTATGTGTATGTCAACTCAAATGTCGAAATGCCCGCAATCTACAAGCTGAGTGCCGTGTGGGCTGGTAAAGAGGGGAGTTTGCTGCTATGGACATTTTTAAATCTCCTCGTTACGTCTCTGTTTTTGTCAGCAGGTAAAAAGGACTGGACAAAGGTAAAGGCTGCCCTGACTATGACGGCTTTCACTTCATACTTGTTGTTCATCCTCACTTTTTTCTCTAACCCCTTCGTTGTGCTTCCCTACAATCCCAACAATGGCTACGGTTTAAATCCTCTTCTTAGGACGGTGGAAATGGTAATTCATCCTCCGATAGTCTTCCTAGCATACTCTCTTTCGGCCCTCCTGTTCTCCGTCATCCTCTCAGGTTCTGAACAGGCAGGTTCTGAACAGGAACAGATAGCGAGATTATCGTGGCTCTCTCTCACTCTTGGCATCATCATTGGAGGTTGGTGGGCATACAGAACCCTTGGATGGGGCGGATTCTGGGGATGGGATCCGGTGGAAAATTCTTCGCTCCTGCCGTGGTTAACTCTAACCCTTTACTTCCATCTGAGAAAGCACAGAGAAATATTCGCATACCTGACCTTTACTTCCGTCCTTTTTGCAACCTTTGTGACAAGAGGGGGGGTTATAAGCTCCGTTCACAGTTTCGGTAGTGAGTACACAGATTATACATATCTCATCCCCCTTCTTTGTTCACTAATTCCAGTTTTAGTAAGGGCAAAAGAGTTTGGAGACATTAAAAGCGTATGCACTTCGCAACTACCGGTACTGTTTTCATCCGCCCTCATTGTTGTATTTCTGGGCACAGTGGCGAATTTAATTGTTAACGTTGAGAGGTCGTACTATTTAATCACTTTTCTACCGGTTTTTGCAATAATCGCCGCATTGGTAATACTGAAAATAAAGAAGATGAATTCAGTGATAAAAATAATTCATTTAGGTGTAATTATCCTTTTTCTCGGCTCAGCGTCCGTGTGGTTATTCGAGCATCATGAAACACTCAATTTAGGCACAGCAGATGGATTCAGGTTAGAGGATATTTTGATCAACGAGGATTCCGAGAAATTTACAGTCATATCGGAAATTCAAACACCTTACGGGATCGTTTATCCAAAATATCTGATTTACAAGATCGAAAGAAGAGACAGAGGTATTTCAACGGTAGAACTCATCAGCTACCCGTGGGTGGATCACTACTTCGCCCTCACAAATTTTGATCTAAACAAAAAAGAGGTTGTTCTGGAACATTACACCATCCCACTGATCTCAGCGGTCTGGATCGGCTCGGTTTTAATGGTCGCGGGTGGTATCCTAAGGTTCTCGGCAAGCAGCATTCACCGAACTAATGATTCTTAGAATGGTAGTACTTTTCACTCTCGAACCTTTTTTGAACAACAGCTGGTCAACGACGTAGGTGTGGAATTCCTCAAGTTAAGACCTTCCGATCCTGTAAACGGAGTTGAGTATTGCGTAGGTAACAAAGATGTCCTCGCCTATCGGCTCGCAGATGATGACTTTCTTCCCATCGAACTCTCCTTCTTTTATCCCTTCCCCTTTCGGAAATCCGAGGATGTTGGGCAGGTCTTCTGTGACATGAAGTCCATAGGAGATGAACAGCGGGACGACGTAAACTATATCACAGTCCATGTCTCTGATGACTTCGTCTGGCGATGGTTCTCTCCCACTTGCAGCAAATGCAATTCTCACATCATCAAAAGCCCCACTCTTTTCAATCCTCTTCCTGTGCAGCTCTATTACCTCTCTATAGTGCTTGAGCTTGCTTCCATGTCCAACGATAATCAGTCCCCTCTTCACGATACATTCTCTTTCACCAAATGTTTTTTAATATTCAGTCTCAGTTCCTGAAGGTCCATGTTGGTAAATGGCTCTGAACCCCACTAGTCAGATTTTCCTAAAGTTTTGGAGGTCTGCACCTTCCAGATACCATTCGAGATACGACGATGCCTCAAGGCAATCAAGCGATAAAGTTTTTAAATTGGGAGATTGATGGCCAGACATGGGTAAGACAGGCAGTGTAACGTGGGTAAAGATAAAGAAAAGGAACAGCAATGAGTACAGGCTTGTGCCAACAAAGTGGCAGGAGTACAAGAAGCCTGGACCAAACCAGAAGTACACCTCTAATGGCAAAAAGAGAAGAAGAATAAGGAGATCTCAGAAGTCCATACTGGGAGTTAGAAGCTAAATTTTACGTTTTAAGGCTGCCAGATAATGAAAAGGCATCTCTTCAACCTTAACTATTTTAAAGCCGCTCACTGCCTCAATCTCTTCAGGGCTTACTCTCTCATCTAATGGTGGTCCAAATTCCATCTCTTCTTTTTTCCACTCTGCAACTACAATGTAGTCTGCTCTCCTTGCCCATTCTAAATACTCTGAAAAATCCTCCATTTCGTGTAGAACATTTGAGAATAGAGCCAAATTAATCTCAAAATCAATCTTTGGAGGATTTTCGGAAACTATAACACCAACATTCAGCACCTTTTCCTCTTCGAGCCGTTTTCTTAGCTTCTCAGCCATCTGAGTGCTTATTTCAACCGCATAAACTTTCTTGAAAACCTTTGCCAGCGGTAATGTTAGATACCCTGTCCCCGCTCCGATGTCGAAGGCTACGTTTTTCTTTAATCCCTCTAAACTTTCAATGAACTCAATGACCTTTTCTGGTGGAAAAACTCTTTTCCTCCAATCCGATTCGAGTACATGAGCCCTATTCGGATCAAATTTGTGAGGCATTCAACCACCTTAATCTCCTTCTTTTGTGCTTTCTATAAAAATTTCCGCCATTGCAAAATTCAAAAATCTTTAAAAAAATAACTATAGAGATACAATATGCTCATTTCAGAGGTGCATGGAGATGTAGAGGTCGTCAAAGTTGGATACGAGGTTAAAGGCAGAGTTTTGTACTGGGTCTATCTCTACTACTACAAGGGAATTCTGTTTGATACTGGCTGTCCACACACTGCCCAAGAGGTTTTTGACTATTTTAAGGATAGGGAAATAAAAGCAGTGCTGATTACACACTATCACGAAGATCATATTGGAGCAGCAAAGCTTTTCGGAGAAATCACTGATGTCTATGCCCCTCCAGAATCGCTCGAAATTCTCAGAAACCCTCCAGAAATTCCTGAATATCGAAAAATAGGTTGGGGTCAGCCTGAGGGTTTCGAGGCAAAACCTGTGAGTGATACGATGAAGTTCGATGATGTCACCATCAAAGTTATCAAAACCCCCGGTCACAGCTTCGACCTCGTCAGCTATCTAACGGATAAAAAGCTCTTTTGCGGAGATTTGATAATTTCAACAAGCCAGATGGTTTGCATGAGAGAAGAAGACCTGATTAAGACGATTGAGTCCATAGAAAAGGTTCTGAAAGAAGATTTCGATTACGCTTACACTGGAGTGGGTGTTTCAACGAGAAAGGAGGCTGAAGATTACTACAGGTACCTGAAAAACCTTAAAGAAAAGGCAGAAAAGCTGTACAGCGAGGGTAAGAGCATCGAAGAAATAGTCAACGCAGTTTTTCCCAATCTAAGGCAGATGCCAATCCTGATGGAGTTCGTGAGCGAAAAGGAGTGGGCAAGGGAGAACATGGTCAAATCACTTCTCGGATTGCCGAGAGACTGATTTGTCGAGCATGTATGCATATAGGAGGGGCAGGGCGATGGTTGCATCACAGTAAACCGTAACCGCTTTTGCGTTTGGCTTAAGCTTGCACCAGCTCTTCGCCTCCTCAAGCGTTGCCCCGCTCAATCCTCCCCAGTGCGGCGAGTCAGTTGTTATCTGAACTGCATAATCAAAGCCCTCGGCAAGCAGCATGGCTTGGAGGGTGAAGTTCTTTGGCACTCCCCCACCGACGATGATTACCCCCATCTTCCTTTTCTGAAAGCAGAGGTCTATCATTCTGTTTACATCCTTGAAAAAGTCTATCTGCAAGTTTTTGCGGTAAATGGTGACATGCAGACCAGCAATGGAGTCGTGGAGAGTAGGGCAGAAAACAGGAACCTTCTTATCCCAAGCTTTTCTCAGAAATGAGTTTTCATCCTCTATTCTCTTACCGATTTCCCAGAGAAACTCGTATGACGAGTAAAAACCATTTAATTCAGATATTACCTGAGAAAGAAATTCCTCAATTCTCTCAAAAGCTTCCTGCTTTATGTAAACGTCATAAATCCTGTTTATGTTTTTCTCAGCCAGCTCAAGATCGTCGGCGTAGGGTGAGCCAATTTCGTGCCCCAAACCGAGTGACTCGGAAATTTCGTGCACCACATTCGCCCCTGTCGTAACGAGGCAGCTCACAAATCCATTCTCGATCATTCCGCCAATTATCCTCCTCATTCCCGCGGGAACCATTGCTCCAGCAACTGTGAGAAACACAAAGGAATCGTTTTCTACCATTTCTTTGCAGATCTTCGCAGCTTCTCCAAGTCTTCTTGCGTTGAAAGCTGTTGAACCGAGCATTTCAACAAGATCTGAAGCTCTGATACCCTGTTTGATTTCTGGGCTTTTAACTTTCATGAATTTGCACTTTCGCTGGTGTTTAAATCTCTTTCAAAAGGCATATATACCAGCGTATAGGCCATCCTTTGATGAAGGTATTGGTTAGCCCCATGAGTATTGCTGAAGCAATTGAAGCCATAGAGGGAGGGGCGGATATCATCGATGTGAAAAATCCCGCTGAGGGCTCTCTTGGAGCCAATTTCCCTTGGGTGATCAGAGAGATATCAGAACTTGCGAGGAAGCATGGAAAAGAAATCAGCGCAACAACCGGTGATTTGCCTTACAAACCCGGTACTGCAAGCTTAGCCGCTCTCGGTGCAGCGGTTGCAGGGGCGGACTACATAAAGGTTGGACTTTACGGCGTGAGGAACGCTGAGGAGGCTTACGAAATGATGAGCGCCGTTACAAAGGCTGTTAAAGATTACGATCCGAGAAAGAAGGTTGTTGCTGCCGGATACGGAGACTTTTATAGGATTAATGCCGTATCACCTCTCGACCTTCCAGAGGTTGTATCAAAGGCTGGAGTAGACATTGTGATGGTTGACACCGCGATAAAGGATGGTACTGCGTTGTTCGATCACATGAAGATTGACGACATCCAGAGATTTGTCAAACTCGCTCACGATAATGGTTTGCTTGTAGCTCTTGCAGGAAATATTGGCTGGGGGCACATCGAATTGCTGAAGGAGCTATCCCCAGATATAATAGGCGTGAGATCAATTGTCTGCGAAGGAGACAGAAGCTCGATGATAAAGAGAGAACTCGTAGTAAGGCTTATGGAAGCTGTGCAGGGGTAGAGCAGAGCTTTAAAAGCTCCTTTTCTCCTTCTCTCGTCCCTTTCGCAATCAGCAGATCTCCGCTGAAGATCTTCGTTGAAGCAGTTGGTTTTGTAATCCACTCGTTTTTTCTCTTGATTGCGATAACGTGCATCCCTGTGTTGGTTTCAACTCTTGCCTCTCCGAGAGTCTTTCCGTTCAGTGGTGAGTTCTCGGAAACGGTTATGAGGGTGAGAACCTCGTCAGTTTCCCTCATAGCCTCCTTAAAGATCACTGGGACATCCATTTTATCCAGCAAAACCTCGGAGATATCTCTTGCGGCATCCGCGATTAGTTCAGAGCAATAAGCTATCTCGATTATGGACATGAGGGGTTTTAGCTGCTCTTCAGTGAAATGCCGGCTGCTCTTCAGTATGTTCTTCTCGATTTCAAACTTCATGTTGTCTATAACTTCTTCAAGGTAAACAACCTCCAGCGCTATTTCGTTGTTACCGTAGATCAGAGATGAGTATGCCAGATCGACTGCGAGTTCCGACAGGTTCTTCATCTCGATGAGAAGGTCAACAGCCGTGTCAAGCTCCTCAATCTTTATATCCTCGGGTTCTGGAGGTATCTGAATCGCCTTACCCGTCACAACCTCGTAGAACTTTGGAACGGCATATGGATCCCCTCTCGCGAAAAGTAGGTCTCCCTTGTAGACCTTCGTGTTCCTATCAGGATTAAAAATCCAACTAAATTCCCTTTTTATCGCTATAACCCTCATTCCTGTTCTTGTATGTAACCTCATATCTCCAAGGGTTTTCCCTGCTATCTCCGAGTCTTCTGGAACCTTTACTCTCACAACAGTCTCCTCTGAGTGGTATAGTATGAGATTCACAATTTCTTCGGAAAGCTTAAACCCTCTTAACACGAGGGAAGATATATCCCCAGCAGCGCTGCTTATTTTCTGTCCTGCATTCGCTATATGCAGAATTGATGAGACCTTTTCCGCATCCTCCACCCTTCTTGCTGCGAGAACTGAGACAACTCTGATCTGCTTTAGCAGATCGAGAACCCTTGCCTCAAGCTCAAGGACTTCTTCAGCAATATCCTCATTGTTGTAAAGGATCGCAGAATAGGCAAGGTCAACCATCAGCTCTGTGGTATCTTTAATATCCACGAGCAGGTCTTTGACTGTGCGAGGCATTTCAATCTTCTCTAATCTTTCATCATATATTAATCTTCTTCAACCACTTCAAGCTCCACTTCCTTGCCACTCCTGTCGTAGCACTTCCAGCTTTTCTCGTCATATGGGTAGCACACTATGATGTGATACCTTCCGAATCTTGTAAATAAAGCCATGTCCTCACTCGATGGTCTGCAGCTTGGCGAGGGATGACTGTGGACGGTTCCGAATACTTTCATGCCGATGGGAAGCATGTCGAGATGAATTACAGCGGAAACCGTGCCGGAGATGAAAGGGAGAAAAATGAGTTCGTCAATCACCTCCTTACTTCCGCTGAGTAGAGCTACAAATTCATCCGGATGGGCGTTCTTTGCAGCCTCAAGTATTGTTGTTAAAAGACCCTTTGAGATTTTCATAAGAACTCCCTTGGATCAGCTATTGCACCCTTGATCGCGCTTGCCGCTGCAGTTGCGGGTGATGATAGGTAGATAAATGCGTTCGGATTTCCCATTCGTCCTTTGAAGTTTCTGTTCTGGGTTGAAATGCAAACCTCTCCGTCAGCAAGAATGCCCTGATGTATGCCGACACAGGGTCCGCAGCCCGGAGAAAGAACAATTCCACCAGCCTCAACAAAAATCTTCAGCAGCCCTTTTTCCATTGCTTGAAGATAGACTCTTCTGCTTGCCGGAATAACTATGAGCCTGACACCCTTCTTAACCTTTCTCCCCTTAAGAATTCGGGCTGCAATCTCAAGATCTGAAAGCCTTCCGTTCGTGCAGGTTCCGATGTAAACCTGATTCACCTCTGTTCCCTCAACTTCGTCAATCTCGGCAACATTGTCAACGTTGTGGGGCTTTGCAACCAGCGGTGCAAGATTGGAGACGTCAGTGTTAATCTCTCTCTCGTATTCGGCATCTTCATCAGCCCTGATCTCCCTGAAATCCTGCTCTCTCCCAAGTTCAGCAAGAAAATGTCTCGTGTTCTCGTCACTCTCAAACAGCCCGACCTTAGCACCACATTCAACAGCCATGTTTGCAATCGTCAATCTTTCCTCAGCCGTCATGCTGGCTGAACACTCTCCGTGAAACTCCAGAGCCTTGTAAGTTGCACCGCTAACACCCAAGTCACCGATAAGCTTGAGTATGATATCCTTCGCAAAAACACCCTTCGGCATTTTCCCCGTAAGATTGATTCTGAATGTCTCCGGGACTCTGAACCAGTTTTTGCCAAGAGCTATAGCAACGGCAACGTCAGTAGAACCCATACCGGTCGAGAACGCCCCTATTCCACCATAGGTGCATGTGTGGCTGTCTGCTCCTACAGCAAGGTCACCGGGCTTGACATATCTCTCAACCATAAGCTGGTGGATAATACCCTCACCCGGTGGGTTGAAATCAGCTCCAATCTTTTCCGCAAACTCGTAAATGAACTTTTGGTCATTGCTTAATTCTCTTCTTGGTGAGGGGGCTGCGTGGTCAACGAAGAAATGTGTCCTGTCAGCAGCCTTGATTTCGGTTCCAAGCTCCATAAGCTGCCTTATCGCCAGTGGTGCTGTACCATCCTGCAGTGCAATCTGATCAATCTCTGCTACAACAAGATCGCCAGCATATGCGTCGCTTCTGGATTTTTCGCTGAGTATTTTCTCAGCTATGGTTTTGCCCATGCTCAGGAGTTAATGTGAGACTTTTTAAGTTAACTGATTTCAAAGCAAAGTTTATAGTGTTTCACGAGAAAAGTAATACATGAGGCATCCAGCAGTAGCCGGAAGTTTTTACCCGTCAAACAGGCAGTCACTTATTGCGATGCTCAGAGAGTACACAATGCCTATGAAGGATGATAGAGTTGTTGCCTGCGTATCTCCCCATGCGGGTTATGTTTACTCAGGCAAAACGGCGGGTAAGGTTCACTCTCTCCTTCCCGATGCGGAGACTTTCGTCATTGTAGGGCCCAACCATACGGGTGTTGGTTTACCTGTTGCCGTGTCCACTGACACGTGGGTTACTCCTTTGGGAGAAGTGGAGGTGGATCAGGAGTTCATCGATGCGATGCCCAAGATAATCGTGGATGTTGATGAAACGGCCCACAGGTACGAACACTCCTTGGAGGTTCAGGTTCCATTCCTGCAGTACCTCCATGAGGATTTCAAGATAGTGCCGATTTGCTTGGGACTGCAGGATGAAGAGACTGCAAAAGAGGTGGCAGAGGAAATTCTTGAGGCTGAAGAGCAGACGGGGAGGAAGGTTGTGGTTGTAGCATCCTCAGACATGCACCACTATCTGCCGGATGAGGAGTGCAGAAGATTGGACGAGATCGTGATAAACGCCATTCTCTCGATGGATGTCAGGAAGTACTATGAAACCATCTACAAGCTTCAGGCGAGTGTGTGTGGTTATGGCTGCATAGCTGTGGCTATGAACTACGCAAAGGCAAAAAGGGCAAGAGCCGAGCTTGTTGACTACTCGACGAGCGGGGATGTTGCGGATAAGAGTGCTGTTGTTGGGTACGCGGGGGTAGTTTTCAGAATATAGGCCGAAGAGATGCTATTACACACCGGTTGAATAATTTAAAAACCAGTCAGTCAAGGTGAAATTATGAGAAACCTGTATTTTGAAGATATAGAAGTTGGAATGAAAATAGAGAGTGCAGCGAGAACAGTCACGGAAACGGACATCGTGATGTTTGCAGCTCTCACGGGTGACTGGAATCCGATACATACAGATGCCGAGTTTGCCAAGAACACGATTTTCGGGCAGAGAATTGCACATGGTCTATTAACTCTCTCCATAGTTGCCGGACTCCTTGTAAGACTCGGTTTAACGGAGAGAACGATTGTTGCTTTTTATGGCATCGACAAACTTCGCTTCACTAATCCCGTGTTTATAGGGGACACGATAAAGGCTGTTCTGGAAGTTGTTGGAAAGGAAGATAAAAAAGGGAAGCCCTATGGAGTTGTGGTTTACGACATCAAAGGTGTGAAGCAGACAGGGGAAGTTGTGCTGAGCTACACATCGAGAGTAGCGATCTTGAAGAGAAGCTCAAATTGACTTCTCCAGTTTCAACAACCTCTCTTTAATTTTTATGTCAAACGCCGAGTAGCCTCCAAGTCCACCCTTGGCAACAACTCTGTGGCACGGTATAATCACAGGTACTGGATTCCTCTTGACAGCCTGCCCCACAGCTCTTGGGGAGGTGTTCAGCTTCTTTGCGATCTCAGAATAGGCTGCCGTTCTGCCGTATGGTATCTTCGAAACTTCAGCAAGAACTTTCTCTGTGAATGGAGAAACCTTCAGTCTGACAGGTATGTTAAATTCAACCCTTTTTCCGTTGAAATACTCCTCGATTTGTTCTCTAAACTCCCCATCTTCCGTGCTGAAAGCGGGTTTTTTCGAGAAAAAGGCACGGACAACTGCTCCGTTCTCAACCAAGACGTTAAAATAAATATCCTCCCAGAATACGGAAAACATCAGAAGTCCCTTCCAGATATCTCTCTCAGCCTCTTTATCCCGTCAATTTCTTTGATAATCTCAGCGACAGATTTGGGGACGTATCTCTCCCAGTCTTCGCCCTCAAGCATCTTTTTCCTTATTTCTGTTCCATGATACTCGTTTCTGTTGTACATCTTTGTATGCCTGACGTTGAATCCCGCCTCCTTGAAAAGACGATAGACGAGAGGGTTGTTCGTGTAAACGATGTCGAAGGGCGGAACCATGGAGCAGACGTGGGCCACCCAGAGGCTGTTTCTGTAGATGTCTTCAAGGGGTATAATGTAAACCTTGGTATCAATCCTAAGTTCTTCCTTTATCTCATCCACAGCCCTTGATATCATTAAAACTCTCTCACCTGCTGTAAACGGATTTTCTATTGAATGGCTTTCCTGAGCACTGCCTATACCGATTATAAGCTCATCAACCTGAGTAATTATGTTTCTGATAACTTCGTGGTGTCCAAGATGGTATGGCTGGAATCTGCCGACGAAGAAAGCCCTCATCTTGGTCTCCTAACCACCCTCTTGATATCATCTTTCAGCCTTCTTCCTGTTCTTTTCTCCCACTCCTCTATCGGGATACCGTATTTCTCGTGGATAGCATCCCTGTATCTCTCAGGAATTACGTTAAAGGTACAGAAGGGAATTATTCTCCCGTCGGGACTCCCGTAGTGGATCTCGCATCTCTCAACCCTCGCGATATCGTAATTGTAGAGGTCTTGGAAGTGCATCATGCCGATGAAGAGCGATTTCAGGTGGAATTGGCCAAGGGTGGAGTAGTCGTGCTTTACGAGCACATCAAAGAGAATCTTCGACACATTGAACCCTTTAGGAGCCTTCGAACTGTCAACAAATTTTCTGAGGTCGATAATATTCTTCAGCGCTTTTATGGTTTTCACTCTGCTCTTGGCTATCTCTTCTGCCTTTTCATTCAAAAACTCAAAAAGTCCCTCAACATCGACGAATCTTGTTATTGGAATCAGTTTTCCATCATCCTTGAAAATGTAGGTCGCCATACCACATGCGAAGTGAGTTGTAAGCTCGTACTGTGGATTTCCAGTCAAAGCTTCAACAAATCTTGAAATCGGTGCAACGCTTGGAACTGGATAGAAGTCGTATCTGCTTATTTCTCCATCAGTCTGCTCCTCAATGGCCTTTATGCAATCTGGAATAGTGATGCGGAACCGCTCCCTCTCCTTCTTCGGCATGCTGCCCACAAGGCTTACAGGCTGGAAGTTTACACCCCTTACGATGTCAATATTATCCGCAGCAAACCGAATTATATCTCCGAGCTGATGATCGTTCACACCTCTAATGACGGTGGGAACAAGAACTATGCCAAGTTGAGCTCTTCTGCAGTTTTCAAGAACTTTTGGAA
>JAPDIY010000004.1 GCA_029259335.1 Archaeoglobi archaeon
CGATAATTCTTGTGTCGTTGTCTATTGGCTTTGGTTCCATTCCGAAGCGTTTTCTCAGGTTTACTATGGTAGTGATCTGCCCACGAAGGTTTATCACTCCCTCTATGAACTCAGGAGCATTGGGGATTGCTGTTATCTCCTCTGCTCTGATTATCTCTTTAACCTGAGAAGTTTCAACTCCGTATCTCTCGTTGCCGAGGTTGAAGATTACTACCTGCAGCGTTGAGCGGGCTGAATCCATACCCTTCATACTCCCTACGGTTATATCCTGAAATTATCGTCAATTATCCTAATTGTCCGCTCAGCAGAGCTTGCAGTCTGCTCGACACTCGCGGTAATCTGCTGAACCGCTGCCGTCTGCTCCTCTATCGCAGCGGAAGTCTCTTCTGCTGACGCTGCCGATTCTTCGGCTGTCGAAGCGACTTCATCAACATTCCTTGCAATCTGTTCAACCCTCTTTAATCCCTCATCAGCCTGCCTGACGATTTCGTCCAGTTTTTCTCCAACTTCTCTGATCATCCTCCCGATTTCAGTGTTCCTCTGCAAGGCTGACAGCACTTCCTTTGAACCCACTTCAGACTGCTCGTAAGCACGCTGCGTAGCATCAGTTACCTTCTGAGTTTCAGAAAGAACCGTCATCACAATCTCGTTTATCTCCTCGGTACTCTTCCTGCTCTCTTCAGCAAGCTTTCTAACTTCATCTGCAACGACAGCAAAACCTCTTCCGTGCTCTCCTGCTCTCGCAGCCTCAATGGCTGCGTTTAATGCGAGGAGGTTTGTCTGATCTGCTATGGACTTGATTTTTTCCGAAACCTTGTCTATATTCTTAACTGCCGCATCAAGCTCCTTCACGATCTCAGCTACACCATTCACTTCCTTCACAATCTCCTCTATATTCTGTTGTGCTCTCCTGCCCTCCTCCTCCGCAAGTTGCGCATTTTCAACGGCTTTCCTTGCGAATTCTGCAGAAGTTTTAGCCTCATCGGTAAGTTTTCTGATGTTTTCTACCACGTTCTTCGCTTCTGCTGCGGTCTCGTTTGCAATGCGGGAAAGATTCGCTGCTCCCTGAGCCATTTGCTGCGACGCTGCACTTATCTGCTCCATACCAGCGTTTATCTGGCTCACCGCTTCCTTAATCTCCTTCATCCCAGTCGTGTTTTCCTCTCCAATACGCTTCATTTCGACAACAAATCCTTGCATACTTTCTCCGAGTTCATCAAGTGCCCTGGAAAATGCCGCAAATTCGCCTTCCATTCTTACATCCGCTCCCACCCTCCTCGTCAAGTCCCCTGCAGCATAGCTCTTTACAATCTCTATACCCTCCCTTATCGGCACAACAATTGCATCTATCAACCTATTTACATTCTCCACAAGCTTTGCGTAGTCCCCATAAGCCGCAACGCTCGCTTTAACATTCAGATTGCCCTTCGCAGCCTCGTCGGCAACTCTGAGGATTTCTGCAAACAGCGCCCTCATATCGTCGACAAAGGAGTTGAACTCCTCGAACATCGCTGCAACGTCTCCGCTGTACTTCTCCACCGGAAGTTTTACGCTGAAATCTCCCCTTTTCAGCCTCGATATTGCGCTGGCGAACTCCTTAAGTACTTCACCACTCATACCGAATTCCGAACTCCCAACCACACTGCTCATAAGAAGAAGTGTAAAACAACAAGTATAAAATTTTCGTGTAACAATATAATTTCAGTAAAAAATTTCAGTGTAAAAGTGACGAAATGTAATTTCAGGGTTACAATTTTGCATGTTCTACAGCGTATCTCACTTTAGTATTCTCCATTCGATTTCATATTTTATGAAAAAAACTTATCTTGTAAGACGACTAATATTCATCCCCAAGCTGGAGGTGCGAGAAGTGCTTGATGTCGAGTTGCATGATAACAGATACAGAAGAAGAACGGAGATCCTGAAGATACTGGCAAGAAGTGGTGTCGGTGACATACTCTCCAGCCTTGAAGCCAGCCCTCGTAAATTCTCCCAACTGATGTTTGAGACGAAGCTGAACCCGGGAATGCTCAGCAGACACTTAAAAACACTGACAGAGCACTCCATTATAGAGAAAAACTCCGATATCTACGAGCTGACTGAAAAAGGCCGCATACTTTTCGAGATTCTTAAAAAAATAAATAAAATATTTTAATTTATTTTTACAATATCTACCTATACAATTCACAAAGGAGTTTCATTTTTGAAATTTTCGAATAGTATTGTATCTCCAAGCAAAAAAATTATACTGTCTGAATCCTACAGTATACACCTCCAGAGAAGGGCGCGGAGTGTGAATACCGTGACCGAAGTATTGATCTTCAATCTTAACGGCACAAAATGTGGGATTGAGGTACCTCAAATTAAAGAAATTATCAGGACTGAAAGAATAACGGTGATTCCTAACACCCCGGATTTCATTGAAGGTGTAATCAATCTTAGAGGCCAAATAATCACAATAATCAATCTCAGGAAACGCCTTGGAATGGAGGCGAAAGGCACTGACAGCAGTACATATACTGTAATTCTGGAGGGAAAATGGGGGACTGTGGGTTTGATCGTTGATGACGTTAGCGAAGTAGCGGAGATACCAGCAGAGGATGTAACCGCTATACCAAGCATAGAACGTGAAAAGTTCTTCAAAGGTGTCGGGAAACTTCCTGATGAATCGCTGGTTCTCCTCATAGATCCAGAAAAAATTTTGCATACCTGCTCACTTGATGCTTCCACAATTCTTAACCTACTGCATGATCCGATAATAATTCACGACGGTAAAAAAATTCTATTCGCCAATCAGAAAGCATTGGATTATTTCAGATCAGAAGAAGTAAGCGACATCATCGAACTCATTCATCCTGACTACCGACATTCGGCAAGAAACCGGATTGAAAGAGCGTTGAGGGGTGAGAATGTTGAGCCAGCTGAAGAGCTATTTGTCATGCCGGAAGGAAAGAAAATCTGGTTTGAGGTCAGTCACAACCCGATTCCCGGAGAGAACATCATTATTACGAGTGTCTTTAGAGATGTCACCGACAAAAAACTGGTAGAACAAAAAAATACAGTCGATGTGATCGGAGTTGTGAATAGAAACGGAGCATTTGTATACGCTAATCCACAGATAACTGAGAGTCTCGGGGTTAGTCCAGTTGGAAAATTTCTTTCCGATGTACTTCCCTCAGATACTTCCAAACACGCGCTGCAGTCTATAAGAAATGCTATAAATGGAAACAAAATCGTTGTTTCCCAAGATGGTAACGAAGGGCGCTTTATCAAATACTACATTCCGCTTAACTCTGCAGACGAAAAACATTGTCTAATTCTGTCTCAGGAGAAAACAGATTTCGTAAAACAGAGAATGCTACTCAGAAAGGCAATAGAATTAAATGAGATGATGGCAAAAGCAAAAAACCGAGAAGAACTGGTAAGAAAAACGGAAGAAATTCTTGCAAACTATAAGACGAGAATTTCCGATCATCCTGAAGACTTAAGTTTCGCCATAAACCACAATGGCAGGAGATACGGTCACTTAAACGTAAAATCGGATCTGGATGATGACGAGAAGTATATGTTCAGGATACTTGTAAAAAACCTAGGGTTTGCGTTAAAATCTATTGAATATAAGGAAGAAAAGGAAAAACTGCTTGAAAAACTCTCGGAGAATATAGAAGTCATAGCATATCTCGTCGACAGGATAAGAAACCCGCTTGCAGCAATAATGGGCTATGCTGAGTTCATCGAGAATAAAGAGTTGAAGCAAAAAATAGTTAGTCAGGTTGAGAGAGTTGTCGATATTATTTCCAAGCTTGATGTTGCTTGGATAAACTCAGAGGAGGTTTTGGAAAAAATTACAAATTAGCGAAATCTGCAAATGATTGGGTCACGAAACTGCTGGCAACTCTTCCTCGCTCAGCACCTTCTCCAGGTCAATCAAAATCAGCAGGCCATCTGGCAGTTTTCCCACGCCTTTAAGGAACTTTGATTCTGTTCTTGAGGTTATTATACTCGGAAGCTCATCGATGTTTTCCTTCGAGAGGTACTTCACCTCCGTTACGGTGTCAACCATCATCCCTATGGTGTTTCCTTCGTTCTCAAACACGATAATTCTCGTGTCGTTGTCTATTGGCTTTGGTTCCATTCCGAATCGCTTTCTCAGGTTTATTATTGTTGTAATTTGCCCACGGAGGTTTATCACTCCCTCTATGAACTCAGGAGCATTGGGGATTGCTGTTATCTCCTCTGCTCTGATTATCTCTTTGACCTGAGAAGTTTCAACTCCGTATCTCTCGTTGCCGAGGTTGAAGATTACAACCTGTATCGTGGAGTTCTGAGAGTCCATCTGGAACATTAGCATCACCTAAAAAATTAAGTGAGGTTTCTGAATCTCTTCATCAGAGCTTCCATGTTCTCCTGCGCCAGCTGCAGCAGCCTCTCAGAGCCGTTTGCTATCTGCTGGACTGCTGCTGTCTGCTCCTCTATTGCCGCAGATGATTCCTCACTTGCGGCAGCAGACTCTTCAGCAGTCGAGGCGACTTCCTCAATGTTCTTCACGAGAACCTCAAGTTTCTCGACACCTCTCTGAGACTCCGCAGCAACCTCACTGAGCATTTTGTCTATTTCATCCACCATCTTCCCGATCTCTTCCGCCATTTTCAGTGCCTCGTTAATCCTCTCTCCACCCTCATTGGACTCAGTCTTCGCTTTTCTCACAGCCTCTATAACTCTGTGAGTTGCTTCTGTGACGCTGGCAACTATCTGGGCAATTTCCTCCGTGCTCTTTCTGCTTTCTTCAGCAAGCTTTCTAACTTCATCTGCAACGACAGCAAAACCTCTTCCGTGCTCTCCTGCTCTCGCAGCCTCAATGGCTGCGTTTAATGCGAGGAGGTTCGTCTGATCAGCTATGGACTTGATTCTCTCAGTTACCTTTCCAATGTTCTTGACCGTTTCATTCAACTCCTCTACAATCTGCCCTGCAACATCAATCTCGTTCATCAGCTCCTGAAGTTTGTTAATCGCCACCTCTCCACTCTCTCTCGACCTATTCGCATACTCCATTGCATTGTTTGCGTACTTGCTGGACTCAGCTATATCTTGGTTCAGCTTCTCAAACAGATCCATTGTCTCCTTGATCAGAGCATGAGAGTTATTTGCCAGTCTCGACAGATTTTCAGCTCCAGTTGCTATTTGCTGAGATGCTGAGCTTATCTGCTGCATTCCAGCATTTAGCTGACTTATTGCCTCCATATTTTCCTTAGCCATCTCCTCAGTTTCTTTCATAGCCTCTGCTACCTCACCGAAAAGTGTGCCGAGTTCCTCTGCAAGAGTGTTTATAAGCTCGAAAATTCTGCCATACTCGGCATCCTCGACTCTCTCAAGTCTAACACTCCAGTTCCCAGACAAAAGTTCCTTAAGTGCGTACTCCACCTGCTGCAGATACTGACTCTGCATCCTGTGCTCAACTTCAACAACTTCTGAACTCATGTAGCTCCACCCCCCCCGACTTTTTGAACAAGATTTCGATTGTAGATTACTTTCTTGAAACTAATATATAATATATTCCTTCATAAAAGAAATTTCATTTTTGAAATTTTTAACAAGTAAATATTATAAAGCGAAAAACCATCGAATAAGTATCCAAGACAGATCAAATGTAAGAAAGGTTGGAAGAAACCAGCCAATCAAAGCGCATTCACGACTTCCAGTAAAATACGGAGTACCTGCTCACCTTTTGAAGTTAAAATGTACTTCCCCCCATTTTTGCTGACTATGCTGTGGGTTATAAGAACTTTTAGCAGTTTATTCAGAACGCTCGGACTCAGCTTAGATCCAAACATTATTTCCGTAAATCCTGCAGGATTTCTACTTAAAACTACCAGAATTTTAAGCGACCCGGGATGTGTTACGGCTTTATAAGCTTCCAGCTTCCCGTCAATGTCCTCTATACTGAACATAACTTTCCTAGTAAGTCGATTAAGGTACATATTAATCTTACGGTTCGATAATACTCATCGTAATACATTTTGTTTCAAAAATGTAATTCAAAACAAAAAGACCAAACATTTATTAAAATTGGAGAAAATAAGTTAAATATGGAAAAAGAGAGGAAGGATGTAATAGTCTCTTTTAGGATTCCCGAATATCTTAAGTCGGAAATGGAGAAGATAGATATTAACTGGAGCGAGTTCCTTCGGGAGAAAGTGGAGGAGAAAATAAAGCTCGAAAGAATGAAAAACGTATGGTCGGAAATAGAAGCTATAAGAGACCTGATTCAGCGGTGATGGGTGTGATAGCCGATGCGTCGGTTGTCTACGAATTACTTTTCGGTAAGCAAAACGGTGAATACCAAAAGCTCAAAGAGATGATCACTGATGGAAAAATAACGCTGAGAATTCCCGATACAGTCAGATACGAAATTTTCGAGACTATTATAAAGAAGAGGGTCGAGCCGAAATACCTTCAACGATTACTTTCTCTTATCACCCAATTCTTGGAATGTGTAACTGTTGAGATGAATGTCGACCAGCTTTCAAAAGCTGCTGAGCTGTGTAAAAAGCTGGAAGTAAACCTGTCGTCTGCAGCGTGCCTGATCCTCGCAACCACATTCGGTGAGTTATACGTTACAGCCGATACCTCAGTCGCGGATAAGCTAAAAAAGAATGGATATCCTGTCCTCCACATTAAGGAGCTCTTCTCTATTTAGTTTTCTGGTAAATTTTTTCTCTCAGGTTTATGCACTCAAATTTACCCTTAAATCCGGCCGGAAGCGTTTCGCTTTTACCTATTATCAAATACCCCCCATCAACAAGAGCATTGTAAAAGTCATTAACAACCTTTGTTTTCTGCTGTTCGCTAAAATATATCATGACGTTCCTGCAGAAAACACAGTCCAGATATCTCGAAACCGGTTCCTCTGTCGTTAGATCGTGCTTTTTGAATCTAACATACTTCTTCAAAAACTTCTTCACCCTGTATCCGTCATCTTCCTTCTCGAAATACTTGTTGATGAGCATCTTATTCAGATTCTTAAGCTGAGTAGGTCTGTAGAATCCCTCTTTCGCCATTTCGAGGCAGGCATCGTCGATATCGGTAGCGTAGATGGATACAAGCCATCCCTCACCCAAGGCTTCGAGGGCGCATATGGCTATACTGTACGGCTCTTCACCACACGAGCATCCGGCACTCCAGAAACGAACGATATTGCTCCTGACCTTCTCCTTCCTTTTTGCTATATCTGGCAACACTACCTTCATAAAGAACTCGAACGGCGTTCTATCTCTCATGAACTCCGTAACGTTTATAGTAATTGTGTTAATCAACTTGTGAATTTCCTCATTTCCGTTGTTTTTCAGCAGTCTCAAGTACTCTCCGTAATCGCTTATTCCAAGCATTTTCATCCTAAGCTCAATCCGCCTTCTTAGATAACTCTCCCTGTACTGCCGAAGGTTTATTCCAGACTCTCTGCTAACGTAATCTACAAGAGTTTTAAACGCTAAATCCACAATTCACCACCCTTGCTGTACTTTACAAGCATTCTTCCATCGTTTGTGAAGAAATAAACAGTTCTCCCCTGATTTCCACCTATGTCTTCCGACACGAGCCTTATCCCGTAGTCCTTCAATACTAACTTTACAGCCTCTGCATTCCTGTCCCCTATTTTTAACATATCCATCGTCATGTGCTTGAATATCTGCGCCCCTCCAGCCATCTTTGCAATAACCCTCTTTCTGTCACTCCCGAGTCTTTCCATTGCCTCCATCATCATCTCCACAGCATGATCGGCGTATTTGGCACTCCTCTTCGTGCCGTTATTGGATTGCGGAAGCATGACATGGGCTAAGCCGCCAACTTTGATTACTGGATCGTAGAGAGCGATGCCTATGCACGAGCCAAGGCCAATTGTTTTCAGAACTGCACCCTTCGCTACTCTGAACTCGCCGACACCCACCAGTATCTCGTTGCTCATCATTCCACCATTCCGAGCAGCTGGAAGATGTAGTTCACAAACCTCTCATTCGGAACCAGCATCACGAGGATTTCTATCTCATCTTCACTCTCTTCAAGTTTCGTCTCGAATACAACTACGTAATCACTTTTATCCGCCAGCTGAGAGACTATGGCATCTATAACAGCTATCGCAAAATCTCTCCCGAAGCTCGGTGGGGTTGGGATTAGGGTTACTCCAAGCATTTCTGCTGTAGCATCGCAGAATGCCGAAGACAGAATGTTTCCTATCTCCATCAGTGTCGAATCCGCCATCTCCTCATCACTGCTGTCTCCAAGAAGGATTTCTACCAATTTCTGCGACGATTCTTCCGGGAACGTTATGTACAGGAATCCTGCCTGTCCGTTTTCGATGTCATCTAGCCCTGTCACAACTCCAGCAACCATCTTCTCCGCATCGATAACTTTGTGCAACTCCTGAATTCTGACTACCATTGCATTCGGCACGCTCATCTCGATCGTCCTGCCGAGCATCTGGGAAAGAGACGTTGCTGCCTTGCCAACTCCAATATTCCCCAACTCCTTAAGCGCATCAAGTTCCACCTCGCCCAGCTCCTCAATACTACGCAAGTCTATCACCTCCCAACAAACTCGATATATCCAAAATTGGCACGACCCTACCATCACCAAGAATTGTTACCCCGCTAAACCCTCTTATTTTAGCCAAATATCCCGTTAAGGGCTTAATAACAATTTCCTGCTGTTCGGCAATTGTATCCGCTATTAGGGCATACCTCTCCCCCTCCCTCTCCACAATTATCCCAACTTCCCTCTCCGGCTTACCATCCACAACGTTGAATAGATCTCTCAGCTTGAAGGCAGGAACAAGCTTTCCACGGACAATCAAAAATGGATTACCATGGATTACTTTCCAGTTGTCCTCCGTGACATAGAGAGCTTCAATAACGCTCGATATCGGTATCGCATACGTCTCATGACCGACCTTTACGAGCAGCGATTTTATTATCGCCACAGTAGGCGGAAGATGTATCCTTATCTTCGTTCCTTCACCCTTTTTGGAGCTGATTCTCACACTTCCTCCAAGCTTTTCAACAGTTGTCTTAACAACATCCATTCCCACTCCTCTCCCAGAGATCTCAGTCGCTTTATCTTTCGTCGAGAAACCGGGAGCGAAAATCAACATCTTCAGCTCATCCTCGCTCATCGACTCTGCCTCAGCCGGAGTGATTATTCCTTTCTCTACGGCCTTCTGCTTGATTTTCTCAACATCTAACCCTCTTCCATCGTCCTCAAGCTCTATTATGATGTTGTTCTTCTCCCTCCATGCAGCCAGTCTTATCCTGCCAACTTCACTCTTTCCAGCAGCTTTTCTCTCCTCAGGAGATTCGATGCCGTGATCAACAGCATTTCTGACAAGGTGTATGAGTGGATCACTTATCTCATCGAGAACGGTTCTATCAAGCTCAGTATCAAGACCCTCCATCACAAACTCAACTTTCTTTCCAAGCTTTCTTGCCAGATCCCTGACCATTCGTGGGAATTTGTTGAACACCCTCTCGACTTTCACCATCCTTATCTGCATTATCTCGTCCTGAAGACTCGTGATTGACTTATCCATTATTGAAACTGCTTCTTTCAATTCAGGGATGTCGTATTCGGTTGCAATCTGCAAAAGTCTTCCCTTACTTATAACGAGTTCACCGACAAGATTCATTATCGTATCAAGCTGAGCTATGTTAACTCTAATGCTCTCAAATTTCCTGTCTTTTTTCTTGAGTAGTTTGCCCCTTCCCTCTTCCTTTACCTCTTTAGCCTTATCCCACTCTGTTTCCCCCTCTCTGACCTCTCCAGCCTCAATTTCGCCTTTTACCTCAGTCTTCTGCTCCTCAAGTAGAGAAACTTCAAATCTGTCAACTTCAGCAATCTTACTCATCACATCCTCTATCTTGCTAACATCAGGAGCTTTGATGAAAACGGTAAAATGACCGTCAAAATCTTCTTTTTCCATGTCATTTTCGTCAGGTATAACAGCCAAAATCTCAGATACCTCGCTTAGATTTTCGACAACAAGAGCTGCTCTTACACTTTTCATTATGCAATCTTCGCTCAGATAAACATCAACCCTTATGTTTGCATTTCCAAAACTCTCCTTACTCAAATCTACTTCCCTAACCTGTTCCTTATCTTTTTTCTCCTGCATGAACTCGCTCAGATCTGAGATGATGTCGGAAACGTTTATATCATCACTGTCCTCCTCCTCTATCTTGTTTATCATTTCCTCTATGGCATCCACAGCTTTCAGCATCACATCCACGATCTCACTGGTGATCTCAATTTCCCCATCCCTAACTTTACCCATTGCACTCTCAAGCTTGTGACAGAGCTCCTCAAGGTTCTTGTACCCCATAAAACCGGCCATACCCTTGATTGTATGCGCTACCCTGAATATCTCGTTTATAGCATTGAGATCGCCATTCTCAAGCTTGATGAAATTCTGATTCATCAGATCAAGATACTCTCTTGCTTCCTGAATGAACTCCTGCTTGTACTCTTCCATATCACCCTCCATTCAACTTCACCTCCAGAAAACGAACTATTTCCTCGGCAATCTCAAAAACCGGCTTGACTGACACTATACCTCCAAGCTCGATCGCCGCCTTTGGCATACCAAAAACAACGCACGTGTCTTCGCTACTTGCTATTGTTAGTCCTCCCCTGTCTTTTATCATTTTCATCCCGTAAGCTCCGTCTTCACCCATTCCCGTCAGTATAACCCCCACAACGTTTTCGCCATACGCTTGAACAACCGAATCTGCTGTTACGTCAACTGAGGGTTTCACAGCGTTAACAGGTTCTCCATCCACAATTTTTATTCGAACAACATTGGTAGCTCTTCTAACCTTCATGTGATAACCGCCGGGTGCGATGTAAACAACACCGTCCTTAACTTTCTCATTGTTTTCAGCTTCTTTAACTTTAACTTCGGAGATGTTATCAAGCCTCTCGGCAAGTTGTTGGGTAAAGCCCGGAGGCATATGCTGAACCACAAAGATTGGTGCAGGGATGTCCGCAGGCAGTCTTGGAATTATCATCTCAAGCGCTGATGGACCGCCGGTTGAGGAACCTATCAACACACAAACATCTCTGGTTTTCTTCCCCCAACTACCTCTGACGACTTCTCCCTTAATTTTCTTGAGGTTTTGGAGTCGCAATATGTTAAGAGAAGTCGTTGCAGCCATTCTTACCTTCTCCACAATCTCTTGTTCTATAGAAGATAAGTCCACAAGAGCGCCACCGGGTTTTGTAATAAAGTCAACTGCACCAAGTTTCAAGGCTTCTAGGGTTTCCTTGGCCCCCTCCTTCGTCAAAGAACTCAACATCACAACAGGAGTTGGTTGTTTCTCCATTATCAGCTTCAATGCTGTAAGCCCGTCCATCACTGGCATCTTTATGTCTAAGGTGACCACATCGGGTTTCAGTTTGAGAGTTTTTTCTACTGCCTCCTTTCCATTCTTTGCCGTGTCAATTACCTCTATTCCCGCCTTACTCAGTATGTCGCTTACGGCCATTCTTACCAGCGCTGAATCGTCAACTACAAGCACCCTCATGGTTCTCTAACTCATTCCAGCAACCTTCTTCAGTTCCTCAATGACCTTCGGTGCTTGGAATGGTTTCACTATGTATCCCTTGGCCCCCAGCTTGATTGCCGTCTTCACCATCTGTTCCTGCCCAACAGCCGTACACATCACCACTTTTGCTTGTGGATCCATCTTCTTTATCTCCTTCAACGCCTCTATTCCGTTCATCTCCGGCATAACGATATCCATTGTAACCACATCCGGCTTCAACTGTTTGTAAAGCTCCACTGCCTGCTTTCCGTTTTCCGCTTCCCCTACTATATCAAAACCTCCCGAAAACAAGATATTTCTCAAAAGCTTCCTCATAAAGGCCGTATCATCCACAATCAAAACTTTCGGCATGGCCTATCACCTCACCGCAGCTTTTTTCATAATATCATTAACAAGAGCCACACCCCTCGGTGTGAGCTCAATTTCCTTCCTTATCTTCACAACTCTCGCCAAACCCATATCAACCAGCTTATCGTAGAGTTTGTTCAGCTCCTCTGTGGATATACCGAGAATTGACTCGACACCAACCGAATCAACTCCCGTGTAAACCATGGTCAGTATCTGCTCTTCAACCTCCGAAAGCTTGTCTTTCGGCTTGTACGTGTCTATAATGTTCTGGATGTAGTTCTGAAGCATTTCAAGAGTTGTCTCGGGACACAGAACGAAGCTTGTAATAACCTCCCCGTTTTCAACATGAGTTATAACAAGTACAACTCTCTGCTTCTTGCCCACAGTTCTGAGATCCTTTTCCACTGAGCCCAAGCTATCTACGGAGATACGGATTTGCTTGGAAGACGACAGGAACCACAAGGCTTCATCAGTTATGCACAGATACCCTTTGTCCCACTTGCTGTCTTTAACGACCACACCACCACGAGTGGCGGGTGAAAGGAAGTATACCGCAAACCTATCCGATTTCAGATTGAACGCCAGATACCTGAAAATCTGATCCTGAGTCTTTCCAAAGCTGATGTAATAGTTCTTGTTGTCCTTTTTTATTCTGATAGCATTTTTACCTTCATACTGCACTTTCTCGAGATCCTGTATGTCCTTAAAGGGAATCCTTACTCCAGCGAAGGATAGCGAAGTTTTATCTACAACCGCTTCACCTTTCTTCCATCCACCATCAAAGTACTCCACTGGAAATCTCAGTACTTTCTCACTCATAGCCTACCTCTGCTACTTTAATCTCTCCACCTCATCCTCACTCAACACCTTATTCAGGTCAATCATAATCAGCAGTCCGTCCGGTAGCTTTCCGACACCCTTGAGGAACTTCGCTTCTTCTCTCGCCGTTATTATATTCGGCAAAGCCTCGATGTCAGATACTGAAAGGTACTTCACCTCATTGACAGTGTCAACCATCATGCCTATTACTGCATTCTCAAACTCAACGACGATGATCCTCGTATTGTTGTCAATTGGCTTTGGTTCCATTCCGAACCGCTTTCTCAGGTTTATTATGGTGGTGATCTGCCCGCGGAGGTTTATCACTCCCTCAACAAAATCTGGAGCGTTTGGGATCCTCGTTATCTGCGTCGGTCTTATTATCTCCCTCACCTGAGATATGTCCACACCATACCTCTCATCCCCAAGGTTGAACACTATCACCTGTACAGTTTCATCACCCTTCAGCGTCTGAACACTTCCCGACTGCATTGAGATCACCTCCCAAAAAAATTAGAGGGTTTTTTTACCTCCGTTAGCCATCGTTTCCGCATAACTGCTCGAAATGTCCACATTGTTGGCATCAAAGACTTTGAAGTTCTCAAGAATGGTCTGAAGGGTGTTAGTAGCGATCTCGCTAACTCTCTCTATTGCCATGCTTACCTGCTGAACCGCTGCCGTCTGCTCCTCTATCGCAGCAGAGGTTTCTTCACTACTTGCAGCGTTCTCCTCTGCTGTAGAGGCAACCTCCTCGAAGTTTCTGGCAAGCTGCTCTATTTTAGCCAAGCCCTCTTCTGCACTTGCCGCAACAGTCTTCAGCATCTCGCTGATTCTGCTCACGGCGTTGGCAATCTCATCGGCTTTGGCAAGAGCTTTCTCTATACCTCCACTTCCCTCAATGCTGCTTGCTTTAACCTTCATTGTTGCCTCTATCGCCTTTCTTGTCTCCTCCTGAACCTTCCTCACTATCTCTCCAATCTCCTCGGTACTCTTTCTGCTCTCTTCCGCAAGCTTTCTAATTTCATCAGCCACAACCGCAAATCCTCTGCCGTGCTCTCCTGCCCTTGCTGCTTCTATAGCTGCATTTAATGCGAGGAGGTTGGTTTGATCTGCTATGGACTTGATTTTTTCCGTCACTTTTCCGATGTTTCTAACCGCAACTTCAAGAGTTTCTACAACCTTTGCTGCCTTCTCCACCTCTTTCACTATGGTCTCCATAGTCTCAAGGGCTTTTGCACTTTCCTGCTTGGTCAGTTCAGCATTCTGTGCAGCTTCAGCAGCATATTTAGCTGACTCGTCTGCCTTTGTATTTAGCTCTTTGAACATCTCCTCAGCAGCCTTCAGATCAATTGCAGAAGCGTTGGCAAGTCTCGACAAGTTCTCGCTGCCAGTTGCTATTTGCTGAGATGCTGAGCTTATCTGCTGCATTCCAGCATTCATCTGCCTAACCGCCTCATTCGCTTCCCTGATTTGCTCGCTCGTCTCCCTCATATCATCCGCAAGCTTCTTTATTATCTCCTGCAGTCTCTCCGCGAATTCGTTGAAAGCATCGAAGGTCTCTCCAAACTCATCATCCTTTATTTTCTCAAGTCTAAAGCTTACGTTCCCAGCCTGTAACTCTCTTATTCCCTCACTGAGCATGTTTAGACATTTTCCTGTGTATGCAAGCATTTCTTCGATTTCCTTCTCCTTATTCTTGAGATCAGAGATATCTATGAATACATCAACAGCCCCTATGAGCTTGCCTTCAGCATCACGTACTGGCACGCACGAGACTATGACCGGCATCTCTTTGCCGATCTTGGACTTTACAACTGCCTGCAGGCCCAACACAGCCTCTCCACTCTCCATCACTCTCTCAGCAATGGTCTTTCCACCGTCGGTCAGAAAGACTTCTGACGGGAGCTTTCCGACGATCTCATCGGCACTATTATATCCCGCAAGCTTCGCTACCTCATTGTTGGCGTATTTTATCTTTGCTTTCTCATCTACGAACAGTAGATAAACAGGATGTGGAGTCTCTCTAAAGATCCTGTCCACCAGATCGAAGGCCTTCTGTATCTCTCTCTCCTTATCCTTGATTTCGGTTAGATCCTCAATAGTTTCCACAACACCTATTATATTGCCCCTGTCATCATAAACCGGTGCCGCGGTGGCTCTGATGTATCCTCTCCTCCCGGTCTTCGGAAAATCTATCCACGTCTCAACAACGAAAGCCCCTTCGAGGTTCGGATGCTTCTTAACTACATCGTAGTATCTGTGAGCATCAATTGGGTTATCAAGGACGATATCAGCCAGTACCGGTCTTTGCGAGTCGTAGAACGGATACCAAGTCTTTGTCGTTCCTACAAGCTCTTCCGCTTTAACACCCGTAAGTTCTTCAGCAGCCCGGTTCCAGTGCGTTATTCTGTGCTCAGGGTCTATAACAAATGTTGCTACCGGTATTTTGTCTACTAACTCAGCCATCTCCCTCTCCTTTCTCTTAATCTCGCTCACGTCCTTGAGGAATACCACCGCTCCATCGATCTCTCCATCAACGACCTTCGGAGAGACGCTAACGAGAACAGGTAAGGGAGCGTGAGCAGTTTTTATCGTTGCTTCAGCGTTAAGAACTGTTTTACCAGTATCCAAGGATGTTATGATTGCCCTACAGACCTCGCATTCTTCTCCAATCTTAAAGAGTTCGCTCGGCTTTCTGCCAATTGCCTGCTCTTCAGTGTATCCCGTTAACTTTTCAGCCTGTTTGCTCCAGCGAACGATGCGCCTCTCCTTATCTATAACGTAAAATGCTTCAGGAATGCCGCGCATTATGGACTCGATCTGAGCTACAGTGTTTCTCAACTCGGTCTCCTTGCTCTTGAGTTCACTAATATCATGGAATACCTCAATGTATCCTGCAAATTCGCCGTCAACATACACCGGATAAACCGACGCCGATGCAAAGAACTCGGTACCATCCTTCGCAACGAGCTTGAGTTCAATGTTCTCAACCTTCTCCCTGTTCTTTATACCATCTACCAATTTTCTGGCTCTATCTCTATATCCCTCATGCACAACAGCCACGTCTGTCGGCTTCAACCCGACCAGATCGTCGGCACTTTCAAGTCCTGCAAGTCTAGCTGCATTGTTGTTCCCAAACTTTATCAACCCATCCTCTCCTACAAAAATCACATAGCTGGGCAAATTTTTGAAAATCTCCTTTACGAGTTCGTAGGCTTTCTTTACCTCCTCCTCTTTCTTCTTCTGCTCGGTTATGTCTATGAAGAAATCAATCATTCCCTGAAACTCCCCATCCACATACACCGGAGCGCAGGATGTCAGTATAGGCATTGATTTACCAGTCTTAACCTCCAGAAATCCCTCTTTACCCTCAATCTTCATTTTGTTCTCAAATGCTATCTCTACAAACGTCTTCCCTCCCGCTGCCAGATTCTTTGCAACCTCTGAAGGTTTTTTACCTATCAGTTCAGATACGTCTCCTCCGTAAATTTCCGCTGCGTAATCGTTGATGTACTCTATAACTCCATCACTGTTCAGATATAATACAAATGCTGGCTTTGGAATCGATTTTATCAGCTCTGCTGTAAACTTCCTCATTCTCTCAAGCTCTTTCTCCTTCTCCTCCAGCTTAGCCTTCAGCTTTTCCAGTTCTTTTCTCTCTTCGCTGCAGTCATTGCTTTTCGCTGTCCTCTCAAGAAGGCTTTTGAGTCTTGTTACAGTCTCGTCATTCCCCAAGGTAGATAACAGACTCATAATTTCATCATCCATGGCACCACCCAATGGGACGTTGGCAAAATAAAAAAATAAAATTTTCTTTATAGAGTAAAATTTCTAATAAGGAAATTCAAAAGTGAAATCACTCTAAAAAAATTATTGTCCTGAAGAAAAGTCTTTTATCCTAAAAACCAAAAACAGCCAGTATGAAATCGATAGATGCCAGCTTCGCAGCCATTGCGGTATTTTCAGCGGTAATGCTGACCTACAGATGGCTGTCGCTGTACGGGAAAACAGATTACGTGATAAACTTTTATGCCGGCATGCTTGTTGCCGCCATAGCTTTGCTTATCTTACGAAGATAGGCACTCGTATATCTTCTTGGACTCGATTTCAGCATCCGATAGCTGATCGAGAACCTCTTTAATTTTCCTTGCGCTCGTCTTTATCATCTCAAACCCCTTTCTCGTATCGATTTCATCTGCAATCTCTAAAACACCGGTAATAACCGACAGAGGATTTCTGAGTCGATCCGATAGAAATTGAAACTGTTCGAGGTTTTCTTTGAGTCTCAATAGCACTAATTCTCGCTCAATCCACATTTCGAGATTTCTAATCGCCCTCGAAAGAACAAGTACCATATCTTTCAAGATCTGAATGATTTCTTCATCAGCCTCCTTCAGGAAGATGTACACCGAAGATCCTTCTGTGATGGGTAGAGTGAGAAGATACTTGTGTTTCACACCTTTACAACCGCAAGCTTTCGCATTTACTATACTGAAAACTTTTGGATGATATTTTAAATAATTGCAGCCCATTACGTCTTCATCCATGCGATAGTGTTCACCCGTTTTATCAGACACCACAACGGCTGTGCAGCTTTCGTTTTCAAATACTTGGTCACAGAAAAAATTTATCATCTTCTCTCGTTTGTCGAACATCCACACATTGCTCGAAAACGTAAACGCTGTAAAAAGTAAATCGTTCATTCGCTTTAAACTTTCGAGGTCACTGTACATCATCTCACTTCCGCCAGAGCCTTCAGTCGCTGAAGCATCTCCTGAAGCTCTTTTTCAAGCTCTTCTGCTGAGAACTTCTGTCCCTTGAGGTCTCTGAGCAAATCTATTTCTTCCTCCTCCTTTACTTCAACCTCTTTTGCTATACTCGAAATCAAATCGTCCTCCTCGTCAAAGTCCACTTCTTCCACATCCTCTTCCTCATCCTCCTCTTCACCGCTGTCATCCGGTACAAGCTTTATCTCATTCTCCAAGTCATCAACGTCCACATCAAGGTCGGAATTTAGCTCTGGAAGTTCAGGAACGTCGGGGAGCTTCATTTCCTCGCTTTCAGTTTCTGGAGCTGCAGGAGTTAGAGTGTTTGCGGTCTCCATCTCCTCAAGCAGATTGTCGTCAACCTGAACGGTTTTGACAGCATCGTCCAGCGGAACAATCTTTTCCTCTACTCTGTTCTCCCCTACATCCTCTTTCTTGCTCACTCCTGTAGATACAACTTCTTCAAGTTTCTCATCCACTTCCTTTAACTTCTCCTCCACCTCCTTTCTCCTCAAAAAACTGAGTTTCGGAAATTTCAGTCCATGGCTCTTCCCAATCTTGTCGTGGAGATAGGGAAGAGCCAGAACGATTGCAGCAAAAACAACACCAACCAGCATTTCTATCATTTTTACCACCTCCCTAAGTTTCTACAAACGACGGAAGAGAGAACGCCCACTTTACAAGTGGCGGAACGATGAGCATTAGGATTCCCGAGATTAACAGAAATATCGCACCGTAATACAAGTAAAGGTACCTGCCACCTCCCTTAACGATGTTCGCCGATAGGGTATTGGCAATTGTCAGTGAGATAATTATCCACAATGCGTACTGGTTGAGTAAGTCAACGGGTATTCCCGAGAAAATTCCGATGTTCAGTCCCTGCAGCCCACCGGGAACCTTGCTGAACACCTCTCCAGTGCTAACTCCTCCAAGTTGTGTGGCAAATAGATTTGAGATGTACTCTGAGAATATAGCAAGTATCTGAGTTATGAACAGTATAAGGGCAACCATGGCCATATGCAGCGGAATAATTAGATTCACGAATCCAGAAGAGATTAAGTCTCTCTTAAGTCTCAACAGAACCATTTCGAGGTTCGATGAGGAGACTATCTCACCGACAACATCAGCATCACCTCCCAGATCAGTGGCATCAACAAATATTGCCGTCAGCTTGCTGATCAAATAGCTACCGCTCTCCCCAGTGAATTTCTCCCATGACAACCTTGCGTCAAGACCCATGGCAAGTCTTCTATAAAGCTGTAAAACAAGGTCTTTTAGCTCTCCAAGGTTTTTCTGATCAATTCTGCTCAGTGCTTCAGCTACGGAAACTCCTGCTCCGGCTTTTATAGCACCGAGACTCCTTATAAATGTTGTAAATGCTTCATCCCTCTTGCTAATCTTAGTGTCATCTATCCTGCCAAGAATGCCAAGCGGGAGCATCAGCGCTCCTGCAAGAACGAATCCTATTCCCCTGAAGTCTACACCATTCTGTATGTATATATCAAGTAAGCTGGGTATGAAAGATAGTAAAACCAAGGATGCGATTGCTGGAGGAAGTAAAAGCGGTGTAAGTCGGGATATTATCCTCTGTTCCTTGGATTTTATTTTCCCATCATGGACTTTTTTATCCTTCGGTACGGCTTTGAATAGCATGAATACACCAAACAAGCAGATCACGAAATTCCCGAATGCTGAGCTGATTAGTGTGGAGCTAGGATCGCCAACACTGTAGATAACCACAGACAACAGTACTACTACAGAAATAAGAGAGGCTGAGACGAGCAGAGACGTATAAGCATCACTCCATTTCCTCAAACTTTCGAGGTTCCTCTCATACTCATCCTTTCTGACAGTCTTGAAGGTCTTCCATTCCCTTTCCAGAAATTCGCTATCGGGTTCTCCAGCAGCAATTGCGTTTGCCAACCTGTTGAAAAGTTTTTTCAGTCTTTCATGTTTTATCTTCTCTGCTATCAGCTCGCAAGCGGTTGCATAATCGTAATGCCATTTTTGGGTCAGATCCTTTACTTTTCTGAAATACTTGCTCGGAGCGTATTCCTCTTTTTCCGACACCATCTCGAAGATCTTGTCTCTACTCAGGTTTGCAGTGGAGAGAGAAGCCATGTAGGTCAGCATGAATAGCAGGTCATTGTCCATTAGAAGCTCTTTACCTGAACTCCTGATAATGTCCAGAATGTGGCCTAAAGCTGGCAATTTTCCAAATGTAATCTTTGGTATTTTCGTCGTCTTGAACTCCATCTCTACACCACCAATCAAACCTTTATATTAAGCAATCCGCTCTTGTAGATCTTGGCAATCGATCTGAAGAATTCATAGAAGTCCGTAACTCCCTGTTCGTGAAGCTTCTTCAAGATCTTCGCCCTCTTCTCAACTTCCTCGTAAATCAGCTTCTTCTTGTTTGGTGGGATTCCGAGTCTGGTCGCAATTTTCTGCTCAAGTATGTACGAGCTACCGTATCCCGTGAACACGTGAGTGTCTGTAACCGGATCCCACTGAAAAACCTCGATAAAGGACACTCCACCTTTTTGCGGGTTGTATCCAACTATTTCACTCACACTCAGAACTCTTCTGACGAGTTTTCCGTCTGGTCTTCTAACTGCGCTCTGAATAACAACGAAGTTCAGATTGTCAATAAAGGTCTTGGGAACACTTATTGGCTCAGTTGTCAACCTCTGAATGAGCTTCTCAACCGTTGCTGCGTGGAAAGTTGACATGACTGGGTGACCTGTCTGCATAGCCTGGAACGCGATGTTACCCTCAACACCTCTGATCTCACCAACCAATATGTAGTTGGGTCTCTGCCTTAATGCAGCTTTAAGCAAATCGAACATTGTAACATCGCTCCCGCCACCCTCTCCAAGTGTCCCCCCTCTTGTACTACCTCTCGTCACCTCCCTTGTCCAGTTCTTGTGCGGAACCTGGAGTTCGGGTGTATCCTCAATGGACACGATCTTAGCCTCAGGTCGAATGAAGGCGGTAATGGCATTTAGCAAAGTCGTCTTACCACTTGCAGTTTCACCACAGATGAAACCGCTCATGCCTTCGCTGATCAGCAACCATAGATAGCCTGCGATCATGTAATCGAGAGAGCCGAATTCGATGAGTTGGAGGACGCTGAAAGGTGTTTCGTTGAACTTTCTGATCGTAAAGTTGCTCCCATTCTTGCTTATATCGTTACCAAAAACGATGTTAATTCTGCTGCCATCCGGGAGAGTTGCATCAACAATCGGATCTTTGTACGTTACGGGCTTTCCTATCCTCTCAGCCAGCCTTATTATAAACTTGTTCAGAGTCTCCTCATCCCTGAACTCAATAACACTCTTCAGTCCTTTGAAAATCTTGTGTTCGATGAATATCGGCCCGAGACCGCTACACGATATATCTTCAATGTACTTGTCCCTGATGTACGGCTCAAGAACGCCGAGACCAACCTTATCCCTTATCAGAGCATATTCTAAAGCCTTGTACTGCTCTGCCGTAACCTTAAGCTTATCTCTGAACCCATTCTTTCCGTTTTTGCTAAAAAACAGTCCGAGTTTAATCTTAGGCAGTAACTTCGCCTCTCCTTTTGTATCCTCAACAAATGATTCCTCCTCTCCATCAACAATTTCACAGACTTCTTTAAGGGCTTCTTTGAGAATCTTTTTCTTCTCTTCGTCATCTTCAGGGTCGAAATCTATGTCCGTGATGTAGTCAACAAGCCTGATTTCAACTTCTTTTAGCAGTTCATCAACACCTGTAAGTAGAGTGGGCTCAACAGGAATATAAAAATTCCTGACATCATTTTTGTCTGGATAGACATGGATGTATATCTGCTCATCTGCGGGATATATCAGATTCGGCCTATCCAAATCTCCATGTTTTTTCCTATCCAGCTTTGGAACGAATTTGGGTATCCCAATCTTATCGAGGGGGAGAATATGGAGGTACTCCAGTAAGTGGAGGTTCTTCTCAACTTCCTTCTTCATCCTGTCCGGTAGTAATTTGTATATCCCGCAGTTGGCGAGGTTCGTATGATCGTGATCTTCCTCAAGTACCCTAGGCTTGAACGGGAAGTTAGCAACCACTCCCTGTTTCAATCCTCTTGGCTTGTAACTGAAATCTATTTTGCTGGTCTCGGTCACCATATTCTCCCCCTCCCTTGATGATTATTACAATTGTTATTACTATAGACTACTATGCAACTCTCATTTGATATACTTTTCTACGCCCTTGCCTCCGAAATCGGAATTATCTTCAGTCCAAATCCAGGATGGACTTCAAAGCTGACTATATTTCCTGTAGTCTTCTTTGCACCTCTTATTTTCGAAACTTCAAGCACGCTGACATACCTATCACCAACCTGCTCCTTCCTGAGGAATAGATGACAGTCACAAGCAGATCGAATTCTGACTAGGGTGTCCTCTTTGAACGCATGCTGATGTAAGGTTATGAGAATCGTTTTGCCTGCATCACACAAGTTCTTCAGCCTCGTCAAGAATTCGAGGACGTCATCCTCTGTGGAATAAGTTGTGAACATCGTCAGCGAGTCAATTATTGCAATGTTTTCCCTAATTGTCTTTATGTGGTTTGCAACGAGGTTAAGAATGCTCCTCATCTGATCCGTGCTCCAGTCAATTCCTTCAAGATGTACTGGAAATATCCTCAGATAACCCCACGCATAGAAATCAGACACATCGAGACTCAGAGACTCCATCTGCCTCAACAGACTTTTTATCGTGTTCTCTGTAGTGTAGTATGCAATGTTGTGCCCGCTCATCAGCCCACCATAAACGAACTGCTGACACAGCACGCTCTTCCCCGTATCATTCTCACCTTCTATGAGTGTCAGCGATCCAAGAGGTATTCCACCACCCAGCCTCTTATCTATCTCACCGTTTCCGCTTGAAAGGATATTTCTCCTCTTTTCTTCCTCAAGATCCGCCAAACTCTCAACCATCTAAACCACCTCCTACGGAATTCTGAAATCGTAACTATCGCAAACCGCATTAGGAGTGCAGAGGAGCAGAACGTAGCTCCCATTTGCGAGCGGCTGCGTTAGGGGCGAATCCAGTTTTGCAAGTTCGTGTGGGTCGAAAATGCCGGGGTTTATCAGTTCGTTAACGATTGTATAGCTCGTCGAGTTCAGGTAAAACGCTACCATGTCTCCGCTGTCAGTTTTGCCATACAGAATCGTATCGAACTCTGTGAAGTCGGGATATCTTTCAGCACCCGTATTCTTGAAATACGCTGTTATCGTGTTTGTAGAGTTGTCATACGTAACGTTGATAATTGTTACATCGCTCCGCAGCTTTTTCACAGCCATCTGCACAGCTTCTTTATAGCTCTCAATTGAATACTCTGCTATCATAGTACTGCCAGCAAGGAAAGTATAAGCGACTGCCACGATGATTGCTGTGACCATTATCGCCGCCACCACTGTATCGAAGCCCATGAACATCACCACGAGAAGTAATCACTTGCCTTTACACCGTTATACAGCACAAACGTCAGCAAATACTCGTCCTGTGGCATCTGAGTGGCCTCAATGTTCTCTACAGCAAACTTCAGCGTTTCCCCTTTCTCCCAGTAGTTGTCCCCGTCACCGTTCTCTATGGTAAACGTTACTTCAGGGTCCGAAGGTGTGAAATGCAGATACGCCGAATTTGATGTGAAGAATATGTCGCTCATCCTTATTAGATCAGTGTCCAGCCGCGTACTTCCTGTATTCTTTACCCAGAAGTAGACGTTGACTGTAGTCGCATCGTAAGTGACTTTGATGAAGATTATTTCCATATCGGTCTCAACTTTTTCGTTTAGGTTTCCAGAAACCGAAGAGTAAGAGTGAGCGAGATCTTTAACTGTGGGCAAAATAACCATAATAGCCGCAGAGACGGCTACTATTGTGGCTATCATCAATATTGATGTTGATATCACCTCCCTTGCCATTGTTATACCTCAACGCAGCCGCTCTCACAGCCTCACAGCCTCTTTTCGAGTATCAAGTTCAGCAGCTTGGAATCCATGCTCGTGTCCTGTGGGTTCATGAGCTTGTGCAGTCTGTAGAGTTCGAGCAGCATGTCCTCAAAGCCATCGTTCAGTGCTATCAGCTCTGCCAGCTTTGCGACAAAATCCTTGGCTTCCTCAGTTATGTATCCCGCAGCCTCAAACACTTCCAGCATTATCTTCAGTGAGTCAATGCTGTATTTCTCAAGCATACCCTTAACCCACTCCATTAGATTGAACAGCGTAACAATGTCGTATTTAGTGAACATTTCTGGTTTCTGCCACCTCTCTTCGACTCCGGGCTTGGGTTCTGCCCTCTCCTTTCTTTCTATCTCATAAACCCCAACCTGAGGCTGCAAGCTATCACCCTCTTCTTTCGGCATCACCTCCCCAATACTTTCTTCACATCTGGCAACCTCATCTTCGGGAACATCCTCCAAACTTTCTTCCTCTTCCTTCTCCTCACCCTCTCCCTCTTCCTCCAAACTTTTCTCAGGCTCGGGGATCGCAGCAGGAATAACCTGTATCTGCGGCTGGGGTTGTTGCATCGTTGACAGTGCTCCTTCAGCAAGATTTTGCAAATTCTGGAACGGATTTTCGAGGTTGTTAAGCGTCTCCCTCAGATCCAACAGCAATCTCTTTACAGATCCTTTCAAAACGTCAAGTTCTTTCTCCAGCTTGTCGATTCTGCTCTCCGGGGTGTCAGCTTCAGCGCTCGCAAGAATCTCATCAATCGCTGCCTGATCAACAGTGTCCTGCATTCTATCACCTTTAAAAAATTTAAAAAATTGTTAAAAATTTACTTGAGCAATACCATCACATCGTCGATGCTTGGCGGAGCCTTGAGCTCGATCGGGTAGCTTGCACCGACTGGTGGCTTGACCTCAATTATGAAGTCATCGTTGGGATCGATGCTGAATCCGGCATCTTTCAGATAGACTGTGACCTCAGCTTTCTCAAACTCTTCGAGATAGTTGTCCGGATTGCTACCCTGCAGACTATAAACCCAGTTGACGTAGTACTCAGTGGCCTTATTAAGACCTGTAGTATTCTTCTCATACGTTAGTTCCTTGTAAGATCCATCTGCCGGAACAAGCACTGTAATTATTGTCTTGTTCAGGTCAATTGGCTGTCCACCAGCGGCAAGCTGGAGCGTAAAGGTAACATTCTCGATCTGGTTCGAGCTTGTATCTCCAGTAGCAACAATGCTGCCAACAAGCTCCATGCTGCTCGTCGCCTGCTTGACACCAGTGTGCACAGTCTCCTGACCCTTCTGGGTGGCGAAGAAACCGGCGCCGAGCAGCACGTAGCTGAACACTGCCGCAACTGTAACGAACGATATCAGCACGATCGCAGCTTCAAGGCCTGTGAAACCTTTCATATCCTTACCAAATCTTGGCCACTTCATGGGCATCACCTCAGACGTATGTCAGATTCGTAAAGCTTGGCGGCAGCGTCTTGGTTATTGCTAGTGGAGCACCGATTGGTGGTCTAACTTCAATTGTTATGACATCGTTCGGACTCATGTTGCCTATACCCGACCACGCTGAATTTGTCACGTCGATAACGATTTTGTACTTCTCGTTTGGCTCAACCACATTGTCTCCATCCCCAATCGTGTTCACATACCACCACGGGCAGTTAGTTCCAGGTGTACAGGACGTATTGTAGAACAGCTGCTTGTATCCTTCATCTGTAGTTATTGCTATCGACGTCTTGTTGAGGTCCACTGGAGAGCCGCCGGCAGTCTGCGTCACGTAGAAGTACACCATACCTACCTGGCCGTTTGAACCCGTTGAACCACCTGCGGCAGTACTACAATTCAAATAGATGTACTGCCCATCCAGCGTCAGGCTGCTCGAAGCCTGCTTTACACCAGTATCAACGACTTTCTTTGACTTCTGTGTGGTGTAGAAACCTGCTCCGAGCATGACGTAGCTGAAAACCGCTGCGACCACTACGAACGCTATCAACACTATCGCCGCTTCAAGCCCTGTAAATCCCTTCTCATTTTTCAAAATTTTCCCTCTCCTCATCCCATCACCTCTCGCGTATCCTCAAAAAACCTGATAAATAGACAATATATAAACATTTTCCTATATGTTGAAATTTCTTTTTTCTAAGTTGAAATTTCCTTTATGTAATTTCAAAAAAGCAATAAAGCTTCACGAATCCAGCCTGTCAAGCTCGTAATGTACGATTGCTATGCACTGCTCCGCCATCAGGGAGATAGGAGACACCTTTACGATTTCTTCAGCATATTTCTCCACGATCCTCTCAGAATCAGCATTAAGGCCCATGTGGTCACCGAGAATGAAAAGAGGGGTCTTCATTGATCCGACAACCTCTCTGATATCCGCCCCATCCTCACGCAGGTAATAAACTTTATAGCTCTGACTCAGTTCATCGAGCAATTCCTCAAGGTTTTTTCTTGAAACATAAACTCCAGAATGAACTTTTCTCCATTCTTTACCGCATTCAATTCCCAGAGCTTTTCTTATGTGTCCTGCAATATTTCTCTCATCGGGGGACATTCTCTTCACTTCACTCCCGGCAATCCTGATTGACTTTGGTGCATCACACCCTCCGAGCAGGAGAAGGTAAACATCAACGTTCTTCCTAATACCGTGAGAAATGAACAGGGCTTGAGAGATGCATCTGCAAAGAATGTCCATTCTCCCAGCCCCCGGCAAATCGTTGAGGCTGAAAGGTTTTGTTGTAGCAGTGTTTCCAACCACAAGGAATGCTCTTCTATCCATTTTTCAAAGTCCTTCGTAGATTTTAAGAAAGTTACCAATTCAGAAGGAAGTAAAGCAGGTAGAGCAGAACTAGAACGCCAGCAACTCTCTTTACAGTCGTAAAATTGGACACAACGATCCTCTCACCCAGTTTAAAAACAAAAGAGATAGCCAAGGCCATGCCGAGTCCGTAGAAGAGCATGATGTACGGATTCTCAGAGATCAATGTCTGTGATATTGCTATGCCCGCGAATGGAACTATGCACGGCAGCCAGATAAATGCCAGAAGGAATCCGAAGACAAAGGAGGGAACCGTTGAGAGGTCTCTTGAAAACTTAGACGTAAGGACAGAGAGAACAGAGGACAAACGAAGTTCGAGCTTTTCAGACAGCAATGAAAGGGCGAAGATTAGCATGAAAGAGTAGGCAACAACTTTTACAGCCGAAATGGAAACTAATGAGACGACAAATCCTGCGACGAACATGCTGACTGTTAAACCCAGAACTATAAGCGCAGCATTCAGAGCTTTACCACGTGAACCTGCAAATATGAGTGGTATGACGGGAAGTATGCATGGAGAAAATACGGAGATGATACCGAGGGCAAAGGCCATCAGGATTTCGAGCATAAAAATTTGAAAAAAGAAACAAATTTGAAATTTACCTTCTGTAAACTTCCCCAATATCGAGTTCTATTTTCTCACTTATCAGATCTACTACCTCACCAATAACCGCAAGCAACCTGTTGTATGACTCTATGAACCTGACAACACTCTCTCTCGCATTCAACTTTGACTGTAACTCGGTCAGCTCACTAAGCAAATCCTGATCGTACTCGCCAGAAAGCTGCTTCGTCACAAAATCCTGCTGCTTCTGCTGAAACTCCACAAGCAACTCCTGAGCAACATCGTCCTCCTTAAGCAGCTTCTCCATTTCAACAAACTCCTTATACTCTCCAAGCCCTCTAATACTTTCCGCTAGCTCAATGGCTTTAGATTTTATTCCTTCATCCAACATTCAAACCACCTTTTTTAATTTCAAACACTCTTTTACACAATATATTAATTTTTCCCTCTTCTGAAAAATAATTCAGGGTCGTTTTCCAAAAACTTAGAAGTTTTTAAAGTGTTTCTAAAGCAAATTAAACTTTTGAAAAGCTTTAAAATTGCTTTAAAACTTCGAGGTGCAAAAGTTTCCTTATATTTTTCGGAGTTCAAGGTTTGTCGGTGATGGAGATGTTCGGAAAAAGGTTGGTGGCTGTGCTGGCACTGCTGGCGTTGGTGATGCCAGCAGTGATGGCTGCGGGGAATGAGAGTGTATATGGAGAGAAAATGAGAGAAACTGCAGGGGTGCTGAAAAAGGTGAGAGAGTGGCAGAGGTTTGGATTAGTACTAAACAATGATACCTTAGATGAGGCAAGGAATCTTGGGGTTGCGATGGTTGACTTTGCCGTGGCATCCCTGGAGAGCATAAAGGACAGACTTGAGGACAGCAATCTGAGCATGAAGGACGAAATAATTGATGAGATAAACGAGCACATTACCGACCTGCTCAACGCAAAAGAGGACATCGAAGATGCCGAGACTGTTGAGGAGTTGAGAGAAGCGATGAAGGAAGCAAGGGAGACGTGGATCAATGCAAAGGTTTCACTGCAGAAGAGTCTGATTATTGCAGTCCTCGACAGACTTGAGACATTCGTGGAGAACGGGGAGAGGCTTGAAGATTTCGTGACCGAGAAGATTGCAGAGTTCGAGGAGGAAGGAAGGGATACGACGATGCTTGAAAACTGGCTTGAAAAGTTCAGAGAAGATCGAGAGAACGCCTTGGACAGAATAAGCGAGGCAAAAGAGAAGGTGATGGAAATTGAAACGCCGCATCAGGGATTCGAGGCCATGAAGGATGTAAGAGAGGCTGTTAAGAACGCTGTAGAGTATACTAAGGAGTGTGTCAAGGACCTGAGAGAAATAATAAGACTCATTAACCAGTATGGCGATGAGGGAGATTCAGAGGAGTTACTGGAGGTCGTCGGAGAGGTTGTTGAAGAATAAATTATCTTTTCTTTCTTTTTTTCTTCTGCTCTTCATCAGCGTCCTCTATACCCCTCTCCGTCACCTTGAATATCGCCTCTCCTTCTGGCAGATGGGGTGAGTCGATAAGCCTTGCGATTCTCAGGTCTCCCTGACTTTTCTTGAGATAAACCCTGAATGTTGCGGTATGGGCCACAATATGCCCACCAACGGGCTTTGTCGGATCGCCAAAAAGAACGTCAGGTCTTGCCATAACTTGATTTGTCACGACGATGGCTGCATTGTAAAGCTCTCCGAACTTCATTAGATCGTGCAGATGTCTGTTCAACTTCTGCTGCCTGTCCGCCAAAGTCCCTCTGCCGACATACTCGGCCCTGAAGTGGGACATCAGCGAGTCAACGATGATCAGCCTTACAGGCTTACCCTCCTTCTTGAGTTTCTCGGCAAGCTCCTTGGCATTATCAACCAGCAGCATCTGATGGTTCGAGTTATAAGCTTGAGCGACATATATGTTCTTCAAAACCTCATTACCATCAAGCCCCTTAGCTTCCGCCATCTGGATAATCCTCTCAGGCCTGAAGGTGTTCTCCGTGTCAATAATGATTGCTGAGCCGTTCAACCCACCCTCTTCCTCAGGAAGCTGTACATTGACGGCGAGCTGATGGCAGATCTGCGTTTTCCCGCTTCCAAACTCACCGAAGAACTCCGTTATTGCCTGAGTCTCAACCCCTCCACCGAGCAACTCATTGAGGTCTTTACTCCCGGTTGTTATCTTCTTTACAGTCTTCCTCCTCTCGAACACCTTGTCTCCACTTTCGAAGCCACCAATATTGGCAAGCTTCCTCGCAGCCTGAATAATCTTAACCGCATTTCCCTCTGAGACACCCGCGACACTTGCCAGTTCCGACGGAGATGCTACAGCAACTGCCTCGATTGTGGAGAAACCTGCTTCTCTCAACTTCCTTGCAGTTTCCTGCCCTACACCGGGGATATCTTCAAGTTCTATAATTTTCGATTCCTTACTCATTACTTTCCCTAACCCACAATCCATTAAATTTTTTTGGTGGTCGCAAAAAGTCCATCGTGTCATCTCACGATGAAGGGCATGTTGAGAGGGTTGTAAAGCTGGCCAGATTTATTGCCGAAAGGGAAGGGGCGAATTTGGATGTGGTTCTCACAGCAGCAAAGCTCCATGACATCGCTAGAGACTGCGATAACCACGCTGTTGAATCAGCTAAGAGGGCAAGGGAAATTCTGAAAAAGAGGGGAGAAAGCAAGGAATTCATCGAAGCTGTCGCTCATGCAATCGAATCCCACTCCTTCTCATCTGATATAGGGCCAAAGACACTTGAAGCTAAGGTGCTCAGCGATGCTGACAAACTGGATGCTATGGGGGCGATTGGTGTGGCGAGGGCGTTTATCTACAGCGGGGAAAGGGGAAGAGGAATTGAGGCGACGCTGAAACATTTTGAAGAAAAACTGCTGAAGCTAAAAGACTTGCTTCACACGGAAACCGCCAGAAGGATTGCAGAAAAAAGACATGAGTTTCTAAAACTTTTTTATGAACAAATAAAAAGAGAGTTACATCAGTTTGAATCCAAACAGGACGCTGAATCCGATATAAGCAATGACGAGCATTATAAGTGAATGTTTCGCCCCCGAACTCAAGCTGCCCTCACCCATAACTCCCGCAACCATCCCTGCAAATAACCCCTGAAATACTGCTGCATGCATGAAGACGTTTCTGTAAAGTTCCACATCAACACCCTGAAGCATTGAAAAGCTCTGTCCCGTAGCCTGAACCTTTGCAGCGCTCTCTGCGAGCGTTGAAAGGAAAGTGGACGATATTATGTAAACGATTCCGATGAAAACGAAGAAGGCTATGTAAACTATAACAACATACATGAACATGTTGGTCAGCCTTTCCCTTCTCAAAAGCTCAGCGCTCGTAGCATCCTTTGCGGAGATCATCAGAACCTCCGTAACATTTCCAGTTGATTTCAGAGCTTCATTTAGCAATGTCATCGTTCTCGAAATTTCGAAAATCTTCAGCCTGTTTGCAAATCTGACCAGTGCATCCGTTAAACTTACTCCCCAATCCAGATCCGCCTTGATTTTACTGATTTCCTTCCTCAGCGGGCTCGTGTCTGTTTTTGCGATCATTGATATCGCTCTGTAAATGGGCATCCCACTCTCGTTTGCAGACGCAAGTTTGCTTAGGAAGATTGGGGTTAAACGCATGTAGGTCTTTATCCCTCTCCTGCTCCACTCGTAGAAAAAGGCAAATAGAGCAAGAATGACTATGAGGGCAATGAAGATGTAGTCATCAATGCTGAAGAACCATTTCCTCAGATCCATTCCGGGTATATACGGATTGGATATGATTCCGTAGGCTACCATTGCTATTGCAACTGGGATTGAGAAGGCGAAGGTGTAGTAGGGATTATCCCTTATAAGTCTAAATGGATTTCTGAGCTTCTTTCTCAACTTGTATCTCCCTACCTTCTTCTTTATGTACTTCAACTCCTTCTCATCAAGCTCTCCAGATCTCCTCACGTACACATACCTCTCTCTCAGTTCAGGAGGTTCTCCCTCCTCACCTGGGGTTAGCAGCTTTATTATCATGGCAAACATGAAAGAGCCAATCGGAATTACTAAGTAGATTATTGCAAAGATCGCTATATCATTTGTCTGCCCCATAACCGACATGACAGTCTGAATTATAATCAGAAACAGCGGACCTGCAACGAAGGCGGTGATGTAAGTTTCGGCCATCAGACCGAGGAATTCGAGAAAGCTTTTCTGATCCTGCCTCGCCCTCTCGAAGTAGAACTCTGCCCTCTCTTCAAAATACCTCGTGATGTCTCCTCCACTGTCTATTATGGTTATAAGGCCATGCAAGAACTCCTTGAAGTTCTCGGATGGGGAGTTATCAACAGCCTCTGCCAGAGCAGTCCTCAAGTCCTTTCCAAGCCCCTCAACCTCCCAGAGTATTCTTGACGCCTCTTTTGACACCTCTCCGTATACCTCATAGTTGTCGGCAAGGGATTTTAGAATTTGAACCAGACTCATTCCACCCTTGCTCAGAGAATACATGAAGGTTATAGCGTGGGGCAGCACTCTGTCTATCTTGCTCTTTCTATCACTTATGACCGTAGAGGGGTAGATCGTGAATATCAGGTTGCCGATGTAGTAAAGCAGCAGGGTTATGCCTATCGCGAGAATTCCAGCATAGACGAAGGGGCGGTAAAACATCCAGTAGGTGGCGATGGGCTCTGGAAGCCTGATTGCAAAGAGGGGGGGAATACCGACAAATTTAACGAGTATGAAAGCGGCAATCAATCCAAGAATTGCCCCAATAATACCAAAGAGCAGAGAGAACATTCTTGCGGTTGCGATGTACATTTCAGGGGGCATCGAAATCATGGCCTTTTTGAGAGATCTCTCAAGCTCGAAGTACTTCGTCTCCTTCTTCTTGATTTCCTCTCCAAACAACTTATATCCGAGATATGTCAAAGAGTTTGCCTCCTTAAACATACTACCCCTCCGAGATCGCCTCAAGAACCTTATCCGGCTTGGTCTGATAGGTATGAATTATGTTGCTCACCCTCCTGAAGTCTCGAATGTTGTGATTGAGCATAAACTCCAGCACCCTCCTCCTCCTATCCAGTTCTTCATTCAGCTCTCGCACACTCCAGCCCCTCTGCCTCCTTATCTCTTCCAAAGCTTTTGATGTGCCAACCATCGTATGCTCATCCTTAACGC
>JAPDIY010000098.1 GCA_029259335.1 Archaeoglobi archaeon
GCGAAACACTTTTCCACAGGCCCCCCATCTTTTCACTCCCGACTTCTCAATTTTCCACAAAAGGTAGTACACAAGTATCCACGGCAACACTATTGTCCCCAGAAGCCAAAGCAGCAGTGCTGGCCAAGCCCTTAGAGGCACTCCTAATATAAACGGACCTACTACTTCAGTTATGTCCACCATTTCTCACCTCAACAGTAGTTCGGATTTTTATTCTATTTAAAATTTTCTATTAACTGGTAATCAATCGATACTTTTTTAAATAATTTAGATAAAAACTTTAGAGTGGTGATGGAAGATGTACCGTTATAATTTGACAATTGGCAGTATTTTGGAACATGGTGTTAGATGGGTACCAAAGCAAGAAATCGTGTACAGAGACATAAAAAGATACACTTACAAAGATTTACGCGACAGAGTCTGTAAACTAGCGTCTGCTCTTGAAGAAATTGGCGTAAAGAGAGGAACAAGGGTCGCAGTTTTAGAGTGGGATTCACACCGATATCTTGAGTGCTATTTTGCAATTCCGATGATGGGGGCTGTACTTCACACAGTGAATGTTAGGCTGAGTCCAGAAGATATCCTGTATACGATGCAGCATGCTGGAGATGAGGTAGTTCTGGTTAACAAAGACTTTGTACCTTTAATGGAGTCCCTAAAAGACAAATTGACAACTGTTAAACAATACATTATCACGACAGACGATGAACTACCTGAAACTACACTGACGGACATTGAATATGAAGAGGTTTTAAAGAGAGCTGGAAATTACGAATTTCCTGATCTAGATGAGAACACAATGGCGACTCTAGCTTACACGACTGGAACAACCGGAAAACCTAAAGGTGTTTGGTTCACTCACAGAAAACTAGTTTTGCACACTCTTGCAGTTGCTATAGAGTATTCTGGATATGAGGATGGCACTATATCCTTCAGAAGTAACGATGTCTACATGCCACTCACACCCATGTTCCACGTTCACGCTTGGGGCCTTCCCTATGTCGCCACACTTTTGGGCGTAAAGCAAGTTTATCCAGGCAGATACGAACCATCACTAATAATAGATCTAATCAAAAAAGAAGGCATCACATTTAGCCATTGCGTACCAACAATTCTCGAGATGATACTTTCCAATCTACCAGAAAACATCGATCTTACCGGATTAAAACTAATTGTAGGCGGATCAAAACTTCAAAAGGGGCTAGCATTAAGAGCCATGAGCAAGGGTATAAAAGTCGCCGCTGCCTATGGGATGTCCGAAACTTGTCCGTTTCTTACTGCTGCCAAGCTTAAACCAAACTTGCAAAATATTGATGATGGAGCAAAGGTGGAATTTCTTATAAAAACTGGATTTCCTATCCCATTAGTCCATCTGAGAGTTGTGCACGACGACTTCACGGATGTGAAGCCAGATGAGAAGGACATGGGCGAGATCGTTGTCAGAGCGCCGTGGCTTACAGACACCTACCTGAAGGATCCGGAGAAGACAAAGGAGCTCTGGGCTGGAGGATGGCTGCACACGGGAGATATTGCAGTGGTAGATGAGGAGGGATACATAACCATCGTTGACAGGCTGAAGGATGTTGTTAAGAGCGGTGGTGAGTGGATCTCAACGCTCACCCTCGAAAATCTGCTCAGCTTGCATCCAAAGGTCAGGGAGGTTGCGGTGATCGGCATCCCTGACGAGAAGTGGGGTGAGAGGCCATTAGCAATCATCGTGCCCATGCCAGGAGAGAAGCCAACACAGGAGGAGCTGAGGGAGCACTTAATGAAGTTCGTCGAGGAGGGGAAGATAACGAAGTGGGCAGTACCTGACAGATTTGAGATCGTCGATGAGATCCCCAAGACGAGCGTCGGGAAGATAGACAAGAAGGTTTTGAGGCAGATGTACTCTTCCTAATTTTTTATCACATCAGAAATCTTATATTGTTTCCAGTAGCAGAAAATAGCAATGGCAAGTAAGCTAAAAAAGGAGTTTATCGAGTTGCTTGAAAAAGGTAAGGAGTTTAGGTACTCTGTTGCTGGTCTGATAGGTTACAGCGAGGTATTGGAGGAGATTAAAAAGCTCAGAGAGGACTTCAGCAGAAGATTTGAAGAGCACGACAGGAAATTCGAAAGCATTCTTAAGAGACTGGAAAAGCACGACGAGAGGTTTGAGAGTCTAACCGAGGAAATCAAAAAGCCCAGCAAAAGGTTTGGAGAGTACGAGAAAGTACAGAAAGACTTTAACGAGGCCCTTAAAAGGCGCTTGGATGCTTTGGGGGACGAGATGGGGTTTGATGAGTGAAACAGCATTTAGAGAGGGGATAAGGGGGTTTGCTTGAGGAATACTTTGGATGGTTGAAAAGTGGACTTACGATGACAAAGAGGGGATAGTGTTCGGACACCCCTCTGTTGTGGATGTTGATGTTGTGATCAGAAGCGACAAGCATCTTCTGGTCGAGATAAAGTCCCATGTGGGCAAGGCTGATGTCGCTGCGCTGTTAAGAAAGGCGAAGCTATACAAGAAAGTTAGGGGAGTTGAACCTGAACTTGCCATTGTCACACACTACATTGACGAGGACGCCAGAAAACTCGCTGAATCCCTCAACATCAACGTTTACTCCATCTGAAAATCTTCATCTTCAAAAATAAAGACGTCCTCTATCCTAACATTGAAAACTCTTGCTATCCTGTAGGCCAGCCTCAAAGAGGGGCTGTACTTGCCCTTCTCCAGAAAAACTATCGTCTCCCTCCTAACCCCTACCCGTCTGGCAAGCTCCTCCTGAGTCATGTTGTACCTGGCCCGAAGCTCCCTTATCCTGGTCTTCATGTGATCTCGCTCCGGGAGTAGATGGCATAGAGGGCAAGATAAATCACAAGAACTGAGCAGACGGAAAAGCCAAGAACGTATCCCTCTTCCCTGTCCAAAGCTATCAGCACCGCTGTAAGTAGAGATGCCACAACACCAAACACCTCAAGGGTTCTCCTCGATGCCCTCTCCGCCACCCTCTCGATCCTTTCGTCGACAAGAGGTTCATCAACCCTCTTTCTTGCGAACCTCAGCAGAAGCACACCAATAACAACTGAGATCACCACCAGAAGCGGCTGGTTGTTTTGAACAGCGAAACCAACAGCACCACCTACAGCTACCGCTACCAAAGTCCCCACCAGACCATACCTTTTCCTATCCATGCCACCACCTCTGTTATGTATTTCTAACATTATGTTAGGTATTCTTAACATTTTTGGTTTCTGTCAGTTTCTCAAACACCGCAAACAAGAGAAAAATTTAAATCCAGCTTAGGACATCCAGACTAAGTGACCTCAGAGTTTTCCAAAAAGAGCGCTGTTGTGAGAGCATGATGCTGGAAAAGTTGGAAGAACGGAAAGAGCAACTTGAAAGGGAACTTCAGGAGTTTATAAGAAAGAGGGACGAGCTGAATGCAGCAGCCAGGGAGTACGCCAAGAAGAGGGACGAGCTGAACAAGGAAGTCAGGGAGATGCTTGCAGCCACCAAGTCCATAAAGGAGAAAAGAGATGAGTACAACAAGAAAGTGAAGGAGATCAGAGCAAAGAGAAATGAAGTATACAAAGAGATCGACAAGCTTTACAAAGAAGTAGACAAGCTCAGGAAGAGCATAGATAAGGGCGGCAGACCTCTGGGAGAGATCGAGAGGGAAATCAGGAGACTCGAATTCAAGCAACAAACTGCGGTGCTGACGATAGAGAAGGAAAGAGCATTGGTTGAAAGAATATCGAAGCTTAGGAAGGAACTTGAGGAAAGGAAGAGCCAGCTTGAAAGGCATGAAGAATTCAAAAAGCTGATTTCGAGGATAAGGGAGCTAAAGGATCAGGCAAAGGAGCTTCTCAACGAGCTTAAAGCTTACGCTGAAGAGGCGGACAAATACCACGAACAGCTTTCTCAGATGTTCAGCGAGATTGATGAAAAAAGGAAGCTTGCAGATGAGATGCATCTGAAATTTGTAGAGAGTAAGAAGGAAGCAGACAGATGTCATAACGAGGCCGTGAAGAGGAGAAAGGACATCAAGGATCTTGAGAAAGTTATAAAAGCTCTGAAGTCAAAGCAGTTCAAGACAAAGGAGCAGAGAGAGAAAGAGGAGCTTTTAAGGAAGGCGAAGCAGATTTACGAAATGTTCAAGAAGGGAGAGAAAATAGAAACAGAAGATCTGCTCATACTACAGAGGGCTGGACTGATTTAGTTGACTCATACCCCATTTTTAAAGCCCTTAGGTTCAAATCAACTATTTTATCAGGCATCACTTCTCTTATCACTTCCTCTACATGTTCTATTTTGAATGGCATCGGGAAATATCCGAGAAGCATCCCAATAACGACCACATTCGTTGCAAGAATGTTTCCAGCTTTTTCAGCAATCTCAGAAGCGTTTACGGCTATAACTCTTGGGGTAATTTTTCGAAGTTCTGTCAGAATTTCATCGAGTTCGGGATATGTTCCTGTTCCTGCAGTCACGGACGGCGGGATGATCTTCTTCGTGTTGAGGATCACAATCGACTTGCTGTTTAAAAACTTGGAGTATCGCAGAGCTTCAGAAGGTTCAAGTGCGATCATCACGTCCGCCTTTCCTTCTGGGATTAGGGGAGCTTTCACGTCTCCTATCCTGACGTGAACTTCAACGCTCCCACCCCTCTGTGCCATGCCGTGAGTTTCTGCGGTGATAACGTTCAATCCCGCCTTCATCGCGGCTCTTGCAAGAATTCCTGAAGTCGTCAAAGCTCCCTGCCCGCCAACACCTACAATTACAACATTCAGCTTCATTGTCCGCACTCTGAAGCCTTGCATTTAAAATTTAGGTCTGAACCTCAATGCCAACAGCGCTGAGCAACCTCTTCTTTATGGCTTCGGTTATAAGCTTTGCAAGAAGTTCCTTCTCACTCGTCTCACCAAAAATTCCGAGCGGTATCTGTGCTCCAGCAGCATGAGCATGACCTCCAGCACTCCCAACATCGCCAAAAGCCCTTCTGAGCACTTCTCCCATGTGAATTCTCACATCCTTGTTTCTGGCTGAGATGTAAACCGTATCCTTAACCACACCAAAGACGACGGCAGTAGATATGCCTTCAAGTCTGAGCAGAAAGTCTGCTGCCTGCGGCAAAGCGTCTCTATCATTTATGAACCCTGCAAAGCTCAGAAGGAAGCTTGAGTAAACCTGCCTGTTCTTAATCGCAGTTCCGAGTATGTCGAGGGTCTCGGTTGATATGGCCGGCCCCTCTATCTTCTCGATAAGTTCGTGATCAACGAATGGGTATAGGAAGGCAGATGCGAGAAAGTCGGCAGTTCTCGTGTTTCTCTTGAACTCGTCGGTCTCGCTTTTTATCCCGAAAAACAGAGCTGTTGCAAGTATCTTGCTTGGAACAAGCTTCATTTCTTTGATATACTCTGTCAATATCGTTGCAGTCGCTCCCACGTCATCTCTTATGTCCACGAATTTAGCCACAACCTTCTCCACTGGATGGTGGTCGATGACTATTGATATGTCGAGATCAGGGGGGATGGAATTGTTGACTCCCGGCCCTGAACTGTCAACGATTGCAAAAGTTTCGTATGTGCTTAGATCAGCTTCTTCAGCCCTTATCATCGGAATTTCAAGGATGTTCATCATCGCCCTGTTTTTCTGGTGCAGAATCTCTCCGTAGTATAGTATATCCGCTTCAACATCAAACTGCTTTGCAATCTCCTTCAGAGCGTAGGCCGATGACATCGAATCTGGATCGGGGTTATCGTGGGTGAATATCCCCAGCTTTTTGCCCTTCAGCGATTCCAGAATGCTTTTAAGCTTTTCCAACTTCTTGTATGTCTCGACCCTTTTTATCTTCTCAAGAAAAGCCAGCTTCACAGCATCGGAAACAAGTATAGTAAGATTTGCTCCAGCAGTCTCGAACTCCTCTTTTAGCTTCTGTGAGCTCACTCTAACGATGACAAACACTTCTCTACTTACACCTCTTATCGTCCTAACTATTTTGAGATTCATCTCATCATTTGAGCTGGTTACAAGAATAGCCGAGACTCCATCAAAGTCTAGCGTTTTGTAAAAGGATGGATCTGTAGGATCGGCGATAACAGCATCGAAACCTTCATCCTCAAGTAGCTCTACTTTCTCCTGCGATTTATCTACTGCCAGAACGCTTTTTCCAGCCTTGGTTAACTCCCTTACGAGTCCAACCCCAGCGGACTCACAGCCTATAACTACATACTCATACTTGCCGTTTTCAGTCATTTCAGAATCAGAGACTAAAAGAGGTATTAAACATTTCCGGTCTCTTTTATATACTTCACGACCCATCTATTCAAAATCTCGAAAATTTTTTATATATGCTTATTACCATTATAAGCATGCGTGGATGGAGATCTGGAGGAATAGGACTCTCTGCGCTGATAATAGCACTAATAATAACAATCATTAACACTTCAGCTGCACCGCTTGATGTTAGCATTGAGGAAAGAATCAACACGACCGCAGAGTACGACGGAACAGGGTTCAGTTACACAACGGATGTGACGGGATTCATCAACATAACGAATACTGGATCGGATGACATTTACGGAGTTTGGGTCGCAGTTGATCTAGACAACATAGTAAGTACACCAAGCAAAGTTTTCGATAATTCATCATCTGGAGCGTATCTGTACACTTCTCTGCCAGCAGCAGTTCCAGATAGCGTAAAAAAGAACCTGAACACGACGGGTGCAGACTACTTCATCAGAATTCCGCATCTGAGACCGAAAGAAAAGGTAAGCTATTTCTACGATGTTGATGATAGCGCACTGGGCATAGCAAATTCAGCGCCGTTTCTGATTGACGAAAAATACAACGTAACAAAGATCCCTGCGAACAAAGACGTTGCTTGGACTGTTTACTTCAACATCAGCTTAAGCACATCCTTCTTCAGCAATATCGGCATAGCTAATCCCAGCGTAAACATGAACATTTACAAGTACCTGAGCAACGATCCAAAGTACTACGGCAGCGGAAATTGGACAAGTCTCGGACCGATAAGTGTTCTGTCAAACAATAAAGGAACAGCAAGTACGGCAAACGGAGGATGGGGAACCGTTGACCCAGATGAGCTCGACGTGACGGGAATCAAGCTGAACACCACCGCTCCAACAAATGACGAGGTGAACATAACGTTCGAAGTTCAGGGGAAAAACAATGGTGGAAACGGTGCGGTTTACTACCTTGACAAGTTCGGATTTGCTGCCCTCGAATTCACATTCGATGGAAACGTGAGCGGTGCGAAGGTTGTTGATGTATTCGCCTATGGAAATGCAAGCATTGCTGTGAACAAGAGTGGACCTTTTAAGGGCAACAACGGAGAGTGGACGATCTGGAAGGGGAATGCTACCGTTAAAAACACGGCAAGTGGCTTGACATACGTTTTGAGAAACGTGACCTTGTATGCAACTTCGACAGGGTCATTCACAAATATAATCGCGGGTCCAACAGAAGAAAAGCCTAACCAGAAGCTCCAACCGTCATCCTCTTACAAGACCTCTGACATTGCGGTTAACTATACTTCAGTGCCGGTAATCTGGGCAAATGCAACTTTCAAGCTGATCAAGGACACCGGACAGGGCTGGTACGCGAACAGCACTACCGTGAACGAATACAATGCAACCTACAACAGCAGGTACGTAGTGATAGAGAAAATCTACGTAATCGGCAGCTATCTTATCAAGGTTACAAAGTACGTGCAGGCTAATGCTTCTGCCGGAAACAACGTCTTTGATGTTAAACTCGTGGTCGAAAACCTCGGAGGCCAAACATCGCCGTATGTCTACGTTTACGATATGATTCCGGAGAACTTCAGCGAGTACGACTGGAACAACAACTGGATGGATGCGAGAAACGATGGAAACTGGATTGACAAGCCTCAGATGTATGCCGGAAACGGAACGGGTACGCCAATGAACGGATACGATAAAGCCTACTACTGGAGACTCGATCCACTGGCGGGAGGGGCAAATGGAGATGGTCAGGCAAGTCCAACGGAAATCCAGAACAACCAGTCAGTGATCATCTTCTACCAGATGCAAGGCAGCGGGGAGTTCAGAGTCCTTGATGCATTCCTCGTCGGTATCGACCCAATGCTCTCGATGAATGAGCAGACTTCACCCAAGATCACCGTTGTGTCTGGATCTGCAGCTTCAAGCTACGAGTCTGTGATGGCACTCCTGACGGGAATTGCCGGGCTTGTTGCAGTGGTGACTTACAGGAAGAGAAGTTAATTTTTTAAATTTTCCATCCATTTTTTAGCATGATGAGATTGTCAGTGTCTGCCCTGCTACTCGTCTTCCTGCTTACTTCTGTTCTGCCTACTGTCTCCGCCCAGAAGGTGGAAGAGATCTCAGATTTCAGGATCAATGTGGAATTAAACGGTAATGCTCATATCAGGTACGATATAACGATAAAGAATCTGATAGACAATCCCGTTGTTCCCGGAATCGGGGAGATAAGACTTCAAAAGGTGCGGCCATTGAAAGTTGGCATTTTACCCATTCCCTTTACGGAGCGGAGGATGCCAGTCAAGGTCGAAAACCTGAAAGTCTATTCGAGAGACAAGGTGTTCAAATCGAGTGTGGTGGAGAAAGGAGATTACACGGCCATAATTTATGAAATCTGGTATCCCGTAGAACCGGGAAAAACTCTGAACTTCACCGTTGAATACGATGCGGACATCGTTGACAGTGGATTACTCTTCAAAACCGTAACCATACCGGTTGGAACTGACATAGACATAAAGAAGCTGGAAATCACTGTAAACTCCGACTGGAACCTCTGCTACGCTGATCCGAAGCCTTCAGGAAGTAATCCGACATGGCAGGGAAGCATTCCGAAAGGAGGTATAGCTTTCTACACTGCTGAATTCTCGGTTCTACCACTGCCGATCCTGCCGGTTAGGGGATATATCGTTTTCTGGGGGTCACTACTCGTAATCATAGTTATTTTGGCTATTATAGGGTTGAGGAGGAAATGAGGTGGCTGATAATTGCTGCAACGGCGCTTGTAATCTTGATTTCCATTTCAACAACAAGCTCGTGCATCTATGAATACAGAGAGGCTGTTTTCTATCCCAACGAGACTCAGAAAGTTGGAAGAGACTGGATTGTTGTTAACTTCACCAATCAGCACCCCTTCCGGCTTTACGACGTAGAGTTGAAATACAGGGGAGAAAGCGTTTACATTCCCAACGTCGCTCCGGGGATAAATATAAAGGTAGATCCCTACACAACACTTCCCGGAGAGGAGTTTCCCCTCAAGGTTGAAGCTGTAGTTTCTGGATTCAATATTACTTACAAAATATGGAACTACTACAGCCAGAGCATAGACGTGAACATTACAATTCCCATATTTAGAGGATTTGAGAAGTGTTATAGATGCTCTGCCAACGGAAATATAACTTTCAGCGCATCAATCCCCTCAGGAGGGAGTACTGGATTTACTGTGAAGGCGAATACTTCCAATTTTGAAGTTCCTGACGGCATCCTTAGCTTCAAGTTGAAAAGATCGATCCCTGTTAAGTACGGTGTTGATGTTCAGATTTCTGTTGAGAAGGAGCAGAGAGGAAATAAATGGTACGCAACCTTTTATCTCCGGAATAATCTGAACAGAGATGTGAACGTGAGCTTTGAGGCTTGGTACGTAATCAACTCCCAGAGGAGTGAGCTGTTCAACTCCAGTGTTTTTCTTAAAGCAGGTGAGAACAGATCCTTCTCGGCGCCACCTGTAGAAAACACAACCCCTCCGGTATTTTACATGAGGGCGAGGGCGAAGATTTCCGATTCGTGTGATGCTGTTATAATGCCCGCAACAAAGAACGGTAACGGCTATGTTGTGGGATACGCCATACTCAAGGGTTTCAGCTATTCGGGAGGTGGAAGAGGTGGGGCTGGTGGAGGTGGAGGCAGAGGAGGCGGAGTTGTGCCACCTGCTCCTCCTCCTGAAGTAGTTCCACCTCCTCAACCAGCCCAACCACCCGCCCCACAGCCGGGTCAGCCAGTAGCCCTTCCTGTTCCCGTGCCAATTTCAATCAACCTCCCTGAGACTGCAATCCCGAATATCAGCGTGGAGGAGGCCACAAACTATGTTGCGATGATGTTGCCAGCAGCCTATGGCCTATTCTTCGCAACTGTCCTCTTCCCCGTAATGACCAGAAGAGGGGTTGTTGTGAGCCGCGATTTGATAACCCCACAGAATTATGCTTTGATCAGAGCCTATGGAAGGAGACTTTACTCAACCCCTTCCAACGCCTTTCCGGGCTGTATAGTCATCGAACCGGATGAAAGCATAGTTGAAAGGTTTATGAATCTCGGACTGGAAAGGAAGGATGCAGAATGCGTTGCAGTGGCGTTGAAGATAAAAAAGCCATTGATAACAGACAGCAGGAAAGTAATTGAAATTGCAGCGCAGAATGGATGCATCGTCATACCAATAAGATGGACGTGAGAGAATGGATGAGCTTGAAGTTGCGCTTGAAGAACTTGTAAAGGAAGTTAGGAGGAGAGATACGATAGCGGCAATCTTAATCTCAACAGCCTTTATGCTCTTCGGTTTCCTTGCCCTTGTTCTACTGGACGTCATAAGGCTGAGCGAGTTCACGAAGGGTGTTGTTGCGATAGTCACACTCATTGTAACGTGGCTTATGATGACTGCAGGAGTTTACATTCTGCTTTCAATGCCTCTTCCCGAACTACCGACAAGGATAGTGGCAGATTCCAAAGGAGTTATGGAACTCATGAAAAGAAACTATGGCGGGAAGGTTTACGTTACTCGCTATAACTACAGAAACCTCCCACCAAAGGCTGGTGCGATGATGAGCCTTGAAGTTATTGATGTACCGAGCAGCGAGGTGGCAAAGTATCTCGATTACGGCATGGAGCTTGCAGAAAGTATTGCTGCCGCCAAGATGCTGAAAGCCAAAGTAGTGAGCAATATGAAGAAGAAAGTTGATGGCGTCGAGATTATCAGGACGGAGGATTTATTTTAGGGCATTAAGCAACCTATCATTCTGCTCCCTCTTCCCGATCGTTATGCGAACGTGCACACCGTCAAGCCCCATAATACTCGCATCCCTCACTATTATCCCTTTTTCGAGCAGCTTTTCAATCAAATCCTCCTCCGTATCAACTCTAACGAGGATGAAATTTGCCTCTGAAGGGTAAGGTCTAAGCCCTTTAATCTTCAAAAGCTCAGCATAAACCCTCTCCCTTTCGGACACGATTTTTTCCTTTACCGACTCGTAGTATTCCCTCGATCTTATCGCCGCTATAGCGGTGTTCATTGCAGGATAGCTTATCGCGAAGGGCAGGCGAACTTTCTCTATTGCCTCAGCCACCTCTGGACTGCAGACAGCGTATCCAATTCTCATACCTGCAAGGCCAAAGTATTTGGAGAAGCTTCTCAGAACTATCAGATTCTCAAGCTCGTTTATAAGGTCAATACAGCTTTTCCCTGAAAATTCAACGTAGGCTTCGTCAAGCACAACATAATCAGAATATGCTGCTACTTCCTCTACAGTTTTTCTATCAACAATATTCCCCGTCGGATTATTCGGTGAGCAGAGGAACGTGAGCTTTGGCCTTTCATCGGCTATAACCTGAGGGTCTATTCTGTAACCTTCGAATACGGGGAAGCTTATTGATGCGCTTCTGAGCATCGCGTAGATGGCGTAAAGGGTGTAGGACGGCATTGGAATAACAACTCTGTCGAGTTCTTCTATCACCACGTTGCATACAGAGAGAATAAGTTCAGATGCTCCACACCCTACGGCTATGTTTTCAGGCGGGAAACCGAGATATTCTGAAATGGCCTCCTTCAATTTCCCGTAGTCTGCCTTCGGATACCAGTTTATCGTCTCCAAGGATTCGAGATAAGTTTTTTTGACAGCCTCACTTGGCTCGTATGGATTCTCATTTGAACCAAGCTGAATAACATCTCTTGAAGGGAAGTCCTCCGGAAACATGCCGGGGTCGTAGGGATTGATGAACCTGATTACCTCTCTCATCTTTCTCATCCTCCAACCATCTCGATCAGGACTTCTAATTTTCTTACAGACTCCACGTCTCTGAAGAATGGATCAGCGAGAACCACATGGTCACAGATTTCAAGCAGCTTCTTCATCCTTTCAGCCACATCCAAAACTCCACCAGAAATCGTGAAATTCTGGAGCAGAAACTCCCTGTATTTGAAGAGTGTTTCGGAGCCATGTCCTCTTATGCTCTTTCCAGACCTTCTCAACTCCACCAGTTCCATTATATCAACTTTCGAAATTTCGTGGGCAATTTCTTGCATTTTGAATTCGGAAATTAGCTTTTTACTTCCGAGAAAAACAATTGATGCAGCTATAATCAAATCCTCCTCGTATTCGCTTGGCAGCAGAAGCGCCGGGCCATAGGCGGCTTTGAAGACATCTCCCTCAACAAATCCATTCATCCACTTGACAAATTCAGGATTGGCAGAGTTGAAGAGTACCCCATCAGTCTCTGATGCCAACTTCAGCGTTCTGGGTGAGCTTGCCCCAAGAACCAGACAGAAGCCAGATACTTTCTCAACACACTCCCTCAGGTTTCGAAAAGCCTTACTTGCGTCATCAAAGTTTCCCGCACCCAGTCCGAGAATGTATCTCTCCCCGTACCTCTGTTCCAATGCTTCAAGACCTTCAACTATTTTTTCACATCCTCTACGACTGGTTGAGAGTACTCCAAATCCGATGTTAACTTTTTTCGATGCACTGCTTATGATCTCCGCAACCACAAAGGGATCTTCAAACCCTTCAAACTCTCCGACCCATATCGTCCTGATCCCAGTCCTTTCTGCCAGCCTTACTCTCTCGACTATCTCTCTCTCGCTCAAATCGCCATTGATGTTTAATCCAACCTTACCAGTCAAGGAGCTTCTTAATACCTGCCTTTTTTGGCAGTTTCTCCTCATCTTTCTCCTCATCCACAACCTTATCCGTTTTCGTTTTCGGTCTGTAACCAAGTCTGTCGCCGTAAAGCTCAACGACAAACTTGGCAGCTATCTTCGCCAGATCGTACATCTTCGCCTCGGTCAGCTCTCTGAATTCAGTCTTCCTCTTATCTTTCCTTTTATCCACATAGTATAGGCAGAAGAGACACCTGTAGGGTGAAATCGGGACGGGCTCCTTGTCCGAGAAGACGTCTTCGAAGGTTTCTATGGCACAGTAAGCTCCGTCACTGAACTTGCAGTATCTAACCCTCTCCTCCGCAATCTCTTTCGCCACCCTGAGAAGCTCATTAAGCTCTCCTGTGGTCTCTGCCTTCTTCTGTCTCTTGTAGAAATACCACTCAAGAAGAAGGTAAACGAACTCAGATGGGGACACGTTTGCCTCCTCACATTTCTTCATCAGCAGTTTCTCCATATCGGGTGGAATGTCAACTGTTACCTTCATTTCCTACCTTTCCTCCCCTTTTTTTCCTTACCCTTTTCATCGGCATCCAAAATCTCTTCCGAGCTCGACTCATCCTCCCCGGCCATAGCTTTAGCGAGCATGTAATAACCAATGGAGTTAGCCTTTATAGGGTCGTCGGGCCTCTTAACCTCTCCGATATCCCTGAAACTCTCCTGAAACATCTCGTAAACGCCCGGAAGCATGCTTCCTCCGCCAGTAATCGTGAAATTTTCTACTAACATTGTTGACAAGCCCTCAAGAACGAGCTTAACCCTGCTTGCGATTCTCTCCACCCACGATTTGACGAAGTTCTCGTATTCGGGCATTATCTCATCTCTGCTTACGCTTACTTTCTTTCCGCTCCTTATCCTTCCGATTTCAAACCCTTCAGTTGTCAGCAATTTTGTCATCTCTTCTGGAGTTATGCTGATTCCGATTCTGTTCCTCACCGCGACCTCAAGATTCTCGTAGAGCTTGTCAACTCCCATGAGCATCGTGTCGCCTTTGAGATACTCCATGTCTGCAATGACGAGAACGTCCGTGGTTCCGAAGCCTATGTCAACGCAGACGCCAGTCTCAATTCCCATGTAAGCCATCGTGCCAACGGGCTCGGGAAATATCAGAACCTGAGCCTTCAACTCGGACTCCATCTCCCTTTTGAGCTCCTCTCTCTCCTTCTTTGAGGATTTCACTGGCAGTCCGGTGGCAATTATCGAGTCGTTTCCCGCATTGAACTTCCTTATACCATACTTTGCGAGCTCAAGATATGATGTGTGCAAAACTCTACCCTCATGCAGAGGACGGAGAACCTCAACATTTTCCATGGATTGAACTATGGACAGAGCTTCGTCCCCAACATAAACGCTCTTGGTCTCTCCTTTCAGACTCCAGTCCTTCTCCTCTCCGTAAGCAACGATGGAAGGATAAACGAGTACATTTTTACCATCAACGGTGATCTTCGTGTAATTCGTTCCGATGTCAACACCAATCGGTCGCATGATTTAAGTTGAACCGTGTTATATAAAAAATTTCTTCGAGGTTACAGTTTTAAAGAGGAATGCTGACAGAATCTCATGCCAAAAACGAGAATTCACACAACCATATCACCAGAAACTTACAGAAAAATTGAGGAGCTGAAAAAAGAGTACAAAACGCTAAGCTCCATAATCGAAAAGGCTGTGGACGTACTTTACAGCGCTGAAAGTATGAAGAATATGAGTGAGTACGACATCTTCCTTCTCAGCTTCGTTAAAGAGCTGAATTTTACACTTTGTGCCAAAGATCACTACACTGCTCTTGCTGAAGGAGATGCTGAGAGAGCGGTGAAAGAAAGTATGCTCGAGATGGCTGTGAAGTACATCTCGAAGAAGCCAATAAGCGATCTGAGCTTGGAGGAGTTGCTTGAAAATGTGAGTAAACTCTGGAAAATTCTTAACAGAGCGGAGCATGCAGAAGTGGAGAGAATTGGAAATAAAATCAATTTTGTATTCTATCACGACATGAGGAGCTTAGCTGTATCTGAGATCCACCTTAACCTGATTAAGCACCTTTTTGAGAAGTATTATTCAGACAAATATGAAATTAGCGTTGATACCATCACGGTAAACGGTTTTTCAGTGGTTTTTAACCGTAAATAGTACCGTAAATCGCCTTTCTCACTAGATCTTGCATTTCTTCTTTTCTCACTTCCCTCGGATTTCGTGAAACATGTTTCTTGCTCAGGAATATTCTTTCCGCTATTTCCTCGACATCATCTTCTTCCGCCCCAACGTCAAGAAGCCTTGTTGGGATGTTCAGATCTTCGAGAAGCTTTGCAAATCCCACCCCTGCCTGAAACGCAGCATCTCTCAATGACATGCCTGCAACCTTTTCCCCAAGAAAACGTGCTATTCTGGCATGCTTTACGAAATCTGCTATTGCGTTGTATTGCAAAACGTAGGGCATCGTAATCCCGACACTCTTCCCGTGAGGGCTTCCGTGGATGTAGGAGTGGGCATAGCCGAGAGCGTGGGCGAGAGATGTCCCGGCGTTGTTAAAGGCAATGCCTGCAAGCAGAGCAGCGTAAGACATTTCAGTCCTGGCTTTCAGATTATTTCCGTTAGCGTATACCTCTCTGACAGCTTTCGAAGCTATCTTTATCGCCTTTTCGGCAAACATATCCGAGATGGGATTTGAGAGGAGTGAAGTGTATGCTTCAATGGCATGGCAGATCGCGTCAATTCCTGAGCTTGCTGTAACTCCCGGTGGTGCTGAAACAGTCAGTTTAGGATCAATTATTGCAGCATCAGCATAAAGAGAATCGCTGTCGAAAACGTATTTCACCTCTCTTCCCGGAATTTTAAATACTGCAAGCTTTGTAACCTCTGAGCCTGTGCCTGCAGTGGTGGGACAGAGAATTAGTCTTGCCTTCCTTTCTGGCAGATGTCTGTCAACGAGTTCAGCAGCTTTTACATTTCCACCTGCAGCTACTGCTGAGAGCTTTGCCACGTCAAGGGTGCTGCCACCGCCTATTCCGATAACCGTGTCAAATTTAACTCTGCTGAGAAGTTCATCCACAATTCCTATTTCCGGCTCAGGTTCAACTTCACTCCACATCTCGCAGTTAAATTCGCTCAGAATCTCGCAAATTTCTTCTCCTACCTTTTTCAAAGCTCTGTCTGTAACAACAACCACTTTCTTTCCTTTCAGTCTCATGACTTCCTCACGCAACCTCTTAATGGAGTCGATTCCAAAGATTATTCTCACGCAACTGAATGCAAAACTATCCAAACAAACCACCTCCGTACCTTATGACTAAGATTGCAGATAAGACTATTACAACACATAGCATTACCTTCCTCAAACTCTCCCCATCAAGCCTTCCGAGTATTTCTCTGCCTAGAATGTATGCTGCACCAACAAAGGGGGCGAGAAATACGAACTTTAAGAGTGTCTCAGAGCTGACATGCCCAAAAATGACGAAAGCTGAAAGCGTTACGGTATCTATTATCACCAGATATGTTATCATGAAACTACGTATAAACGCAGTGCTGTAACCCTGATTGGTTAAACCGAGGACTATTTGTGGTCCATTTACACCCGTTAGAACACCCATCGCTCCGCTCACAAATCCGAGACTTAAAAACAGCGGCTTGACTTTCCTAACTTTAAAGTTCACGCCGAACAGTAGTAGTGATGCGAGAACAGCCATTCCTATCCCAATTAGCAGCCCTATAATCTCCTGAGATACAATGCTGAATAAAAATATGCCTGCAGCGATCCCCGCAAATCCTCCAAGATAAACCTCCTTCAGTCTGAAGTTCATCTTTTCCCTAAGTATAAAAATCAGATTCACGAAGGATTCGAGAAGGATTATAAGAACAACTGCTTCCTTTGGTGGCAGGATATTCGAAAAAATTGGTGACAGGAAGATTGCACTCCCGAACCCAGTGACCACTCTGATCGTGAAGGCCGCCAAAGTTAGCAGACACATTGCTGCCAGTGTTAGAGGAGTCATTTCAATCCAAGGAATCTTAACAGCTTTTCCACCTTCTCAACCCTTTCAAGATATGCCGTCTCGAAATCTGGATACTTGTATATTCCTTTTCCCGTTTTTACGCCAAGCTCTCCATTATTTACCTTTTCGGCCAGCCAGTCTGAAGGTCTGAATTTCTCATCACCGAATCTCTGGTAAAGGTAGAGGGATGCATAGTAAACAACATCAAGTCCTATATAGTCTATATTTCCCAGAGGCCCGAAGAGGGTGTAAAGGATGCCGAGATGACACTTCCAGACCTTATCGATATCCTCAAACCCTACACCCTCACTAACCATTCTTGAAGCTTCAGTCAAAACCGCAGCGTTGAACCTGTTCACCAAGGACTGATTTCTGCAGAAAACCACCTCTTTTCCGAGCTCTTTTAGAAAACTCTTCACAAATTTTGCTATCTCCTCATTCGTGTATTTTGACAGAACGATCTCGACGAGGGGCATAACGTGGGGAGGGTTCATCCAGTGGACGCCGAGAAATCTTTCTCTATACTCCAACCTCTCCGCTATGTCATCAACGCAGATCACAGAGGTGTTTGAGCACATTGGAGCCTCTGTAAGCCCCTCAATTTTCCTCAGCACATCTGCTTTCACGTCGAGATTCTCAAAAACTGCTTCAATCACAAGATCGCAGCTCTTGACATCCTCGATATCATGTGTAAAACTGATGTTACCCTCAATTTCAGCCCTATCTGTCATCTCACCGACCATTTTTTCAGCATTTTTGAGTGCCTGCTTGTTTACATCGTAAAGCACTACATCATTTTTCCTCGCAACATCAATCGCAATCCCCTGCCCCATCAAGCCTGCTCCGACTATGAAAACCCTCATCCCTCTACCTCCTCTCTAAGAGTTCTGACATGATCTTCAACTATTTTTTCTGCATCATCCCATCTTATCTCCCAGTCAAGCTCATCAATCCTTCTGTACCTGCTCAGGATTCCAGATCTTTCTGCGAGTTCAGTCATTGCTGTCCATTTCTCTGCGATATTCCTTGCCTCCTCGCTGATGTCGAATTCCGGTTCGAAGTCCGGAAATAACTTCTTTACGGCGTTTATCAGATCTCTGAGAGAGAGCGGAATTCCACCAGCGTTGAATATAGGATTTGAAACCCTATCCTTTTCATAAAGCCTGCATATCAGATCCGCGGCGTCTTTCACGTAAAGAACCGGCAGTTTTGTTTCTGGCGGTAAAACTATAGCTGTTCTTCTTCTAAAAAACGCATCGTCAATAAAGGAGGAAAACGTAACGCTCGCTCCCATTCCTTTTCTGAAGGGGCCAATGAGTATCGGGAATCTCACAGCCCTGAAGTCGATGCCGTAAGCATAGCCGTAGTAGGTTCCGAGTATCTCGGAACATGCTTTTGTAGCTCCGTAGAAAGTTGACGGATCGCGAAATGAGAATTCCGAGAGGGGTTGCTGACTTCTAAAACCGTAAACGGAATGGCTACTTGTAAAGATTACCTTTTTCACATCAAACAGCCTGCAGGCTTCCAAGATGTTCAGCGTACCTTCAGCGTTCACTCTGAAAGCATCGACATGATTCTTTTCTGCTTTGATTGAAAGCTCAGCAGCAGCGTGGATCACTCCTTCAATCTCGTACTCTTTGAAAACTCTAACGATGTCAGACCATGATGTGACGCTTCCAAACTCGAAAATGCCGTCTTCACTTTCCTTAAGATCAAAAATAAGTGGATTTCCGAGTTTTTTTGCAATGAATCTTCCAAGAAAGCCCGAACCCCCTGTTATGAGAACGGCCATCCTAACCCTCCGAACCCGAAAGGATGTAGGCGAGTGGTGAGATTTCTTCAAGCTTCACTCTCACATCCAGCACCGCGGGCAGTCCAGAATCCAGCGCCCTCTTCACAGCATCTTTTACTTCTTCGGGTTCTGTAACAAGCTCACCGTATGCTCCAAGACTTTCAGCAAACCTGTCGTATCTCGCACTTGCGTTCAGCATGACACCATATCTTGCTCTCTCCTCAGACCTTGTCGTCAGGAGCCTCGTATGGTTGACCAAACCCCATGCCGAGTCGTTAACCACAACTACCACAATCTGCAATCCATGTCTTACAGCGGTGTCTATCTCGACTCCATTGAACAGGAAGCTTCCGTCACCAGTTATCACAAACACCCTTCCGTCAGGCTTTGCAGCCTTGGCAGCGATACCCATCGGTATTCCAGCACCGAGATGACCGAATGGACCCTGAGAGGCCATGATATTTCCGGATTTAAGATAAAGCAGCCCCCACGCAGTGGTCTCGCCACCATCAAGGATAACAGTATCCTCCCTCCTTATGATTTCCGAAAGCTCTTTCATCAGTCTCTGGGGTTTCATCGGACTATCATCACTTTTTGCAGCCTCCTCGAACATTCTGTTAATGTTATCAACAACCATCCGCACCTTTTCAACCCATTCATCGAATTTTTTGTGCATGTTCAGGAGTGAGAGAGCCCTTGTAAGGAAGAACCCTGCATCGCAGTTTATGGCTACATCGACGTATCTGTTCTTCGCCAGCTCATTCGGATCGATATCTACATGAACAATTTTTGCATCCTTTGAGAATTTCTGACCGAAGCCGAGAAACTCGTCGAATCTTGTTCCCAGAACAAGGACTAAATCACTCTCTCCCAGAATAGGGGAAGCAGAGGCCTGACCAGCAAATAATCTGTGATCTGGAGGAATGCAGCTATAACCAAGCCCGCTTACACAAACAGGTATTGAAAGCTTTTCAGCAAATTTCAGCAGTAAATCTTCGGACCTACTCCAGTAAACCCCAGAGCCAGCAATTATCAGTGGTCTCTCAGATTCGTTAAGCAGTTCGATCGCTCTCAGAACATACTCATCCTCGCATCCCACTCTTCCGGTGTAGCGATAGTTCTCAGGGTCCCCGAGTTTAATTTCCGTATTAACATCTGCGTTCAAAACGTCCTTCGGTATTTCAAGCAAAACTGGTCCAAATCTTCCCGATAAAGCTCTCCTGAACGCCTCCTGAACGTATTCGTGCAGTCTGTGTGCAAACGGTACAAGCCTCGACCACTTCGTGTACTCCTTGACCCACAGATACCCGTCAATTTCTTCAAACGCGTTTCTGTCAAGATTGACATATTTGCTGTGCCCCGCAATCGCCACAACAGGGCTTGAGGCGTAGTAAGCTTGAGCCAGTGCTGGCATGAGGTTGGCAAGCCCCGGTCCAGTGGGTACTATGCAAAATCCTGCTTCTCTTGTTATGCGTGCATATCCGTCCGCAGCATTTCCCGCAGCCTGTTCATGTCTTGTGAATATCACCTCAACACCCTCATCCCGAAGATGTTCGCATACCGGAAGAATTTCACCGCTCGGCAGGGCAAAGGCACATCTTACACCCTCTTTCAGTATTGCTTTTGCGACGATCTCAGCTCCATTCATATTTCTCACCTCTAAAACTCATCCAGCTTCCTACCTTTTGTTTCGGGCAGGAGCCACGGCATCAGACACATGAGCAGAAAGGCTATTCCACCCAGAAGCATGCCGTACACGAGGCTTGAAAAGGTCGCAACGTATCCAACAACTAATCCGCCCACCGACAAGCCCCTCGCTATGCTGAAAATAATAGATGTCGCAGTGGCTCTAACATTGGTCGGAAACATCTCGCTGCTCCAGACTCCAAAGAGAGCGTGGGAGCCAAAACCAATTGGTATGATAAAGAGTGAAAGCAGAGCCAGATTTTGATTGTAGTTCACCAGAGTGAAGTACCCGAGGAGGATGCAACCGATCAGTCCTACCAATGCTGACGCAGCAAAGCTGACTCTCCTGCCGATGTAGTCACTCACAAAACCCACAAAAGGCAGGACGATCAGCGCTACGAGGGATATTCTCAGAACTATCATGCTCGCCTCCTCCGGTCTGTATCCGAACTCCCTTATGATGAAGGTGGGAGACCAGTCAACTATTGTATGGTATGCAAACTCTGCGAGCCAGAAGAGGAATGTGGCAAGTATCAAGAGCTTCAGATAAGTTTTGTTCCCAACTATTTCCTTTAACCTCAAAGATTTTTCCGCACCCATGCTGTGTTTCTCCCAGATTCTGGATTCAGGCAGATACTTGGTGAAGAGGATGAGGAAGGGGATGGGATAAAGAACTATGAAGAAGCAGGCTCTCCAGCCGTAAACAGGGTAAATCAGGGAAACGGAGAGGGCAGAGAGTATGAATCCGAATACAAAGGTTGCATGTATCAGGCCTCCGAACAAACCTCGTCTTTTTGGAGAGTAAAATTCGCTCATATATGTGAAGGCCAGACCCCACGTAACGCCCATGCCCGAAATTAGCCTTAATGCTGCAAGTGTCCAGAAGTTAGGTGCGAAAGCGGACAAAACGCTGAAAATAACGACCCACAATATTGAGAGTATGAGCGCATTTTTCCTTCCGAACCTATCTCCAAGCTCACCGAACAGCATGGCACCGAATATGCAGAAGATGTACTGGGCGGAGAAGACAAAGCCAATCTCAAGTGTCCCGACGTTGAACTCTTTCATGATTGGCTCTGCCAGAAAGTTGAGGATTGTTAAACCAACGGCATCATGTGACCAGCCTATCGCAGCGGCAATCAAAACAATGAGCTTCTCAAATTGTGTAAATTTTAGTTCGGCATCACCCATGAAATTTTAATGGATTAATAAACTAAAAAATTTATGCAAATAAATGTGCACCAATGCGCATGGCAGAAAAAGTTGAAATACTATCCTGACAGAGATAATGCAATGCTTGGATGGGGAGAAATAGTGCTGATACTCATCGCGGCAATCATATTCATGGGTCCTGAAAAGCTTACTGATTTTGCAAGGCAGCTCGGAAAGCTATACGGAGAGTACAAGAAGGCCAAGAGGATGATCGAGCTTGAGATCATCTACGGGATTAAGCCTTTAGACGATGAGGAGATCGAAAAAAAGGCCAAGGAAAACTATGAAAAACTGCTGAGCGAGGTTAAAGACCTCTCTCAAGAAGTTCCTCCTCGCTCAGACCAGTGATATCGAACACAGTAAGACCCTTTTTCAATCCCTCAGCTTCTTCTTTGCTCATAATCTCCCTGAAAGCATCATCAGAAACAACCATGCTGTTTCCAAATGGATCTTCGAGGATCAGTGTTAGTTCCTCATCACCCTCGATTGTATTCCTTATGCGCTCAAGGATCCACTCGCACCTTTTGACCTTCTTTTCATCTTCAGCATTCCATCTCATTGCCATTCTGACTATGCCTTCAATTCTATCCAGCACACCTTCGAGGTTCGTAACGAATGCCTGACTTGCCGGACCGGGTTCAACGCTCACTCCTATCTCCGGAATTCTGATGGTTCCAGAAGTTGACCTTATGACTTTCGTGTACAGATTATGCCTGTTTATCTTGATCTTATACCTCGTAGGCTCCTTTGTATCTACCACGACAGAATCGGCATGCTTGAATCCACACTCACAGCTAATCGAAGTAAGTAAAACCTTTCCAAAAAATGGTACATCGTATGTTGTTATCACAGTTTTTAGCTCTCTCCCGCAGCTTGGACAGGGGATCATCTATCCGTGCTCCTGATCTTGTTTCTGTCAACCTTTATTCCAGTGGGTGTTATCACAACATAATCTTCCCCAAGCCCTACGATATCTCCTTTTACATCTTCTGCAAGCTGTCTGAGATCTTTCAGCACCCTATCAAGGGTGAGTTTATCGTGCTTTATGAAGGCTATATCAGCCACCACTATGTTTCCATCGTAAATCTCTCTTTTTATCTCCGGAATCTCATTGAGACCTGTCACTTCCGCAACTCTGATGAAGGTTGCAGCACCACTGGTGATTTCTGCCTCATACTCACTGAGATCAAGCTCCTCATACTCATCTATGTTGATCTTTTCAGATTTCCCGAGAATCTTATCAATGAGCCCCATGATTTCACCAGGGTTTAATCTGATTTAAAGTATTTAAAGATTTTTTGCCAAAGAACAAAGTTTAAAAGACCTTTATCAGGTAAGCAGAAAATGTATGAAATTTGACGTCATAATTATCGGCGCTGGTCCTGGAGGAATGTTCGCAGCATACAAGCTTGCAGGAAAGCTCAGTGTTGCGATTTTTGAGATGGGGAGGGATATATCAAAGAGGAAGTGCCCGAGCGACCTTTCCGAGAGCTTCTGCACGAAGTGCAGTCCGTGCAACATCACGTCGGGAGTCGGTGGAGCTGGAGGATTGTCAGATGGAAAGCTGAACTACGTGAATCCGGAATATCCATCAAGCTTCACCGTTGGTGGTGATTTTGATTTCCTCGATCACGAGTACCTGATCAAGAAGATGGAGGAGGTTGATGAGATATTCCTGAAGCACGGTGCTCCTGATGAACTCTTTGGAACTGACAGAGATAAGGTCAACGAGTTTCTCAAAAGGGCGAACGCTGCTGGAATTGAGTTCGTACCGCTGAAGCAGAGGCATGTTGGGAGCGATGAGCTGCCCAAAGTTGTCAAGAGCATTGAGAGAAAACTGAAAAAGAGCGGGGTCAAGATCTACACCCGGAAAACTGTGGTGGACATAGATCCGGAAAGAAGGGTTGTGAGAACTGATAAGGGTGAGGAGCACGCATACGAGTACCTCATAATTGCTGTTGGGAGGAGCGGGGCAAACTGGCTTGAAACCTGGGCGAGAGAGTACGGGCTTACGGTGGCTGAGAACTCGAAGGCAATTGATGTTGGTGTGAGAGTGGAGGTTCCGGCATCCATTATGGATGACATCACCTCAACGATCTACGATCCGAAGCTGAGGGTTATAACGAAAAGGCATGATGACTACATGCGAACCTTCTGCACATGTCCAAGGGGGTGGGTGATCAGGGAGGACTACGGTGATTTCTGCCTCGTTAACGGGCACAGCAAGGCCAGAGAGAAGAGCAGCAACACCAATTTTGCCCTTCTGGGCCACTACGAGTTCACTGAGCCCTTCGACGAGCCGAATGAGTGGGGGAGGGATCTTGCCAGAATCACGACAAAGCTCGGTGGTGGAAACCCGATAGTGCAGAGATTGAAGGATTTGAGGTTGGGTAGAAGAAGCACGGAGAGCAGGATAAGGAACAACAGGTTGGTGCAGCCCACGCTTAAAACCGCAATTCCCGGAGACATAAGTCTGGCCTATCCTGGGAGAGCGATAGACGACATCCTTGACGCCCTTGAGAGGCTTGACAGGGTTATACCGGGAGTGGCAGATGACTCAACTCTTCTCTACGCCCCTGAAGTCAAGTTCTACTCCCTGAAGCTGAAAGTGGATGAGTGGATGAGAACGAACATACCCTTCATCTACGCCATTGGTGATGGTGCTGGAGTGAGCAGGGGAATAGTCGGTGCTGCAGTTACTGGCCTAATTGCTGCGGAGAGTATTTTGAGTGAGAAGGGGCTAATGTAGGAGCTGGTACAGTGTTCTACGACATAAGGGAGGTTGAAACACAGTCACTGACAATTCAGCTTGAAAATGGAAGAGTTGAGAAGCCCAAATTTGACCACAGCACATCCAAGGGTTTTCGAGTCCTAAAAAATGGGTTTTGGGGCATTTTTGAAGGCAATGTTGATGACAATGAAGGGATAAAGCTGGCAGAAAGAAATGCGATTTTCAAAGCCGACTCAGCCGTGCTGGAGGAAGCTTCAAAGGGCAGGTTTGAGATGAGGGTTAGAAGAAAACCGGAAGATATGCCAATCGAGGAGAAGGTGGAGCTTTTAAGGGACCTTGAGCGGATAATAAGGGATGTATGCATAAGCACGAAGATCGTGTACCTTGAAAACAGGAGGATGTTTCGATACAGGGACTCATGCGGGTCGGAGGTTGAATATGTCATTTACCGCACAGGAGTTTCTATAACCGGCATTGGGAAGGGAAAAACCCTGCAGTTCTTTTCAAGGAGGCTGATGAAGGCTGGTGGTTTTGAGATTCTTGATAATGCAGCAGATAAAGCTGAAGAGGTAAGAGAGGTGCTGCCCAAGCTTGTTAATGCTGCAGCACCACCCTCTGGAGAGATGAAGGTCGTGATGGATCCAGGATTAGCTGGGGTTTTCATTCATGAAGCTTTCGGCCATGCCGTTGAGGCTGACCACGTTTTGCAGGGTGCGACGGTTCTGGATGGGAAAATCGGCGAGGTTGTGGCCGATGAGAGCGTTAACATCTACGATGATCCAACTCTGCCAGAGTTCGGTTTTTACCCCTTCGATGATGAGGGGATTAAGGCTGAGCGTAAGGCTATCGTCGAGAGAGGAGTTTTAAGGAGCTTTCTTCACAACAGGGAGACGGCAAAAAAGCTTGGAGGAAAACCGGGAAATGCAAGATCACAGGGAGTGGATGTGCCAATAGTCAGAATGAGTAACACCTTCCTGCAGCCCTCTGAGTACAGCTTTTATGAGCTTCTTGAGGAGTGCAGAAATGGTGTGTACTTGGTGGGTTCGAGGGGTGGAGAGACGAATCCTGCAACTGGATACTTCCACTTCAATGCTCAGTATGGTTACATCATCAGAAACGGGGAGATCTCCGAGATGGTAAGGGATGTGTCCTTAGCTGGAAACACCCTTGAAATACTGAGGAACATCAGAATTGGTAATGATCTGGACTTTGATCCCGGATTCTGCGGTAAGGCTGGTCAGCTCGTTCCAGTTTCCGATGGCTCTCCGCATGTTCTATGCTTGGCTACTGTGGGTGGGGCCTGATGGAGTGGGAGGTGTCCGAGTACAGGATAAGGGGCATTTCAGCAGAAATTGAGTCTGGAAAGCTGAAAACCATAGAATCCTACGTGGAGTCTGGATACTCGGCCAGAGTCATCTTGAATGGAAGGGTTGGCTTCGCTTCTGCGTCCAGCAGGGAGAGGGCAATTGAAATGGCGGAAAGGATAGCCAGAGTGTCGGAGGATGAGCTGCCCGACTTTCCGACAGGCAAGTTTACGAAGGTTCATGACATCTATGATAAAAAGGTTGAGGAGGTGGATTCCGAGTTTCTGAAGGACGAGTACGAGCTTCTCATTTCCTCAGCCAGTAAAGCGAGGATATCCTCAGCATCCATAACCCATGAGGTTCACGAGGTGAGGATAACCAACTCTCTCGGCCTGGATTGTGGGGAAAAATCAACCCTCTCCTCCCTGATAGTTGAAGCTGTTTATGATGGTGGCAGTGCCTACGAGGTTGCTGAGAGCAGGAGAGCGGAGCTTGAAATAGAGAAAACTGTTAAAAAGGCTGAGGAGCTTGCAGTACAATCGTCTAACGCCGAAAAAATTGAAAGTGGAGTTTATGACGTCATTCTGGATCCGATAGCGGTACATCAGCTATTCTTCTACGCCCTCTACCCGTCGTTCTCGGCTGAGAACGTTGAGAAGGGGAGGAGCAGGATCAGAATTGGCGACAGGATCGGGAAGATCACGATGATCGATGATCCGACGGTAGAGGGTGGATTGATGAGCTGCAGCTTTGACGATGAGGGTGTTGACAGCAGACAGACAGTGCTGGTTGAGGATGGGGTGGTTAAGAGCTACTACACAGACTGGAAGCACTCCAAGAAGTACGGGGTTACGGGAAATGGATTCAGGATGGAGGAGAACAGCTTTCCCTCACCACAGCCAAGCAATGTTGTTGTCAGGGCAGACAGGGCAGATGAGGATGGAGAGTGTCTCAGGATTCATTCACTCATTGGCTCTCACACGGCAAATCCTATGAGCGGAGATTTCAGCTTGGAGTGCCTCAACGCCACTCTTGGAGAGAGGCCGGTTAAGGGGGCGATGATATACGGGAATATCTTTGAAATCCTCAAAAAGCTTGAGGGGGAGCTTGGAGAAAAAAGGCAGGTTGAGAACACGATTACAGGCTCTTTAAGGTTTGGCGGGCTGAGGGTGGTGTGATGAAAAACATCATCGAGCTTGTCTCCTCGTCTCCCTGGTACAGGCTGATAGGAATGAAACCGAAGGTTGAAGGCGACAGAATCGTTGTCGAGCTGTCCTTAGACAGGGATAAACATCTTCAGGCTCTTGGACTGGTGCATGGTGGGGTGATAGCGAGCGTCCTTGACTCTGCAATTGGGCTGAACGTGAACAGGGAGCTTGCCAAGCTCGGGAAAACTGCGGTGACTGCTCAGCTGAACATCCACTACCTAAGGCCGGTCAGAGAGGGGAAGATCACAGGAACCGGAAAAATTTTGCACAAGGGTAGCAGAGTGGCGGTGGGATATGGAGAGGTGAGAAACGAGAAGGGAGAACTGGTTGCAACCGGGACAGCGACCTTCTACATCACCTCATGAGCTTTTAAGCTCTTTTGAAACCCTGTCAAGGTACTCCTTTATCCCTGCTACTGCCTGTGCGAGGATCTGTCTGTTGTCGTACTGCTCAAGTATGCTCTCAAGCCTATCTTTACTCCAGCTTTTCATCTCATTGGCCATCTCAACCATGTTCGGCAACGCTCTGGTTATGTTGTCAACTATGGTTATGTCCGCCATCCTCGCAGTTCTTGAGAGCGGGTTCAGGTCTATGGCTACAACTTTCTTGCCGTGCTTCTTCAGGATCTCACATCTATCACCATCCTCCAGAGGAACAAGGACGACATCGGCGATGTATATTCCCCTGCTGTCAACGATCCTTCTTGCAGAGTCCAGCCCTTCAAGAACGGCATCACATGCTGCGAGAACCTCTATGCCGAACTGCTCCAAGTACTTCTTCATCCTTTCCACTCTCTCCGGGCTGTGGTGGAAGATGTTTATCTCCACCTTCGCACCAACAGCATCAGCAAGCTCCTTAACCTCCTTCGGAACCAGAACGGCAACGTTACCGTTGACAGATATGACAGGATTCTTTGCGAGGAGCATTGCAGCAACGGCAGCTCTCTCAGCCTTCAAAGCGAAGTCTCTCGTTCTCTCGCCCAAGATGTAGTCGAAAGCCTCTCCCCTACCATGGGCTATCAGCCCCTGCATAGCGGTAACTCCAAGTTTTACGCCCTCAACGAGCTTCTCCCTCATCATCAGGGAAAGGTAGCGTGGGTGGCTTCTTGGTATCTCGGTCATTCCGTCACCCCGAGGAACTCGGCCAGCTCTTTAAGGGAAACAAACACGTAGTCGGCATACTGGATAAAAGATTTTGCCATCTCCCTGTTCCTCTCTGTGATTATGAGTGCTGTTTTCATTCCCGCCTGTTTGCCAGAGAGCATGTCAAAAAGGAAGTCTCCCACCATAAGTGCCCTTGACGGCTCAACGTCAAAGCTCCTCAGCACGAACTTCAGAGGTTCGGGAGATGGCTTTGGTGGTGCATCCTCCCTCCCAATGATGAAGTCCAGCTTGAATCCCAGTCTTTTTGCTACTATCTCCACACTCCTTCTGCTGTTTCTCGTCACAACCCCTCTAACAGCTTTACCATCCAGACGCTCAAGAAGTTCCTTGGCGTAGAAGGCGGGTTTTGCCGACACAGCACTCTTGATTTCGTAATCCTCAAGCACCTTCATCATCTCTTCTCTTCTTTCGACGTCCTCCTCAGCCATTATTGCCTCCAGTATGAACCTGTCCTTTATCCCGAGCCTGTCTCTTATCTCATCAAAGGGTATGTTCAGCTCAATCAGCGTTCCGTCGAGGTCAAAGGCTATCAGCTCATACATTCTCGATCATGTTCCTGTACCGCTTTGCCTCCTTCCTCGGATCGTCTGCAGCATATATCCCTCTACCGACTATTATCCCGTCAGCGTACTTCAAAGCCTCAACGCTACCACCCTGAGCACCGATTCCAGGACAGAGGATCTCCATGTTGTTTGCGGCTCTTCTTATCTCTGCAAGCCTGTCGATTCTGGTGGATGGTGCGATCAGGCCATGGCATCCAAGCCTCCTTGCCATCTCAACGATCTTCAGCGAGACTCTGGACATGAACTCCTCTCCACCCGGACTGCTCAGCTCTGTGACAACGTAAACCTTACCCTCATGCTCTTCAGCAACCTCGACAACAGCTCTTACAGTATCACTGCCCGTAAAGCCGTGAACTATCACAGCACTCGTCCCCTTCTCAAAGGCAATTCTGGCTATTAGCGAGCTTGTGTACGGGATGTCGGCGATCTTGAAATCCGCTATAACTGGTCTGATCTCTGCAAGCCTCTCTATTATCTCAACTCCTGCGGAGAGCACGAGGGGGTAGTTTACCTTTATGGCGTCGATGAGATCGGAAACCTCCTTGGCGAGGTTTACAGCCCTTTCCGCATCCATGACATCCAAGGCGAGCACGAGTTTTTTCATCAACTCAGCTAAAAAAAGGAAAAATTAAACTTTCCGGTTACATCTTCCTGCTTATCTCTGCACTCTCCACAATGCTGATCCGAAAAATAAGAGATCTTTGAGACTTCAGTACGTTGAAAAATTACAAAGACAGCGCTTCAATGAACCTGAGCCTCTTCGGTATGGGTGGATGTGTGGAGAGGAACTCCTGGATTGGTGACACCTTCTCGTTTTTCAGCCTCTCTATGTCCATCCTGCTTATGGGTTCTGCAACTGCATTTACGAGAGCATAGATGAAAAGCGTTCTGAACTTGCTGTCGGCGATGGCATCCATGTATCTCGGATAGCGGTAGTAGAAGAGGTGTATCTTGGCCAAGCTCCTCTGCATCGCATCCTTCCCTGCAACTCTCACACCCTCAAAGTCAGCGTAGTACTCTCTCAACCTGCTGAAAGCCAGAACGAGAATCTGGATCAGAAAGGACACGAAAACTGCTGCAAATCCCACTGCAGCGAGCTGCATTCCTCGCCTGTCATCTCTGAAGGACTCGTGGATGAGAGCATATCCCAGATAGAATATTATCGAGGGCAGCAGCCCGAAAAGCAGCATTACGAGGTTGTCCTTGTGCCTGTGATGTCCAAGTTCATGCCCAATCACAGCCTCAAGCTCATCCTGACTGAGCATGCTCAGCAGCGAGTCTGACACTGCCACATACTTCCCCGAAATTATATTCCCATAGGCGAAGGCGTTTGGCGGTCCTGAGACGACTACAGCTTTTGGCGCCCTCATCCCCATCCTTCTCGCAACACTGTTAACGACAAGCTGCAGTCTTTCGTCCCTTCTGGCCGAGAAGCTAAGGTTGATCATGAAGGGCGAGATCAGGTACATGAGCAGGTTTACAATGAGCAAAAAGATGATGAGGCCGTAGATGCTTACGTAGTATCCTGCAAACAGCAGGATGATGTATATAACTCCTGCAGAGATGCCGAGGATCAGCACCGACAGCAGGAGCATGGATGTAAAGAGTGAGAACTTTCCAGAAACTTTTCCGGCAACCTTAGGGGCTACTGTGGTGGCTAACAGCAGCAGGAGGAAATATCCTGCCGTTGCCAGCATCATGTATATCGGATCGAAGAAGATCAGCATATTAGTTGATCAACCATCGAATTAAAAAAATTCGTGCAAAAAGATTTTAAACTGAGTTATCGAACAGATGTTCGATGAAGGTGCTGGAGGGTTTAATTGTTATAGCTGCCATGCTCCTACCATTTATTGCGATAAAAAGTTATGATCTTACCACCTACATCTACTGGTGTGCCGTAACTGCTGCATATCTGGCATACATAACCCTGTCAAGGTGGTAGCATGGATGGAATGCTGTACGCATTTGTTGGCTACGCTGCTGTTGGCACGATCATTGCACTCCTGGCGATGAGAGGTGTAAGGACTCAGGAGGAGTACTACATAGCCGGAAGGAGGGTTAGCGGAATCATCTCTGCATTGACCTATGCGGCCACAACCTACTCTGCCTTCATGATGGTTGGGCTTGTTGGGTTGAGTTATGCAACGGGTGTGGGTGCTCTGGGCTTTGAACTGTTCTACCTCGTCGGCACACTGTTTTTGCTGTCCTACTACGCTCCCAGGGTATGGGAG
>JAPDIY010000083.1 GCA_029259335.1 Archaeoglobi archaeon
CATCAAAACGTTGGAAGAGCTTAAGGAAGTGATTTCGAATAGCTTTTACCAGTTAACTCGGAGAATAAGCTTCGCAGAAAAGTGGATAAGAAAGTTCCTGAATTTTGGTTAAGTTAGTTATGTCAAATACTATAAATTTTTAATTGCTGTAAACGATGTCTAAAATTTAGCAAAAAGAATAAAAATAAATTTAAAAACTATGTTAGGTAAATGCTGCTGGTATCGCCTTCGCCAGCTTTATCAGTGCAACAACATCATGCACCATCGTCTCTGCAAGTGCCCTTGCATATGCCTGCAGTATTGTTTCACCAGCCTGATAGGTGTAGCTTGTGTTAGCCAAGACCTGAGTCTGGTTCTTGAAGAGCATTGCAAGGCCGTAATCGCCGTTTGGATTACCGAAGACTGTTGAGGCGTTGCTACCGAGGTAGCTGAAGGCAAGACCCACATACGTTAAGTCTGTGTCGTTGGTTGCGATCGCATCAAGAACTGTTGCCGTAATCTGGTTGTTCCACCCGGCAATCACCAAGCCACCATATGCAATACCCCAGAGGTTCTGGAACACGTACCATCCCAAAGTTTGCACAGTTGCAGAGTCATTCGCTGCATTCAGCACATCAAGGAATTTGTTGCCGATTTCGAGATTTGAAATCGTGTTCCTCAGCATCGCTGCAGCAAAGTCATTACCCTCCATCTGATAGTTCTTCGCAGCCATCGCTGGAGCCATCATTATCATCAGTGCCAGAGCCATACCGACTACCGCATACCTCATACTTTACACCTCCCTAAACCTCTATCTACAATAATTTTTGACGAACCATTGTATTTAAATTTTTTTGTTATTAATCAATAATAATGTGCCCCATAATTGTAATTATAATTACGAGATTTTACTTGAAGAAGATAGTAAACTTCCCTCCTGTCTGTAGAGCACATGTGCTTGATAACATCAAATTCCACGAAATCCGCTCTCTCCCTATCACCGATCTTGTGAACGAACAAAATCCTTCCACCAACTTTCAACTTCGGCAGAAATCTTTTAAGAGCGAGCATTGAGGAAGAAAAAGGCAAGGTCAAATCATTTAAAATTACATCTAGTTCGGGTAACATGGAGATGTCGAACGTGAAGGCATCGGCGATGAACACCTTCACGTTCTCTCTTTGCTTCTCCAATTCCCTTAGCTGCTCCTCAAACTCTCTGCTGAACTCTATCCCATAAACCTCCCTTGCCTTTTCACTGGCGTAAAGCAGGAATCCGCCAGCAGAACTTCCGAGATCCAGAACAACCTCATCGCCAGAGAAAAGATTAAAGATTTCGTCGATCTCTCTGAGCTTCCAGTATCCCCTCGGTTTCTCTTCCTCAAGAACCTCAATTTTTGAATCAAACCCAACATCGGTGGAGGGTTTTGTTACCGTTACTCCATCAACCCTCACAAACCCCCTTTTTATGGCCTCCTTCGCCCTGCTCCTTGAGCTGAAGTAACCCTTCTTCACCAGCAATAGGTCGAGCCTCATCTCTTTACTATCTTCGAAACCAGTTCGGCAACCTCCATCGGCGTTTTACCTACCTCCGCTCCTGCTTTCCTCAAAGCCTCAATTTTTGACTCTGCTGTCCCAACTCCACCCTCAATTATGGCCCCTGCATGCCCCATCCTTTTACCCGGAGGAGCAGTTAATCCTGCAATGTAACCCACTACTGGCTTTGACATCTCCTTCTTTATGAACTCCGCTGCCATCTCCTCATCTCTCCCGCCAATCTCACCGACAAGAACAACAGCATCTGTTTCGGCATCATTCTCAAACATGCCCAACACATCAACGAAGTCCGTTCCTATGATCCTGTCACCTCCTATACCCACCACCGTTGATTGCCCAATTCCAAGCTTCGTCAGGTTGTATGCGATCTGATACGTTAGCGTTCCACTCCTCGAAACTATCCCCACGTTTCCGGGAGCGAAGATCTGAGAAGGCATTATGCCGAGGTGAGATTTGCCAGGGCTTATAACACCGGGACAGTTGGGACCGATTAGAATCGTTCCCGCCTCCTTCACCCTCCAATACATCTTAAGCTCGTCGTGCACCGGTATGCCTTCGGTGATGCAGACTACCACTTCCACCCCTGCGTTTGCAGCCTCCATCACAGCATCTGCAGCAAATGGTGCCGGAACGAAGATAACGGAAGCATTTGCGTCTGTCTCACTCACAGCCTCCTTTACAGCATCATAAACGGGAACACCGAGAACCTCACTTCCACCCTTGCCCGGAGTCACTCCAGCCACAATCTTTGTTCCATACTTTAGCATCCTCTCTGCATGAAATCTGCCCTGATACCCGGTTATCCCCTGAACTATCGCTCTTGTATTCTCACCAACTATTATCGCCACAAACATCACCTCGCAAGTTCAACTGCTTTTTTAGCCCCTTCCTCCATGGTTTCCACGATATAGATGTTTTTCCTGCCCTTTGCAAACTCTCTCATAATCTTTCTACCCTCCTCCTCGTTCGTCCCGGCAAGCCTGATAACTACGGGGACGGATATATCCGACAGAGCTTCTACCAGTCCTCTGGCAACATCATCACACCTCGTTATCCCACCGAAGATGTTTATGAATACTGTTTTTACGTTTTTATCTGTCAAAATAAGATTCATCGATTCCCTCACTACCTCAGATGAAGCTCCACCGCCTATATCCAGAAAATTTGCAGGCTTACCACCCTCAAGGTATATCAGATCCATTGTAGCCATCGCCATTCCCGCTCCGTTGGCCAGAACACCGATGTTCCCATCGAGCTTGACATAGTTAAGTCCTTTCTCCATAGCTACCTTCTCGGTTTGATCAGCTTCTGTGAAGTCTCTCAAAGCCTCAAGGTCTCTGTGCCTGAACAGAGCGCTATCGTCAATGTTTAACCTTGCATCAGCAGCGATTAAGCCATCAGGTGTTGCCACAAGCGGATTGATTTCTGCAAGCTCTGCTTCGTAATGCACCATAATCCCGTAAAGCGTCTTCAAAATACTGCTGACATCCCTCCAGTATTCCTTCGGCATTTCCGAGTTTATCAGCAACTCCCTGAGCTGATAATCCCACAACCCCCACTTTGGATTTATCGTGACCTTCGCAATTTTTTCAGGGTGCTTAGCGGCAATCTCCTCAATATCCATTCCACCCACGGAACTCAGTATTGCAGCAATTCCCTTACTCGTCCTGTCAACTGTCAATCCAGCGTACATCTCCCTCTCAATCTCAACCATTTCCTCGACATAGATCTTCTCAACGACATGGCCTTTAATAACAGTTCCAAACATCTCCTTTGCTTTCTCGACTGCTTCTTCAACGCTGTACGCCTTCTTAATTCCTCCCGCCTTCCCTCTCCCCCCTACGAGAACCTGAGACTTTAGCATTACTCTTCCACCAAGCTCTTTGGCAATCCTCTCCACTTCTTCAATGCTTGTTGCCAACTCTCCCCTCGCAATCCTTATCCCGTACTTCGAGAATATCTGTTTTGCTTGATACTCGTGAAGTCTCATGGATTTAGTTGTTAAGGTTTAGTTAAATTAGTTTCTCTTTTCTATTGTAAACTTGAGTGATGGTAAATGAGACTGAAAATCACTAAGAAGTTGCAATAAGCGTTAGAGATTTCAACTTAGAGAAGGGTTTTTAGACTATTCAACGAGATTGGACTATGATTAAGAGAAGCGAAGATGCCGCAATCGCTGCATGCCTTGCACTGCTGCTTGAGGTCTCAGGAAATCCCAAGTCGGGAAATGTTGATAGAGAGCACGACTTTGGGGATTTGAGATACGAGCACTTTATTGCTTCTGCAGTAGGAGCTTTTCCAGCTTTTTTGATGGTCGCTGAGAGTGGAAAAATTGGTGATGGGGTTTTGCTGGCAGTTGAGGAGAGCATGAGGTGGCATAAAGCCGGAAATGTCCATTTTGGCGCATTTCTACTCCTTACTCCTCTAATTGCTTCGTGGAGAGAGGGAAACATTGTTGAAATGGCTAAAAAAGCTGTTGAAATGCTTAAAAAGACGGATTACAGTGATAGCCTGAAAGTCCTTGAAGCCTTCAGGATGTGCGGTGCGAGAGTTGTTAAAGCCGAGAAGATGAACCTTCAGAGTTCTGAAACTGAGAGGGAGATAAGGGAGAAAAAAGTAAATCTCTACGACTGGATGAAAATGGCTCCCAAGGAGAACCTGATAGCCAAGGAGCTTGCTGAAGGATATCAGATCAGCCTTTACGGGGCAGAATTCATTCTAAACTCAGATATGGATGCAAATGACACCATAACTACTTTGTATCACGATCTTCTCTCCAGGTATCCCGACCCTCTGATCGTGGCGAAGAAGGGAAAGGAGTACGCCCTGAAAGTTATGGAGTGGGCGAGGAATGCAACTGGCAACCGGGAGAGGATAAGAGAACTTGACGAAAAGCTTCTAAGGGATAATGCAAATCCCGGAACGATAGCAGATCTAACGGCTTCGTCAATATATCTTGCAATCGCGGAGGGGTGGAGAGTTTGAAGCTTGCAGATTTCGGATTCATTGAAGGGATAAATGAGATAATTGCAGTAACGAGAAACGAAGATGGCTCGCTGAACACTGCACCCATTGGCATAATTGTTGAAGACTGTAACTCAACGCTTGCAAGGGCGAGGCTTTTCAGATCCCACACGAGAGAGAATGTTAAGAGAGATAAGGTCATGTATGCCAACGTGATATGGGATGCAGAAATCTTTGCGCTGGCGTCATTTCAGGATTTGGAGCAGGATTATTTTGAGAGTCTTGAGCCGCCAGTGCTGAAAAATGCCCTGTCATGGTGCAAATTCAGGGCAATGCTCAGGGGAGCTTATGCTGATCTTGAGCTTGTAGATGGGAAAGTCCTTAGGAAGGACGTCAGGGCTGTGAACAGGGGCTTCAACGCTGTGATCGAGGCGTTAGTCCATGCGACGAGATACGTTATCCTGAAAGATGAGAATAAGAAAAGGGAGCTAAAAGAGAGGATTCTTTACTACTACGAAATAGCCAAGAAATGCGGTAGGGATAAGGAAAAAAAGGCATTTGAAATAATTCTTGAGAAGATACACTAACACGATCCTTATTCTTCCTTCTTTGGCGGCCAGGGGTGTATCTTTATCTTGTGATCGCAGAGCTTCTGAACCAATTCAAGCTTCGCCTCCTTGAACTCCGCGTAGTCCTTCTCCCTGATGTAATCCAGAATCTCCTTGGCGACGTCGGTTCTCACCATTACAGTTGAGAATCCGTTAGCACTCCCAACACTCCCAACACTGACATCACTATCAACTGCTGAGAAATCCTGACAGACCTTGCACCCGGATGGTATTATCTCCTCAAACTCCTTAACCGGGATTCTCACCTTGCTTCCATCCTTCATCTCCACAATGAACTTTCCTTTCTTTATATCCGTCTTTACCGCATTCCTCAGATCCGCATTCGCCTTCTCAAGCAGGAAGTTGTAGAGATCGTGGTGATAGAAGTTTTCGGTGCAGAACAGCCCAATTGCTAATTTCACTCTCTCGAATTTCTTGAAAGCTTTCTGCATCTTCCTGACTGCAGAAACCATACACGGAGTGCCAACAAACCCTACAGCTTCCGACTTGAGCACAGCCTCCTTGAGAGCCGGAAGCACATCAGCATAACAGTACTTTGTCCCGGTTATTTTGGTATCAAAAAGCTGTTCAGGAGTTTTTATCGTCACAATCTTCGTTCTCCAGTTAGAATCCCTCGCCACGAATATTGCTCTCTCAATTATGCCCATCTCAAGTGCTGAAGCCGTTATTTCGGTAACCATTGCCCCATCCTGTCCCACGAATCTCTTTGATCTCGCTGCCACGATCTCCTTATAATCCCCCAGCCCGCTATTGGGAGTATAATCCCATCTCGGACAGACCTTAATGCACGCTCCGCAGTCAACGCACTCTTTTATCCAGTCTGGAAAGTCAATTGGAGCATCTCCAGCGGTTATACCGTCAACAGGGCAGATGGCTGCACAGGCAGCACAGTGACAGCATAAGCCAGCATCAATTACCTCTGCCTTCAGATTACCAAAATACTTCTTTTTATGCTTTTTCTCCGGTAGAGGAAACTGCCATTCCCTTGCAATCATTCTCCCACCTCTTCAAGCGTTAGTATCTGCATCGGGCATTGTCTAACGCACAAACCGCAGCCCGTGCACTTTTCGGTGTCTACCCTTAAAATGCAGCCAGTTCCCGTAACCTCCTCCTCAATCGTAATTTCGCACCTCTCCACAGCTATAGCCTTTTGCGGACAGACATTTACACACAGCCTGCAGCCTAAGCAGTTTTCAGGCTCGGCACATGCAGCTTTTCTTGCCTTCACAACGACGGGCTTTGGTTCAACCTCAAGCTTATCAAGCTCTTTTTTCTTTACAAGCTTCCAGACATTCTTGTCCACGTAATAATCCACTGTCAAGATCTCTTCTCTCACAATATCTGGTATTTTCGTGATGTTTTTCGCACTAAGCTTCATCTCCTCCATCGTCTTGAATGCAACATCGTGAACCTTGCTCGTGTTCAAAGCTCCCGTAGGGCAGCTATCAACGCAGAAGTGGCAGAATATGCATTTTGAGTAATCAATACCGGGATATGCGTTATCGAAGTACTCCATCTGAATTGCATTCGCCGGACATATCTGAGCGCATCTGAAGCAGCTTATGCACTTGTCCTTGTCAAAAACAATAAAACCTCTGAAACATTCGGGATACCTCCTCCTCTCTCTTGGATATTCAACCGTGATTCTGTCAGGCTTTATCGCCTGCTTTACAGCTTCACCAAAAGCTTCAGCATGTCTCTTCAGAGTCTCTACCGGATCGGTCCTAACCTTCTCCAGCCTGATCATGACAACCACACTCCTACAACTCCCCCAACAATCAGAGCCATGATCGAAAGTGCAAGCATTGAAGTCCAGCCTATTCTCAGAGCCTGATCGAGCCTGTATCTCGCGTAGATCGACCTAACGATGACGAGTATTGAAATAACCACTACCGTCTTTATGAAGAGCCACAGCGGGCCGTTCAGATCTCCAAGCAGCGGGCAATATATTCCGCTCCATCCGCCGAGGAACAGTATTGTGAACAGCAGAGTCATGATGTAAAGCTTCTCGTACGCCAGTACCATGACGAGACCGAACAGGATTCCGGAGTACTCAACGAAGGGTCCGAAGGCGATTTCCTGATCCGCCTCAGGAATATCGAATGGCAAACGGGAGGTTGCCATCAACATGGCGATGATATAAACTATGAATGCGATCGGATTCAGCAAAGCTCCGGGGATCATACTCTGCTTCTCAACGGCAACATAAGCATCTCCACTGCTGTAGAGGAATATCATCGAAATCACAGCAATGATGAATGGGACCTCGTAGGCGAAATATATGAAAGCCTCTCTGACGGAGCCGATGTAGGCAAATCTGCTGTTTGCAGCCCAGCCTATTGCAACAATAGTTATTGGGATCAGGGCAAGGAAGGTAACGATGAGCTGGATGGAGTAAGGAGTGTATATACCAACAGCACTGCCAGCGGGGATGAAGAGTATTGGCAGCAGTACTGGGATGAATGCCAGTAGCGGGAGCTGGACAAAGTAAGGGCGATGAGCTTCTCTGTGGACAATTGCCTCCTGGAAGAAGTATCTTATACCATCTGCGAGGGTCTGAATTGCACCTCTTATTGGCCTTGCAACCTCAAGCGGCCCAACTCTCCACTGAACTCTTGCAGTAAGCTTTCTTTCGTACCACACTATGTAAAGCAGGTAAAGCATCAGGACTCCCAAACCCGGCATTATCACAACAGCGAAGAAGGGTTTCCAGAGTATCAGTGCAACGAGAATGTTAAGCAAAGGAATCTGCATCAGGAAATCTACTATCGGTGCTATCAGAGGAATGTCCATCATGTTGGATGAGAATATCTCAAAGAGATAGTTCAGAATCTGAACTACATCGAACATTTCCACCACCTCTACCTATCAGCCTCCGGCGGGAAGTAGCCGAAGCTTCCGTAAATTGCCTGCAGATCAGCCAGTCTCTCTCCCTTCATTGACTCCATGAAGCCTCTCAGGTAAAGCCATCCCGGACTGACGATCCTTACCCTGTAAGGCACATTCGACTCTCCGTCGCTGATTATGCTGTAGATTATCGTCCCTCTTGCCCCCTCCGTTAATGTGGTATATTCTCCCGCTGGAAGAACTATGTCGCTGAGGCTGTCGTAAAATGCCCCCCTGATGTCGCTTCCATTCTCTGCAATCTGGTCGCTTATAACTCTACCTTCTGGCATCTGCTTGATGCACTGTCTGACAATGCTCAAACTCTGTCCGATCTCATTAACTCTGACGAGAAATCTGTGATAACTATCTCCCTCATCAGAGACGGGTATGTCCCAGGCCAGTTCATCGTAAACCTCATAGGGCTCAACTTTTCTCACATCATACTCAACACCGCTCGCTCTCAGGAATGGACCCACAACACCGTACTTTATCGCCTCCTCTTTACTGAGAACTCCCACGTCCTTCAGCCTTGCAATCACTGTCGGGTTCTTTATGAATATTCTCTCAAAAGACTTCAATCTTTTCTCCATCGCAAGAGTCATGTCGTAAATCCACTTCAGCGTGGATTCATCCACATCTCTCCTAACTCCACCCGGAATTATGAAGGACGAGGTGAATCTTGCGCCTGTAACTCTGACAAGGGCTTCACATATTAATTCTCTCAGACCAAACGGCCACATGAAGCCAGTGGTGTGGCCAAGAAAGACTGCGAGAATTGCAGCATCATAGAGATGTGTTCCAACCCTGCAGAGTTCAGCAAGCATCGTTCTGATGTACTTTGCCCTCTCCGGAACTTCGATATCCAGAGCTTCCTCAATGGCTCTGATATATCCAAGATTGAAGTTCGCAGCGTCCATTATGGCTGGCCTCTCAACAAGTGGGATGTTCTGGATGTAGAGTCTGTTTTCGGCAAGCTTCTCCATTGATCTGTGAACATAACCTGGATCTGGGATGACTTCCTGAATGATGTCGCCCCTAACCCTCACGATCAGCCTCATGTGTCCGCTACCCGGATGCTGGGGGCCGACGAGGATCAGAAAGTCATCGCTCTTGTATACATCCTCAACGTACTCAGGTGGTATGGGGATAAACAAGGACCTTAACTCCTTGGGAGGCTCTACCGGCACATCAATCGCATACTCTTTCATGGCAATTCACCTCGTGTAAACCTCCTCCTCAAGCTTGAAATCCTTTCTGAGGGGATATTCTGGCGCATCAGGTGCGAGAAGGAACTTTCTTCCAGTCCACGGGTTTCCTTCGAATATCACACCAAAGAAATCGTGCATCTCTCTCTCAAGATAATCGGCGCTCGGAAACATCGTTGCAAGGCTCTTAACTTTCGGTTCATCTCTTGGTACATCGGCAAAAACATTTACGAGCACCGGCATAAGCTCTTTCACGCTGTAACTCGAGAAGTGGTATTCAACAATGAACTTGTCCTCGTTGGGTACATCAATTACGTTAACGTTCTTAACGTGGTCAAACCCCATTTCTTTAAGCTTTAAAGCCGTCTTTGGGATCGCATCCTTTTCAACTTTCACGGCTATCCTGTTTTTGCCTGTGATCGTTATGGATTTAGCTTCAATCTTAGTCTTAAGCTCTTCCACCAGCTTTTCTCCAAACTCCCACTCAACTTGCCTCGGAACGTTCACTATGACTGCGGGAGCTTTTGAAATCTTCTTTGGGCTTCTCGGTAGAACTCTCGGCTTTTTCCCTGGTTCAAGAGGTATCTCAGGGAAAGTTGCAGAAGTTTTTGCTTCTCCCGTAACTATCTTGTCTTGAAGCTGTCTTATTCCCCTCAGCAATGCTTCAGGTGTTGGTGGACAGCCGGGGATGTAGAAATCAACGGGAACGACGTCTGAAGGCTTGACCAGATGATACCCATTCCAGAATATACCTCCCTGCAAACCGCATGCTCCCATTACTATAACGAATTTTGGATCTGGCATCTGCTCCCATGTTATCTTCAAAACCCTTGCCATCTTTCTCGTGATTGCACCTTCAACAATTATCAGGTTTGTCTGCCTCGCAATACCGTAGTTCAGCGCTCCAATACGCTCTCCATCGTACCCGCATGCAAAAGCATGAGCAAGTTCAGCACCACAACATGCAGTGACGAGGTGAACGGGCCAGAGACTCCATTTTGTTCCCCACTTCTTTATCGGGCCGAGAGGCCCTCCCCTTACGAACTCAATAAATTCATCCATGCGCATCACCTCTGAGTTTGGCTATTTCGAGTGAGTAGTTGTATGCCACGTAAAGAGCTGGAAGTATAAGCAGGAAAGCGAGGATTGTCAGGGCAAAAATGTCAAGGTTCGGAGTGGATGAGAAGAGGAGGAGTAGTACGAGAATTGGTTCGAAAGCCATGAACATTATCATGAACCCTATATACTGCATTGGCAGTGTCCACTTCTGAGGTCCAAGCGGTGGGTTTCCAGCTTCGAATCTTGACATTTTTATGTCAGTTGGGCGGTACCTTGGGAGTATTTTCGCCAAAATAAGCACTGCAACGTCTGTAATCAGCGCAACCGCAACAACTATCACCACGATGAGTGTATTTTCAACAATCGCCATTCATCACACCCCCTTCATCATAGAAATCACATCCACAAACCATGTTGGAGGCATTAGAGTTATCAGCATTGCCAGTGATGCGAAGAGAACCACTGCATTTGCCAATGAGAATTTCCAGCCTGTTCCAAGCAATCTTGCAAGTCTGATATAATATGGAACCGATATTGCCGAGTTTAGGACGAGGATTACTGCGAGCCATGTGTAGCTTGAGAATACCAGAGAGTAGATGATGAAAAGCTTGCTCCAGAAGCCCATCAGCGGTGGCAGGCCGATGAAGGAGAACGTCAGGAGATATGCAGTAATTGGAGACGTCCCACCGTTCTTTATGCTCGTGAAGTACCCTATCTTTCCGAATGAGTTCACGAAGAGCTGAAGAATGCCTCCAGCGATTGCAAAGTATATGTACTCTTTCCCTGCCGTTATTGCAGCAAAGGTGGCGAGTATGTATCCCATATTAGCAACAGTTGAGTAGGCAAGAATTCTGCTCGGATCATTGGTTGTTAATGCACCGATATTTCCGACGAACATCGATGCTGCAGCTATCAGCCCGACGATCAGGATTAAAGGTCCAATTGCTGGAGTTGCCGTGGCGAGTATTATCTTGTATGCGATTATGAATGGAACAAATTTGGCGAGCGATGCGACGATTGAAACCGGAATCGGATCCGCTGATGAGAAAACGTCAGGCACCCACTCGTGCACTGGGGCTATTCCAACCTCCATGCTCAACCCAACGATGAGCATCAGAAACGCAATTGAGTAAACCATTGTGTTCGCGCTAGCAGAATACAACAGAACGGCTCCTATCAGGAAGAGGACAGTTGCAATGACCATGAATGTTACATACTTTATGCCCACATCGACGTTCATTTCCTTATCGCTGATCATTATCAGCAGATATGTTGGGACAGAGACGACAACAAACAGTGTAAGCATTATAGCAAGGTCTGTGGCAATAAAGGCGTAGAGAGTGGCAATGCACATAATCGCTATCATCGCATAGTCAACGCCCGCTATCTGGTTCTCCCTTATCACCAGCAAGGAGAAATCGTTCAGGAATGCAACTGCAACAATTAGGGCTGAGTAAACAGCATTACCTGAAGCAGCTACAGGAACTATCGCTATCAAGCTCAGTATGAAGGATATTCTGTAATCTCTGTAGCTTAAAGCTGCTGCAATCGTTAAAATAATCAGTGAAACGAGAATTTCCAGCATCATATTATCCACCCCGCTGCTACTGCTACTACAACTATTAGCATCACGAATCCTATTACAATCTGCAGATATCTGTCAAGTTTTCCGTTCTGTATGAACCTGATTCCCAATGAGTAAACCTCGAACATCTGCGGAATTGCCTGATGGCAGGTGAAGTCTATCAGTCTGTTTCCATACTCAACAACTTTCGCAACCGCCCATCCGATTTTCGGAACGATGAAGTCATTGAGGAACATCATGTACATCCTGTCACCAAGGAATTTCCCGACGGGAGACTCAAACTGTGGTTTGAAGAGTCCAATTGCGTACGCCACGAGAACTATCAAACCAACCGTAAGTGAGGATGATATAAGGCCTTCGTGGAAGAAATCTCTGAACGGCTCTTCGTGTGAAGTTAGATATAGCCCAAGTATAACGAACAGCATCGAAACCATAATCAGGTAGGCTGTGCTCATTATTCCTCCACCATGCAGGTGCAGGTGAACTTTCTTGCCCTTGAAGAAGTTCATGCTCAGGAATTTACCGAGGAATCCGGAGTAAATTGCGGAAATTGTCACGAGCAGGGCCAAAGGTAGCATGCCAAATTCATGCTCAAGGTGATGCATGACCCCATCCATTCCCGACTTGACCCAATAGGCAGTGAATGGCGGGATACCTGAAAGACAGATTGTTGCCACAACAGTTGCAATGAAGGCAGTCTTGAGCTTCTTCGCCACTTCCGTATCACCACCGAGAAATCTGTCGTGGGTCTCGTGGATAAGATGTCCAGCCACAAGGAAGAGCGATGCCTTTGCAAATGCGTGGGTTATGAGGTACCAGAAAGCCACGAGTACAGCAATTTTGCCAACCCAGTAGCTTGCTGCTGCTGAAGCGAACATCAGGCCAAGGCTGGACATTGTTGATGCTGCCAGCAGAACTTTCCTTTCCAGTGAACTTGTTGCGACGAGAGCACCGTAAAGTGATGAGGCTAAGCCGAGGAAGAGCACGAGGATGTAAACGTACTCGTATCCTTCAAGGTGGAGATTCCATGGCTGGATGTACCAGCTAAGCCTCATGAAGATGTAGGTTCCCGCAGCAACCATCGTTGCTGAGTGAAGCAATGCACTGACAGTTGTCGGGCCGGTCATGGCTGTCATCAACCACTCGCTGAAGGGTAGTTGGGCAGATTTTGTGAATGGGCCCATCAGGAAGGCTACCATGAGAATTACGATTCCAGCAACACCTATTTTTTCTTCAAGTCCTGCCCATGGAATCTCACTGATGTTTAGAGTGCCAGTCAATGCAAACAGAGCACCCAGAGCAAAGAACATCGGCATGTCTCCAACTCTTATTGTTGATATAGCTCTCCAACCTCCGGTGCTCGGAGACCAGAACATATTAAGCCCTGCAACCTTTCTGTTCAGGATACCTACGTAGCTCAACTCATCATCATCCCTGAACCAGTGCCCTATCAAAGCCCACGAAGCTATTCCGAGCCCCTCCCATCCTATGAGGAGCATAAGCAGATTGTCACTGTAAACAACGAGAAGCATTGAGGCCGTGAAGAGATTGAAGAAAAACCAGTACCAGCCCAGCCTGTAGTCATCTCTCATGTACTCAAGACCATAAACGCCAATCAGGAAGGCGATAACCGCAGTTAAAGCTCCCATCAGCTTGCTGAGATAGTCAAAGATGAAAACGAAGTTTATGTTGAAGTCGGGAAGCCAGTAAATCGTGTACTTTACCGGTTCTGCGTCCGGGGAAAGCTCTCCCACGTTAAAGAGGATGTAGAGGGCCACACAGAGTGAAACGAAGAGGCCGAGAACCGATAGTATGGGTAGCTTCCTCGCCCATTCAGGCCTTGGATCCATGCCCCATGCTATCGCAATCGGGAAGCTGGCAAATACAGGTGCTAGAAACAGGAGAGCGAGGAGTTCGATCATGGTAGTCCACCTCCAATTCCAAATAAAATCTTCATACCGTTAAGCAGTGCTGTCGAGAGCGGAGGGAATATGAAGGCAACGCTGAAGAAGGCTATGAAGTAGAGCGGCATGTCGAGCAGTCTGCTGAACTTGGGTTTTTCGTACCCTGCCGGCTTTCCGTAGTAGATTACCTTCATCGTGTAGAAGCTGTAAAGTCCGGATATTGTGAACACAAGCACGACAGCGAGAATTACAGCAAGATTAAATCCGTAAACCTGAGTCAACCCTGCGAGAATGTAAAACTCACCGAACATACCGATTGTGAGGATGCCGCTGAGAGTCATAAAACCAATCAAAGCTGCATTTGCCACTGTAGGGACATACTCGTGCATACCACTCATCTTCTCAACATCTCTCAGCCCGTGGAATGTGGCGATTATCGCTCCAGCAGTCATGAAGAGGATCGACTTTCCGAATGCATGGCTCATATACTGGATTACAACACCTATGAGGCCATAGCTGCCAAGACAGAGGGCTATCAGCACGTAGCCCATCTGGGAGACTGTTGAGTAGGCAAGTAACCTCTTGTAGTCCTTCTGCTTGAAGACTGAGAAGCCTGCATATACGCTTGAGATTATGGCATATGCTATGATCACGTCTCTGTATTCAACAATGAAGGATGGATCTACGAGATATATCCTGAGAAGGACATATCCTGCAAGGCCAACAGTGAGGGGACTTAGGAGGGCGCTAACAGGTGTTGGGGCTTCAGCATGGGCCCATGGCAGCCAGATATGCGGTCCCAAACCCGGAAGCTTCACGACCATTCCGAGGAATATCAGCAGCCAAGGCAAGAAGCCAACAGCCTTCAGACTGTGCAGGGCGAGGGTCTGATTGTCGAATCCGATCATCAGGAATCCAAGCAGGGCCAAAACACCGGCAATATGTGTCCAGACGAAGTAAAGAATGCCGACCCACTGCCTGTTTCCGTAGCCGTACATGTATATCAGCAGGAAGGAGGCGAGCAATGAGATTTCTAGAAATATATATAGCAAAATGAGATTTCCTGCGTAAACGAGCCAGAGCATTGCCACTGCGTAAAGGTTGTAGAGGAACCAGTATTTTCTGAACTCCCAGTCTATGTCCTTAGTCTCGCCAACCTCAACCATTTCCTCAAACCTGTGTTTCATGTATGGCAGAGAGTAAAGGGCAACCATCGCAGAAACGAGGCAGATTGTAAAACCGAAGGCATTGCTTATCGGATCTGCGAGGAGATAAAAGTCGCCAATAGGAGCTTTCAGCGTTGCAATAGGTATTTCGAAATTCTGCAAAGTCAGAAGGAGGGCGAGCGTGACGACCATCGGAACGAGGAATGAGAGGGTAGAAATCAACGCGGCAACCCTTGGCTTTAAAGCAGGTAGTACAAACGTCGCTATAAGTGGGATTAGAAGCGATACTACGAGGGTATATTCAGAAATCATAGGCTATCCCCTCCTACAGCCACTTTATCAACATCCACTCCCTTCTTTCTCTTATCGAGAAGTACTATTGCCGTAACCAAGACTAAGAGTTCGCTGCTGCTCGTGAAGGCCGTTATAATCGCCAGGGTATATCCAGTCGCTGGGTTGATTGTAAAGAGCGGCAGAATAGCGAGAAAAACAGCGGCAAACATCAGTTCGAGGCTTATAAGCAATCTCACGAGATCTTTTGCCGAAATGGCTGTGAGATAGGCTATCAGAAGAACTGCCCCTGAAACCGTCAAAATTACAGTAAGCTGGGATACATCCACATCTATCACAGGTCAACCCTCCGTGCCAGTTTTATTGCAGAAAGCATCATCAAAACGACGAGTGAAAAAAGTAACACAACTACAAAGAAATAATCACTTGCGACCACTGGAAATACTTCTTGGCCAGTTATTTCAAGGTTTTGCGTTGCGAATTTGTAGTAAGCAAATGCCAAAATGCCGAAAACAACTATCACTGGCACCGTCCAAGCTAAACTCACTTGTCTCGAAGGTTTAGCCCTGTAAGTTGCCGCGATTGCAATTGTGACAATACCGACCGCACCGACGAATATCAGCGCGATTATAACGACCACTGGCTGTAAATTGAACGCTGCGTATATCGCTGCAACGAAAAGCATCGTTACCGACATGTACAGTGCTGCATAGAAGTTATCTCTCGTCAGTAGAACACCGATGGATGATGCAACAGCAAAAATGCCCGCAACAGCAATTATTACTGTTTCGATGTTCATGTCACGAAGTCAAAACCACAAACTAATAAATTTTACTAAATTAGTAAAAGCATCCTATCTTTTCAAGGCAGTTTAAACGTTATAAATAGAGAACCTTATTCCGAATTTTCTCGCAATGTCCCATCCATCTTTGAACTCCTTGCTGAAGTCAATCTGCAGTATTGCAAACTCGTCAATGAAGTAGGGATTCGCACATGAGCCGACAGTTACAACCCTGCCACCCTGCTCCACTTTCAAAACTTTGTCTGGTTCGTGGGATCTGACTATCGCCTTCACATTCAACTCTGAAAGTAAGATGTCTGATGCTTTTTTGCCGTAGAAATACATAACCCCTCTATTGTAATTCTCCCCGCACTCTTCTCTTTCCCACGGGTCGTTCCACATTATTTCAAGCATGGTGTAGTCGTCTGGCTTTGAGATCTCCGAGAAAGCTATCCCTTCTGAGTCGATCTTACACTTCTTTGTGGGCACACCACCGTGGGCAAGCCACAGTTCACCCTCAACAATTGCCGAGACAGGCATTTTCTGCCAGAGCTTTGTCAGCGCCTCATATATCTCATCTCCCTCCTCTCCAAGCTTTTCTTTTAACTGGTGGGGAAGTTGGTGTGGATAGACGCCCGTGCTTTCGTGGTTACCCCTCAGCAGAATTGCTTTGCCATCCAAGAAAAGTTTCAGAATTTTCGTGTAACATTCAACCGGATACTCTCCTCTGTCAGCATAATCACCGAGGAAGACCGCAATACCATCAATATTACGCTCGATAATTCTAAGGGCATCAATATCTGCATGCACATCCCCAATGACGGTAATTTTTGGCTCATCGATGAAAACTATTCTCTCTCTTGGCATCTGGTTTCTGGCTTCATCAATTAACTCTGCCAAATCCATGTAAATTCGTCCTGTTCAGCAATTGAAAAGCTTAACTCCAGATCACAAGTTTCAGTGTTGATTTGTCATCGCATACAAAAATATCCTTCCGCTAACTCTGCAGTGGTGGCAATATAGCGCATGGATGGAAAGCTTAAAATCAGCTAAACTATACAGCATTACCGTCAATCTCCTTCATAACCTTTGCAATGTCCATTCTTGAGACATACCTTGGAATTAAAGAAGAGTTACCGCAAATACGGGGTAATGACGATCAGTATGTAAGTTTTCTCCCATATATCATCATCGGCAGGTAGTAAAGTTCGCTTTCAAAAACCAGTGAAGCTGAAATTTCTTTTGGAGTTATCCTCTACACTCACATTGTGGGTGTTTGGCGGTATAAAAGCTTAAGCGCGGCATCGAGAATTCTAACTGACTGGTCAGTCATAATCTGTGTTGTGGGCCAGATACTTAATACTTTCCGAAAAAGGTGATTAACCAGTTGATTTTACTCAACTCCAATGAAATTTAAAATCAGAGATACCATTGGCAGAATGAGGACTGGAAAAGTCAAGACTAGGCACGGTAGCTTTAAAACTCCCGTTTTCATTCCTGTGGCAACTCTCGCAGCTATAAGGGGATTGGATAACCGAGATCTCAGAGATATGGGTGTTGAGGTTGTTCTTGCCAACACCTACCACCTTCATCTTAGGCCGGGGGATGAGCTCATCAAGGAGCTTGGAGGGCTACATAAGTTCATGAACTTTGATGGACCTATTATTACAGATTCAGGCGGTTTTCAGGCCTTCTCCCTCGGCTTCGGAATGGAACATGGGGTGGGGAAGATTGCAAACAATATCTTCCTTGAGGGATTGGATGAAGAGAGGTTGAAGCAGGCGAAGCAGCAGAAGAAAAAGTTCGCCTTTGTCAATGATAGGGGGGTTAGATTCAAGGATCCTCGCACTGGAAGAATTGTGGAGCTTACACCAAGAAAATCGATGGAGATTCAGTCAAATCTCGGCTCTGACATCATTTTCGCCTTCGACGAGTGTACCTCTCCTCTCTCTGACAGGGCGTATACTGAAAAAGCCTTAGAGAGGACACATAGGTGGGCTGAGGAGTGTCTTGAGTACTACGACAGAAGGCAGGCTCTTTTTGGTGTCGTTCAGGGAGGAGAGTACAGAGATTTGAGGGAGAAGTCGGCAAGATTTATGGCTGAGAGGGATTTTGCGGGTTACGGCATTGGCGGTTCATTGGGGAAAAGCAAGCAGGACATGCTGAACATCCTTGATTGGGTCATCCCGATTCTGCCTGAAAACAAGCCAAGACACCTCCTCGGTATTGGTGCCATAGAGGATTTGTTTAACTGTGTCGAAAAAGGTGTGGATATGTTCGATTGCGTCGCTCCAGCGAGATGGGCGAGGAGAGGACATTTATACATTAGCCCGGCTGAGGGCGGAAAGCCTGAAAACAAGTTCAGGATCCATATCAGAAACGCAAGGTTCAGGAGAGATATGAAGCCAGTGGACAGGACATGTGAATGTCTGGTCTGTCAGAACTATTCAAGGGCGTACTTGAGGCATCTTTATGTCTCCAACGAACTACTTTACTTCAGGCTTGCCACGTATCACAACATCTTCTTTATCACGAATCTAATGGAAAAAATCAGGGAGTCGATCAGGGATGGCAGTTTTTATGAACTAAAAAAGGAGTGGCTTGGTTGCTGATCTACCTTCTTTTTTGGTAAATTCAACCGCTTTTTTCAACGGATTCAATCACGCGTATTTCACTATCTCCCTCCCGTCAGCGTCTTTTCTGACCTTTGTCGCGAGATACACGAATGGTGTGTCGAGTGCAGCAACAACGAACTTCATGATGTAGGAGGTTATGAAGATCTCCGCTATTATTTCCCATGGAAACACCTGCTCCCAGAATATGCCGAATCCAACAAAAGCTATCCAAGTAAAAACGGCATTGTCAATAAGCTGTGATACCATTGTCGAAGCATTGTTCCTCAACCACAAATGCCTACCTCTCGTTTTCCTCTTCCAGAAATCAAAGGCCCATACATCGTGAAGCTGGGACACGATGTAGGCTGTAAGGCTGGCAATCGTGATACGGGGCATTATCCCAAAAATCTGCTCCAGTGCGGGGCTGAGAGTGTCGCTCTCATCGGGAATAAAAGCCAAGCAGATTTGCATAAGCAGTGTGAACATTATTAAGGTGAAGAATCCTATTTCAACCGCTCTCCTTGCCTCTTTCCTGCCGTAGTTCTCACAAAGGATGTCGGTGATGAGGAAAGTGGTGCCATAAACGATGTTTCCCATTGCAGTCACAAGGCCGAAGAACTTTATCGTCTTCATAACCTGAATGTTTGCGAGAATGATTGCCATTGCAGTCCAAGCATATAGCCCAGTCCTTCCAAAAAGTCTGTAGGCGATGGTTATCCCTGAAAAGCTTGTAAAGAGTAGTACAAACCAGAGAATTTCATTCTGGAGTGGCAACATAGATGATATAGCGGAATGCAGGGATTAAATTTTTTTAGGTTTGAATGCAGAAACCTTATATACTTCATGATTGTAATAATAATATGTATGAACATGAACATTAACGGATTTGATGCTAAATTCTGGAGAGATGTTGTGGAAAATTCACTTGCAGGAATCTTTATCATTGATGAAAAGCTCAGATTTCGGTATGTTAACAAAGTAGTCGAAATAGCAACGGGTTATTCGCGGGATGAAATTTACAGAATGAGTGTTTTCGATCTCGCACCTGAAGAGGATCATCCGAAAATTTTTGAGGCTTGTGAGAGGGTACTGAAAGGAGGGCGGGTTTTCATGGAAAACAGGTTCATCACAAAAGATGGAAGGAAGAGGTGGGTCTGGGGCTTCATAATTCCCATTGAGTTCGAGGGGGAAAGGCTGGGTCTGGGTAACTGGATCGACATAACGAGGGCTAAAAAACTTGAGATGAGATTGAAGGAAAGTGAGGAATTTTACCGCACACTTATCGAGGATTCCTTGACCCCAATTTACATAGTTCAGGATGGCAAGTTTATCTATGTGAACAAGGCATTTGAGCTTGCAACGGGATTCAAGAAGGATGAAGTAATTGGAAAAGAAGTGTTCTCAGTTATTCACCCAGAAGACAGAGAGAGTGTTAGAAGAAATTATCTCAAAAGGCTCAGAGAAGGAGGGGCTGAAACTTACAGTTTCAGGATGATTGACAAGAGTGGGAAGGTGAGGTGGATAACCATTAGACCGGCGAGAATAACGGTCAAGGGCAAAGAAGCCGTTGCAGTAACAGCTATAGACACAACGCAAATTCATGAACTCACGGAAGAGTTGAGAAGGAAAACAGAATATCTATCCCTTCTGAATAAGATACTCCGCCATGACATACTGAATGATCTGACAGTTATCAGGGCTGCACTTGAGCTGAAGGATGAAAAGCTGATTGACACAGCGATATGCAGAATTGACAGGATAAGAGACTTAATTCAAGAAGCGAAGAGCCTTGAAGAGGCTGGAGGGGCTAAGAAGGCTGTTAACCTTGCTGAAATTGTGAGAGAAATTGCCGATCTGTACAGGAAAGATGCTGTAATCAGGCTGAATCTGAAAGATGTGTATGTCAGAGCAAATGAGGGGTTAAAGACGGCAATTCAGAATATAATCAACAACGCGATAATGCATAGCGGCAGATTTCCGGTTGAGGTGGAAATCAGCACGTATGCTGAGAATGGCTGGGGAGTTATAAGGATAGCAGATAACGGAAAGGGAATACCGGACGAGATGAAAGATCTGATATTTCAGGAGGGATTTTCAAGTGAAAAAAGGAGTGGTCTCGGACTGTTCATAGTCAAGAAGGTTACAGAGCTTTACGGAGGAAAAATAGAGGTTAAGGATAACGAACCGAGCGGGGCAGTGTTTGAAATAAAACTGCCGATCGAAAAATTTGGTTAAGAGAGCTTCTCAAAGTGTCCACTCATCAACCCGGTGTACTCCTTGAGCTGCTTACCTACCACCAACCCTTTGCCAGACTTCATGTCTAGAATCCTGAAGGTGCGCTCATGATCTCCAAATCTGTTCTTCATAACAGCGATAGCTTTCAGCATCTCCCCTTCAAGCTCCACGTATCTTCCGAGAAGCAGGTAGTCCGCGTACTGGCTTATTCCGTAGCCCGAAAACTGGAACACGTCGAGAGCATCAATGGTTTCGTTGATGAACACTGCTAAAGCACCGCTTTGCTTCAGATAGTTCTGGAGAAGGTTGAGAATGTTGACGGACTCAGCCTTGCTGCCCGCAATTCTCTCAAGCGCATTTATGGGATCGATCACTACCACTGATGGCTTGATTCTTTCAAAATCCCGTATTGCAGCATCGTAGAACTCGCCCACGCTTGAGAACTCTCTTTCCACGACCACAATGTTTTTCGGCTCGTAGGCGAACAGCTTTTGAAATCTCTCCAGTATGTACTCCTTAGATTCGTCGAAGGCGTATATTATCCCCTTCTCCCCTCTTTTATCATTCTCCATCAGCAACTGCAGGCCCAGATTTGTTTTACCCACACCCGCTTTACCGCATATCAGCACTTGAGAACCTCTGTAGATCCCTCCACCGAACATCATGTCCAGTTCAGCATTGCCTGTGCTGATTAGCTCCCTATCCCATATCTTTTCTGCTTCGTGTTTTATTACTGGATACACTTCCACCCCACTCTTCCTTACCTCAAAGTAATGCCTGCCGATGTTGGCGTCTCCTCTGAATTTGAGCAGATTGAGAATTCTGAATACCCTTCCGTCCTTCTCAACTCTCTCAAGCTGAATTTCAGCACTTACAACATAGCTGATAAGCCCCCTTCCCAGTTCTTCAAAGGCCTCTGATGACACAACAAGCGTGGCCTCTCCTGAGAGTCTATGGATGATCGAGGAAATTATCCTCCTGCTCAACCCTCTATCTTTCACACAGTCGGATATCACTCCAATCCCATCAATGAATATTCTGTCGGCCTTTCCGGTTTCACTTTCAATCATGCTTAGGAAGTCGAGTACATCAGACATCACATTGTCGCCCCAGACAATTGCATCCATGCTCAGCACACTGAACTTCGAAAACATGTCAATAAACTCGATTTTATCAGCAGGCAAACCGAAATCCTCAGCCTGTCTCTTGATTTCATCAACTCTCTCATCGAAAGTTATCAAAACAGACCTTTCTCCCCGCTTAATACCCTCTGCAAGAAAGTGCAAGCCTATGAGCGTTTTTCCAGTTCCAGGGCCACCTTTAATCAGACATGAACTTCCTTTAATAAATCCGCCCTTGAGAACTTTATCAAGTCCTACAATACCTGAGGAAACTCTTTCAACAAACATGCAGACTCCCTCCTAAGGATGTTAGTGATAATTATTATTGCCCTTGCGTGTATATATAGCTTGCCAATACTAAACTTTCGAAGAGAACTTCAAAATAAATTAAAGCACAATCTCTCTTATATGTTCGGGGATATCTTCATCTCCCTCATAGCCAAGGGCTTTGTCAACCGCATGCCTCGCAATGTATCCTCCTATGTGGAGCAGAGTTTCGTTATACTCATTGTCTCTCTCCATGCTCGCCGTACATGGGAAGCTGTGATGAGCTTCAGCTACCAGATTCCATAGCTCCCTCATCTCCCCTTCCCTGACCAATGTGAAGTCAAAACTTCTCAGCTTGATGCCAATATAGTACGCACAGCCGCACGGCTCACTCCTCAGAACCCTTACATATGCATTGCCGTCATCAAGAATCTCAATCTCAAACTCAGGATAGCCAATTCCCATCTCCCTTATCATCTTGTTAATCGTTGGGTGCTCCTCCTGTTCCCTCAAATTGCAGAAGGGCTTTGGAGCAGCAAACTCAATTTCCAGCTCATCACATTTCTCTTTCATCTGCTTTGCCAGGCCTGAAGAGCACCATCTCGGCTCTTCTACAGGAACAACGAGAGCCTTTACCTTCCCCTTCAGCTTCTCAGGCAGCACTGCAAGAACGTCGGGATGGAGGTTGATGGCAATGGCAATGTCGGCCTCTGGAATCTGCTTTGGTAGAAAATCTTCGGCATTCTCTATGAAGTCGGGCATTGTTGTTGGATCTGGCATCGAGAAGGCGGCAATTATGTTCTTGGAGAAGCTGTAAAGTCCCTCCTTGCATTGCGTGCAACCATCAATTCCGCATGCCCCATACGACGGGCAGGAATTTGGATAGTTCATTAGGTTCGCTATAAACCTCTCTCCAAAAAAGCCGTAGTGGAATATCACCAGCCTTAAGTCGGATTGGAGCATGTTCTTTCTTTTCCCGTTTGGAGGATATAACGCTTCTCCCTAAGTTTTTCGAAATCTTTTAATAATTTAAGATAATTATTGATTGTGCAATTAGTTCCATGGAGAAAGCTGGAGCATGGAAATGTCTGAGATGTGGTATATGTTGTACAAAGCTTGACGTAATGGTCACTCCCGACGAAGAAAGGAGGCTTGAAAAATACGGGGATGTATTCGAAAGGGGTAGGGTGCTGGTTTACCTAAGAAAGGTTAAAGGAAGGTGTATATTTCTGGAAAATGGAAACTGTGCGATATATCCGGAAAGACCTATGGCATGCGTAAAATACCCCTTCTACTTCAAATCCAAGGGTGATGCAGAATCCCGGTTTGATGGAATCCATGTTTATGTTGATTCATCCTGTCCGGGAGTCGTTCTGGGTAATCATTCCGAGGCTATTGTGAACATTCTCGAAGACCTGATGAAAAACTTATAATAGTGTAATTACAATATTGAGTGGATGGAGAAGGTCAGGATGCTGGTACTGTCATTTACACTGGCAAACTTCGCAGATTACCTCACTACAGTTTTTGGACTTCAGATGGGTTTTCAGGAAGTTAACAGCATTGTGGCGTCTCTGAATCCATTTCTGTTCTTAATGCTGAAATTCCTAATAATCCTGACGATTTCGGCTGCCCTTCTGCTTTCCAGAAATTTCGGCCACAGTCTTGTCAGAGGAGTTTACATCGGGTTGATTGCAGGGGTGGTGATTTCAACTGTCTTTATTACCGTCGTTGCTGCCCATAACTTCCTGCTGCTGGCAGGATTCTCGGAGAATGAGATTCTTGTTAGGGTAGTGTCGCAAATTCTGATTTGAAGTTAAATTGCATACCTTATAGATGCGTGCTAATGTCCGAAGACTCTGCGTTGATTATGAGGGAGTTTAGAACCCTTTAAGCATATGCAGCCGGGAAAAGCACAAGTTTCATAAACATTCCAACTACACCTTTTTTACCTAGCCGGGGTTGCAGAGAGGCACTGCGCCGGCCTTGAGAGCCGGTGCCCGTTAAGGGCTCGTGGGTTCAAGTCCCACCCCCGGCGCTTTTTTGGGGTGTAGAATTAGGAGGAAAACGATGATCACCGATCGCCCGTTATTTAACCTAATAACGCAAATAACTTGCCGAGTTCGGTTAATCTGAGAATAACATTTCTGCCAACTTTTTCCTTTTCAATAAGTCCTCTTGCTTCAAGTTTGCTGACCACTCGTCTATTGACCTTGTTCAGTAATCTTTGTTCTTTTCGTCTTCCATCACATGAAAATGAGTAGATGTGAGGAAATTGTACTTCAAGTCTTTCTGCCAGATCTTGCAATTTCAAATACTCTCTGTCACATTCTTTTTGAGAGTAGATAAGTGAGATTGCGTATCTCTCCTCGTTACTCAGTTTGACAAACTCTAAGTTTGGAATTTCGAATATAACTGGTTTTCCGCACACACTTCTGCCGTATGCTCTTTCCTCCTTTTCATCCTTTGCGTATCTCTCGGGGAAAACGTAGAACGTTCTAACTCCATGATACCACCCGACAAGAGCTGAAGCTACAGATACAAATCTGCCGTGGGACGAGAGATTAATGTATACTTCACCACCATCACTCTTTTCTTCAACTACCACTTCTGATATAGTCTCTATAGCCATCTCGAAATCAAATAAGTCCGTGTAGTGCACTTCTACTTCTAGTCCAAGATGTTCTAAATCTGCTGCTACAGCTCTTTCAAAATATCTCTGTTTCTTGTGAAGCCTGTACTTCTCTGCAAATTTTCCACCTATTGTTATGATATGTGCCCTTACCCCTCCAAGGACTTTTACCGGCTCAACTGCAACACTTCTCTCGAATCCAAGCGGGATAACGTGAACTTTCTCGATTGTTCTCATTGTTATCAATGTTATCGAAAACAAATTGAAATAATTTTTGGTATGCTTATGGCTGGTGATTCAAAATGAGAATGGGAGTTGTGACACTTGCAGCTTTGCTTACTGTCGTGTTGCTGGCAGGCTGTGAAACTGAAATTTCGACAAAACCTCAAGCGAATGAGGAAGTAACGGTAACGATAGAGGAGAAGAGAGGAAGCTACAGCAATCCTGCTTCGATGGATGAGGTCGTAACTGTAAAAACTCTCACGGGAACATTTGAGGTTGTAATTACAGGGTGCATTAGAGGAGAGAAAGCATACCAGATTGTTAAAGAGGCAAATATGTTCAACCCTGAGCCGGAGAAGGGGTATGAATACTTGCTGATAAAGGTGAGGTTCAGTTATGTATCTGGAAAATCGTCGAACGTGGTATCTGAGTACAGTTTCAAAGCTTACAGTGATGGAGCGGGTTTCTCCCCAACATTTGTGATGCTGCCCAAATCCATGCCGGAGTTCAAAACCGTAGAACTTATGCCAGGTGGGGAAGTGGAGGGCTGGATATCCTTCATTGTACCGAAAGAGAAGAAGGTTTTGCTTGCGTATGAATACATGTTTGAGCCAGTATGTTTTATAAAGGTTTGCTAATAAAGAGTAATAATGGCTGAGAGGTGAAAAAAGATGAACCTCGACCAAGAATTGGAAAGAAAATTAAAAAGACTAGAAAATTTTTTGGAAGAAGAGATAAGAAAGACTAACAAAGAGGCAAAAAGAGAGCATAGCATTGCAAAACTAAAAAGCGAAGCATCAGGCGTAGCTATCATCGAAACAGAAATTGAAGTTAGCAGTGGGGAACTGGTGGGCATCTACAACCTCTCAGATCATCCAGAGCCTATAGGATTCGTAGTTAAAAGATTTGAAAGGATGGGTAAGAATTACTGTATCGTTAACACGAAATCCATCGACTATGGAGAAGTTCCTGAAGTCTTCCAAATTTGCAAAGTAGAATTTCTATACTCTCTAAAAAAGAGGTTGGAAGCTGTAAAAAATGAGCTTCAGGATTTCAATATTTTTCAGAAATTTCAGATCGTCGAAGCTAAACGTTCAGATGAAGCTTTACTAAACAAGCCTGAGAACAAATTGCCATTAGATGAGTTTCAGATTAGAGCATTGGAATCTACTTTGAATCTCGATAAAGGAGAGATACTCCTCGTAATTGGTCCTCCCGGAACTGGCAAAACCCAGTTTATTACGGAGGCTGCCAGAATACTTGGGAAAACTCAAAGAGTTCTCGTAACTTCCCAGATTCACCAAGCAGTTGATAACGTTTTTGAGAGGCTCGCTGATTTTGAAGATAAATTCGGAGAGTATGTAAATTATGCTATCAGAGTTGGACATATTTCCAGAGTTTCCGAAAAAACCAGAAAATTCTCACCTGAGTATACCTGAAAATCTCTCTTTTGATGATTTGATAGAGGAGTACTCATCAGCTTTCAGAAAAATAGGCAATGAGTATGTAGAAATATTCTCGAAATCGAATTTCCTCGCCGGTTCGACAGCTCTAAAGACAATAACCTACCCTCTAAGCAATCAAAAGTTCAATTCCACATTTATAGATGAATCACACAATCTCTGCTTATCCACGGCACTACTCGTACTCAGTAGATCGGAGCGAGCAGTGTTAACGGGTGATCCGTGGCAGATCCCACCAATTTACACCACCGGCATCTCTCTTAAAGAGAGATCGAACTTTGGAATTTTTAACGTGTTTTATGAAATGGCTGAAAAAGAGATGAAGGAAATTCTGTGGTTGAGATACAACTATAGGTCAAACCCGAAAATCGTTGAGTTCTCCTCGAACTTCATCTATGGTGGGAGGATAATTCCAAGACCGCAGGGAAATTATAAATTGGAAATAAGAAATGTTACATACGATTGGATGAATCCTGAAAAGGAGATGGTTTTTGTTCACAGAGATGGTGTAAAGGAGAACAGAAGTAACGAAGACGAGGCTAAAACAGTAGCATGGATTGTAAAAGAACTGATAAAAGCAGAGGTAAATCCTGGTGATATTGCAGTTCTAACACCATACAAAAATCAGGTTGAAAAGATTAAGGATGAGTTGATTAACAGAGGATTAAGAAAAGATGAGGTTGAGGTTAAAACTGTTCACGGATACTTAGGAGCGGAGAAAGATGTGATTGTATTCTCAATTGTTGATACATCGTACTTTGGGTTTATTGATCGCAGAATGATAAATGTGGCAGTAACAAGAGCAAAAAAGAAGTTTATCACAGTCGGGAATTACAATAAGATCTTGGAGCACGAAGGTGAGCCCATATATCTTCTCCTTGATTTCATTATCAGGAATGGCTTGGTTGTGGTTGATTAGAGGGGATGTTTAATGGCAAGCAAATACGACGAGTACTGGATAAATCGCTTGGATGTTATATCTGCCCTAATACGGGAAGCTCAGCAGAACGGGGTGAGCAGAAGAGTTGACGTTTCGGACATAACGAAGTACGGTGAGAGAAAGAGTTGGTATGGTGATGTTGTAGTTTCTAAGAACGGAATCAGCAAGGGAGAGATGGCTCATGCCAGATCCCTCGGAAAAGTTGTGTTTGCGAGTGGATTGATAAACAAAGGAAAGTTCAGGTTCGTAATAAGCTCAAACCTGAAACTGAGAGTTGAAAGACTGGAAATGGGTGAGGCGGTTGATGAGCCTGAAAATCTTGGTCAACTCTCTGTAGTGGAGGCATTATCTGTGGTATCTGAACCAAACTCTATTTCTACCATTCTTTCAGCCATTCCTGTAGAGATCTGGAATAGAATCGTCCAAAAAGAGCCGGAATGGAGGTATATGCGAAAGTTTCTTGAAAGCTACGGCTTCGGCAGGTTTGCAGTTTTGATGATTGTTGCCGGGTGTGTAGTCCCGAAATTTTTGACCTTATAAACCCTACCTCTCATTCCCCAACACCTCATCGAAAAGCTTAGCTGCCAGACCAACTCTAACTTCAACAGGCAACCTGCTCCAGAAGGCATCTTCTGGTGTTTGGAGATACCATTTCGTATCTAAGCTCTCGTGGAATCTGACGTTGTTGTACCAGTAAACGAAGTCATCTAAGCTTTCAAAATCATCCCTATGCCTGTTGTAGCAGTCAAAGAACTTCTCTACCTTCCCGTTTGTCTGGGGATGCTTTATCCTGGAAGTTATCAGCTTTATGCCCAAAGATTCTACATGCCTTTTGAATCTGCTATCCCACTCCTTTTTACCATTCCTTCTGTGAGCTCCGAACTCACTTCCGTTGTCTGAGATCAGCTCTTCTAAAGGCATGATGTCCCAGTAATCTTCGACAAGCTTATCTACCAAAGCTATGCTGTTTGCAGTGTTTGCACTCTGAAATTCTCCTGCTGCAAGGATCTTCCTTGATGCATCGTCAATGATTGCACAGAACTTAACGCCATCCTTCTCAAACCAGTCGATATGCCCTGCTGACATCGAATGCTCTCTTTCATACCTTATGTATGGCTTTCTTCTCCTCTTCTTTCTTGGTTCTTCCTTTGCCAAGCCTTCTTCCAACAGAAATCTGTGAATGCGGTTGTGGGGGATGTGGATGCCATAAACCTGCTCTATTATCCTTTCGAGTCTTCTCGCTCCAAGTTTGTACTTTGCTTTTGCCTCTTTTATGATCTCTTTCTCCTCCTCGCTTAACTCCTTCACCTTTCTTCCCCTCTTTCTTATCGGTAAGTATTCTTTGTGTGTAAGCCAGTATGACCACACTCGCTTTACTGTTGATATGCTGACTCTCATCTCAAACGCTATCTCTCTGTTAGTTTTTCCTCTTCTCTTGTGCCTTACAATGTACCTTACCTTCCTCTCTGTCAGTCTGCCGTAACCCATCAGTTGGCTGAAGATATTTAAAGTCAAATTTTTTGGGACTATACAATGATTGTTGCCGGGTTAAACGACTTTCAGCTTAAGGGAAAGGCTGAGGTAGCTTACTGGCCGAAGATGAAGGAGTTGTTGGAGTTGCACAGCACACCTGTATCCATAAACGAGTTGAAATTCATTCTTGCAAAATTTTACTCTAAGGAAAGGCTCCCAGATTTGAAGATCAGAAGGCTGAACAGGTTTCTCTCAAGCAGACTTGCAGAGTGGTTGTGGAATGCTGAGCCAAGAGAGGTAGCGGAGAACTTTCTCAGAATATGGTACGATCTTGCCGCGACAATGAGGCAGGAGAGAAACGCCAAGACGATCGTTTTTGCTATGAAGTGTCTTGGTATTGCGTTGTTGATGGTGGGGGAGAGCAATTTCAGATTTGAGAGTATTCCGATTCCGGTGGATTACAGGGTTAGAGAGTTTACGAGGAGGCTTGGCGTAGCCGTGAGAGATGATAAGGATGTTAGGACATTCTGGAATGGAGTTCTGAAAGAGTTGAAGAGAGAGAAGCCTGAAGTAAACATGATTCACCTCGATTCTCTGGTCTGGCAGATTGGTGTGCTGAGCAAATATGAGATCATGGAGTATTTTGCGAAGCTGGGTTTGAGAGAGATTGGTGAAAGAATTGTGGAGGTTGTTAGAGGAGGTGGTGGGATGAAACTTTGCGTGGTTCCGTGTGGAAGCTTGAAAATCTGGTCCAGAAATCCAAATGCTGGTCCTACCAGAGCGAAGGACGTTTACATTGGTCTATTTGCTAAAACATGCATCGAATATGCTGAAAGGTTTTACCCCAACAGCTACGTCATTCTGTCAGCAAAGTACGGGTTTTTGTTCCCAGACGACTGATTCCTGAGGACTACAACGTCACATTCAACGATCCCAAAACTAACCCGATAGGCGTTGAAGAGCTGAGAAAACAGGCGGAAGAGAAAGGATTGACGAAATACGATGAGATAGTGGTTGTTGCTGGCAGCAACTATGTTAACATCGTCAAAAAGGTTTTTGCAGGAAAGAAGATCCTAACACCTCTGAAAGGGCTTGGTGGGATGGGACCGATGATCTCAGCGATGAAAAAGGCTATAAGAGAGGGAAGAGAACTTTGAGTATGGACGTCTTCTGCAAGCACGGAATGCTTAAGACGAGATGTCCGATTTGCAACCCTGACGTTAAAACTGAGAAACCTATACCAAAAATTTTAGGGTTCTCACCAAATCACATCTCAGCCAACCTCTGCAACACCTTCTTCTCCCTGAAACCCAGAGCAACAACCACCCCCACCAAAAGGACATTCAGAGCTGCAAACTTATACACAGATCTCCCCGTATATCTATGC
>JAPDIY010000048.1 GCA_029259335.1 Archaeoglobi archaeon
GCCTTCTGCGTTGGGGGTGACCAGTCAATCAGGGATATTGGCGGCTATAAGGGATACAGCAGAGAGGAGCTTGAGGGCACAATTGCAGCCCTACCACTCGAGGTGGGATGGCAGATAGTAACCTTCCTGATTAGGCACATCCCGAAACCCGTAATTGCGAGAGTTAACGGCTACGCTGTGGGTGGCGGGCACGTATGGCAGGTGAACTGTGACCTCTCCATTGCCTCAGATAGGGCCAAATTCGGTCAGGCTGGGCCGAGAGTTGGTAGCTTCGATCCCGGATTCGGAACTGGAGATCTGTGGAGAAATGTTGGGCTTAAGAAGGCAAAGGAGATGTGGTACCTCTGCAGGCTTTACACTGCAGAAGAAGCATTGAAAATGGGACTGGTTAATGCTGTAGTCCCTCACGAGAAGCTGGATGAGGAAGTGGAGAAGTGGTGCAGCGAGCTGCTGGAAAAGAGTCCAACAGCCCTGAAGATGCTAAAATACGCCTTTCTTGCCGACACGGAGGGGCTGGCAGGAATCACAGAGCTTGGAGTTGGTGGTTTGAGCCTCTATTACGGAACTGAAGAGTCGATGGAGGGCAGAAACGCCTTCATGGAGAAGAGGAAGCCCAATTTCTGGAAGTTTGTAAAGTAGGAGGGTGGTAAGGATGGGTAAGTACGTGTATGACCCATCTACTTTTAAAGAGGTGTTTGAAAAGGAATTTGTGTATATAAAGGGGCTTCTGAGGAACGCTAAGAGGTTCGGAAACAAGTCTGCTCTGACTTGCCCGATAAGGGAGAGAACCTGGACGTACCGTGAATTGAATGAGGAGTGTAATAAATTGGCAAATGCACTTTTAAACGCTGGTGTGAGGAAGGGTGATGTAATAACTTACATGTTTCCAAATATAGCGGAGTTTGTCTTCTTCTACCTTGCTCCTCAAAAAATTGGTGCGATCAACAATCCCATAAACTACAGACTCGCTCCAGGCGAGGTTGCGTACATTCTGGACGAGAGTGAACCTGTCGTGTTCGCATTCGAGTCGTCTGTGATGGATACGGCAATGAAGGCCGTAGAAATGGCGAAACACAAACCGGAAGTCATGATAATGGTGGATGTGGATGGAGAGGCATCACCACCAAACGGTGTTGTTGATTACCGGGATTTTGTTAGAGATATGCTAAAAAGGGAACCGCTGAATGAGGATGAGATTCCCAGCACGGCGTTTGACGAGACCACCCGTCTATACACATCGGGAACTACTGGCTTACCGAAGGGTGTTCCAATAAACAACATAAATGAGATTCTGAGTGCGCACGACGTCATAATGCACTTTCCCCTTTCGCCTTTGGATAAGACCATGAACATGACGCCGTGGTTCCATAGAGGTGGACTGTACTCCGGTGGCCCGAATCCCACACTTTACATAGGTGGAGAAGTGGTTGCTCTCAAGTATTTCAACCCTGACCTCGTTCTGGATTACGTTGAAAAGTACAAAATCACCTACCTAATAGGAGCTCCAATAACAGCAGAGATGATTTATGAAGCCCAACTAAAGAAACAAAGAGATTTGAGCAGCCTGAAAGGTCTCTGCACGATGGGCTCACCACTGGAGAGGAGTGCCTGTATAAAGTACATGCAAGTACTCACACCTAACATTATGAACGGGTACGGCACAACTGAAACCTTCTGGAATACATTTCTCAGACCTTTCGATCTTCCGGACAAGGCTGGGAGCGCAGGTAGGAGCTGTACAGATGATGATGTGAGAGTCGTCAAGGTTTTCGAGGACAGGCTGGCTGAGCCCAACGAACTGGCAGAAAAAGATAATCAGGAAGTTGGAGAAGTCATAATAAAGTCACCAGCGAAGTTTGCCTACACTTACCTCAATCCGAAGTTTAACGAGGGGCGGATTTACAAGGGATGGTACTACTCCAAAGATCTGGCCACATGGGATGAGAACGAGTACGTAACAATCATAGGAAGGAAGGACGACATGTTCATTTCCGGAGGGGAGAACATCTATCCCGTCCAGATTGAAGAGATCCTCAACGAACATCCAAAAGTTGCAGACTCTATTGTTGTTGGAGTTCCAGATGAGAAATGGGGTAAAGTTTGCACGGCATACGTTGTACCCAAAGATCCATCACTTACGGCGGAAGAACTGGATGAATACTGCAAAAACCACCCCATGCTTTCAAGATTCAAAAGACCTCGATACTACAGGTTCGTAAACGAGCTGCCTCTCACCGCCACAGGTAAGAAGAAACACTATGTTGTGGAAAAAATGGCTTTAGAGGATCTTAAAGAGGGGCGTTTGGTCTCCCCCAGAAAAAGTTAAGGAGGTGGTAACGTGAAGCTGGAGGATATTAAAGTTATAGGTGTGATTGGTGCAGGTGTAATGGGGCACGGAATTGCGCAGGTGGCTGCAAGAACTGGCTACGATGTCGTTATGGTGGATATAAGCGAGGATGTGCTCAAAAAGGCAATGGAGATGATAGAGTCCGGACCCTTTGGTTTGAAGAGGCTTGTTGAGAAGGGCAAGATGAGTGAGGATGAGGCCAAGGCTGTTCTGAGCAGAATAAAAACATCCACATCTCTTGAGAGTTTGAAAGATGCGGACTTCATAATAGAGGCCGTAACCGAGAAAGCGGACCTGAAAAAGAAGATTTTCGCCGATCTCGACAGAATATGCAAGCCCGAGACGATAATAGCGTCCAACACCTCCGCCATCATGATCACTGACCTTGCTACTGCAGTTGAGAGAAAGGACAAGTTCATAGGAATGCACTGGTTCAACCCTGCCCCCGTAATGAAGCTCATCGAAATAATCAGGGGAGCCCTGACATCGGATGAAACTTTTAACCTCACAGTGGAGCTGTCCAAGAAGTTCGGAAAGATACCCATCGAGGCTGGAGACGGGCCGGGGTTCTTCACAACGAGGTTCATAAACTCCTGGCTTGTCGAGGCCGTCAGACTGTTCGAAATGGGCATTGGCGGAATAAAGGAAATTGATGAGATGTGCAAGCTTGCCTTCGGCTTCCCCATGGGTCCGTTTGAGCTGATGGACCTTGTTGGCCTTGATACAATGTTGCACATCGCCGAGTACCTCTACGAGGAGACGCAGGAGAAGCACTACGCTCCTCCGATAACGCTGAAAAAACTCGTACTTTCAGGGTACGTGGGGAGGAAACCCGGAAGCAGAGGAGGATGGTACGAGTTCTATGGCATAAAGAGGTGAATGCGATGATATTAAAAAGACCCTCCCTTTCCTTCCTTTATCCCAAAATGCGTCTCGATGAAATGCTTGAATTAGCAGCCTCGAGACTACAAGAAAAACCCTTTGTGGTGTATCCACGAAAAATAACGTACAAGGAGATGGATGATGACGTAACAAGAGTGGCAAATGGTTTGAGGGATATAGGAGTTAAAAAGGGAGATAGAATTGCCATTTTCTCTCCTAACTCTCCAGAATACGAGATGGTTGTTCTTGCTGTTTCCAGATGCGGAGGAATTGTTGTGCCAGTAAATCCCACTTTAAAAAAAGATGAGCTTAATTACATCTTAAAGGATTCTGAAGCACTTGCTGTGTTCACAGTTTCATCTCTTGTAGATACTGTCAGGGAGGCAGCAAAAGGAACGCAGGTAAAGTGGATTTGCACTATGGATACTCGGATTGACGATCTATACCACATTGAAGACTTCTTAAAGTACAGTGCAGAAAGATTCGATCCCGAAATCGACCCTGAGAGAGACTTGGTATCTATCAACTATACATCCGGAACCACAGGGCCCCCAAAGGGTGTTATGTTAAACCATGCTGGAAGAGTTATAAACGGTATTCAGGGTGCCATTGCCTACGACATCTCCGATAGAGACGTAATCATGTTCGTTTTACCCATGTACCACATCTACGGATTTGGATTTATTTTGACTCAGTGTCTGGCCGCAGGAGCGTCTCAGGTGATCCTATCGTCTTTTAAACCCCAAGAGTTCATCGAACTCACAGAGAAATACAGAGTTAGTGTAATGTACGTTGTACCAGTCATGCTTTCCGCAATGAAGGCACATCTTGAAAAATCAGAGAAAAGATATGACTGGTCGGCGCTAAGGATGGTTTTTTCGGGTGCAACACCCTTGGCTCCTGCTCTCGCCGAGGACTTCGTTAGAGTTGCCAAGGAAAGGTGCAATTCGGAGTTTATTCTTACCCACGGATATGGACTTACAGAAGTGGGCCCGTGGATTACAGGTTCGCCTTTGTATAGGGTAAAGGATATTGCATCGCCCGGAATACCTGTCTATGACTGTGAGTTCAAAGTTATAGATGTTGAAAGTGGGGCGATTTTGGGTTCCAACGAAATAGGTGAGCTTGTAGTAAGCTCTCCGACAATGATGCATGGATACTGGAAAAGAGATCCGGCTGAAGGCTTCATTGAAATTGAGGGTAAAAAGTACGTTAAAACGGGAGATCTCGGATATCTTGATGATGAAGGGTACATTTACGTGGTAGATAGGATAAAGGAGATTATCAAGTACAAGGGGTACACCATCGCTCCATTCGAAATTGAGGCAGCTTTGATGAAACACGATGCTGTGACAGATGTAGCAGTCATCGGAGTTCCGGATGAGGTTGTTGGTGAAATACCAAAGGCTTTTGTAGCGATAAAAGAGGAATACAGGGGGAAGATCACGGAAGAAGACATTCTCAACTGGATTAAGGACAAAATTGCAGACTACAAGAGGCCAAGAGTGATAGAATTCGTTGACAGCATACCCAGAACAGCTTCGGGAAAGGTTCTCAGACGAGTGCTACGAGACAGGGAGATTGAAAAATCTAAGGGATAAGAGTGGCTGCTGATGCAAAGTCAAGATCTCTTTTTTAATTCCAAGTGACTTGTTTGGAGGTTTAGTTTTAATAGTTAATACTAATCAGAAATCTTTTAATACATTGTAAGAGCAAATTTGACGATGAAAATACTTGTCTGTGGGAAAGGAGGATGCGGAAAGAGTGTCATTTCTGCTCTCATAGCTAAAGAGCTGGCAGGTAGAGGTAAAAAAGTTCTTGTTGTTGACGCTGATGAATCGAACTTCGGAATTCACAGAAATTTAGGAGTTAAACAGCCAAAAGACTTCATGGAGTGGCTTGGCGGGAAAAGCGGAGTAAGAGAGAAACTTTTCAGGGCAATTCAGTCAGAGTGGAAGGAAGAAACGAGAATGCTCGACGAACTCAGCCTTGACGAGCTTCCTGAAGAGTTTGTCGAGAGAAATGATGGTATAGCCGTGATAGCGATAGGGAAGATTCACGAGTTTGGCGAGGGATGTGCCTGTCCAATGGGGGCTGTTACGAGGGAATTTCTGCAAGCTCTAAGGCTTGAAGATGATGAGTTTGTGATTGTTGACACTGACGCAGGAATAGAGCATTTTGGTAGGGGTGTCGAAGCTGGATGTGATGTAATCGTTGCGATTGTTGAGCCGAGCTATGAGTCAATAAAACTTGCAGAGAAAATTGCAGATATGGGTAGAAAATTAGGAAAGAGGGTGATTACGGTTGCAAACAAGGTTGATGATGAGACAAAAGGTCTGATCAATGCTGATGCTTACGTTCCCCTAAGCAAAGAAATCTATCAGGCATGTTTTCTCGGAGAGGAGGTGCCGATGATTGAGGAGGCAAAGGAGCTTGTTAACCTGATAGCTAACTCGGAGGTGAGGAGATGAAGAAGTTGCCGATTCTACTATCAATAGTAGTGCTTGCAGCTCTGGTTGCCGGATGCTCGCAGAGTCATGAGAACAAAGTTGATACCGTTAAAGTCACAGACCTGATAGGAAGAGAAGTTGAAGTCCCTCAAAAAGTTGAGAGGATTGTTGCTGTAGGCCCCGGAGCTTTGAGATTGATTGTTTATCTGAATGCAACAGATATGGTTGTAGGTGTTGAGGACGCTGAGACGGCATGGAGTGCGATGGGGAGGCCATACAGGATGGCTCATCCGGAACTTGCTGAGAAGCCCATTATAGGAAAAGGTGGTCCAAGCCCGTCTCCTAATGCTGAGGCAATTGTTGCCGTCAAACCTGATGTGATTTTTGCATGCTATATGGATGCCAGCAGAGCTGATGCTCTTCAGCAGCAAACCGGTGTGCCTGTTGTGGTTTTGAGCTACGGCGAGCTTGGAAACTTCAAAGCTCAGGAGATTTACGATTCACTAAGACTGGCCGGTAAGATTCTCGGTAAGGAAAAGAGGGCTGAAGATATAATCAACTTTATAGACTCTGCTTACAGTGATCTATCATCGAGGGTTGAAGGGGTTCCGGATGATGCAAAACCGGCTGTTTATGTCGGCGCTCTCGGATTCAAAGGTGGACACGGAATAGAGTCAACTCAGTGCAACTTCCCACCATTCATGGCTGTAAAGGCGAAGAACGTTGCATGTGAGGCAAACAAGAGTGGAGCTTTCTTCATTGATAAGGAGAAGCTGCTGGAGTGGGATCCGGACATAATCTTTCTTGACGAAAACAACCTGCATCTCGTTCTGATCGACTACGAGAAGAGTCCAGAGATATACAAATCTCTAAAAGCCTTCAAAAATGGTGAGGTTTACGGAATACTCCCATTCAACTACTACACGACGAACATAGAGATTGCAATAGCAGACGCTTACTTTATAGGCAAAGTTCTCTACCCAGATAGATTTGCCGATATCAACCCTGCAGAGAAGGCGAATGAGATACTCAAATTCTTTGTTGGCAAGGAACTCTACGGAGAGATGGCTGAGCATTATGGTGGGTTCAAGAATATAGCAGACATCTTCGAATCATGATAGAGTACAGCAGAAGAATAAGAACTGCGGAAATTGTGCTGGTAGCTGCCCTAATTTTTTCGTTTATAGCTTCCCTCTGCATAGGATCGTACAACCTCACTCCTCAGGAAGTTCTCAGTTCTCTTGCTACCGATTCTCCTATAATATGGGACATCAGGCTGCCAAGAATAGTGACCACCATACTTGTGGGAGCGAGCCTTGCTGTAAGTGGAGCTGTGATGCAGTGCATCCTGAGAAATCCCCTCGCATCTCCATTCACTCTCGGCATTTCGCAGGGCGCAGCCTTCGGAGCTGCTTTTGCAATCATCTACCTCGGAGCTGGTCTGATGCACAGAACTGGAGAGAGCATCACGATTCTAAACCCTTATCTTGTCCCATTTTTTGCCTTCTTCGGCTCCCTAATCAGCGTTTCTGTAATTCTCACACTTTCAAAAATAAGGGATCTCAGCCCTGAAGCGATGATTCTTGCAGGAGTTGCAATGGCATCCCTCTTTCAGGCTGCAACGATGCTGATGCAGTACTTTGCCGAAGACGTTATGGTAGCATCGGTTGTTTTCTGGACTTTCGGAGACATGGGAAGAACGAACTGGAGTGAGGTATACATTATCCTTTCAGCATTTGCAGTCTGCACCACATACTTCATCTTCAGGCGTATGGACTACAACGCTCTAACGTTGAGCGATGAGACTGCCATATCGCTTGGAGTCAATCCCCAAAGAGTCAGACTTGAAAGTCTCCTGCTCTCGTCATTTCTTACAGCAATCTGTGTTTCCTTTACTGGTATCGTAGGTTTTGTAGGGCTTGTCGCCCCGCACTCCATCAGAATTTCAGTCAGCGGAGATCACAGGTATCTGATTCCTTTCAGCACGGTTTTTGGAGCTACCCTTTTACTTGTCGCCGACACGTTTGGCAGAACTGTCCTCTCACCAGTCTTAATTCCTGTCGGAATCATTACAGCGTTTGTGGGTGCTCCAGTGTTCATATATCTGCTCTTGATGGGTAGCTGGAGGTGAAAGGAGGTGATTGGAATGATTACGGTCAAAAACTTGAGCTTCTCATACAATTCAGAGCCTGTGTTAAATGATCTGAATTTTGAAGCACGAGAGGGCGAGGTCATCTTTATCCTCGGACCCAATGGGAGTGGAAAAACAACCCTGCTTAAGTGCATTGCGGGAATTCTGAAGCCAAGAGGAGCAATTTTGGTCGAAAACCAAAGTTTGAATGATCTTTCAAAGAGGGAGTTGGCTAAAAAGCTCGCATATGTGCCACAAAGAGGTGATACAGGTTTTCTCACAGTTTTTGATGTTATTTTGCTTGGCAGGAAACCCTATATGGGTTTTGGTCCGACGAATGAGGACTACAGGATTGTTAAAGATGTGATGTCTCTTTTGAGTCTTGAAAAGCTTGCTTTCAGAAGACTAAATGAACTGAGTGGTGGAGAGCTGCAGAAGGTTATGATAGCGCGAGCTCTGGCTCAGAGGCCGAGAATTCTGCTTTTGGATGAGCCAACAAACAATCTCGACGTTAAAAATCAGATTGAGATCATGAGGCTAATTAGAAAGATTGCTAAGGAGAGCAACATTTCTGTGATCTCGACCATGCATGATCTGAATCTTGCCTCTCTTTACGCCGACAGGATTTTGATGATAAAAAACGGTAAAATTTTTGCTTCTGGTGGGATTGAAGTTCTCAACAAGGAGAACATAAAGGCTGTTTACGGGGTTGATGTTGAGGTCGTGCGGATGAATGGGAAAGCCGTTATTTTGCCCGGTGATTGACATGTTGGAAATTCCCAAGCAAGCATCTGAATTTGAAGGTCTCATTCATCAATGGAGTGACGGTTTCAGAAAAATCCAGCTACTTCGGGCTGCAATCGAACTCAATTTGTTTGAAGCGCTGAAAAATCCTAAAACTGCTGATGAAGTGGCAGCGGAATTTAATGGAAACCACAAGCTTGTTAAACTTATGCTGGAATGTCTTGTAAATACCGGATTGCTTGTAAAAAGAGAAGACAAGTACGCACTCTCTGAGATTTCGAGAACGTTTCTATGTGCAGACTCGCAGTACTCTCAGATTAACTTTTTGAAAAAGCATTTTTCTGATCTTGAAATGTGGCAAAACCTTGAGAAAATAGTAAAGGAGGGGCCAGTTAGGGTGGACAGAGCAAAGTTCTTTTCAGAATCGGTAATCCATTCGATGGCTCAGCATTCTTTGCTTGGTGAGCTGCAGAAGACCGTTGAAGTGATGTCCAAATACGAGGACTTCACGAGAGCGAGAAGACTTATTGACCTCGGTGGGGGGCACGGTCTCTATTCGGTAGCATTCACCAAGTTGAACACCAAATTAAAGGCAGTGGTATTTGATCTACCAGAAGTTGTCAAGAGAGGTAAGGAATATGTAGAGAGATACGGAGCCGAGAGAGTGGAGTTCGTTGCTGGCGACTTCTTCAAGGATGATATTGGAAGTGAATACGACATTGTCTTCTCATCCTACAATCCGAGCGGGAAAAACATTGGAATGATAGACAAAATAAAAAAGGCCCTCAAAACTGGTGGGATTTACGTGAACAAGCAGTACTTCTGGAACGATAGTAAGGAAATTGATCTATGCGATTTGGAGTGGAACCTGTGGTGTTTTGGTGAGATTGAAAAAAACGAGAAAAAATATACGTTCAAAAAAGATCTCAGCCTTGAGGAATATATTGAGGAACTGGTTAAAAGAGACTTTGAAATCCTTGATGTGGTTAATTTCGGAGAAGCTAAAATGATAGTGGCGAGGAAAAAGAAATAATACTTCAGATCGACTAAAACAGATGCAGGATTTCAGAAAATTACCAACTGTGTTAACAGCAGAGGAGCTGATAGACAAGATTTTCAGGAGAGCGGCAAAAGTAGAAGGAAGAAATTCTAAGGAGAAAGCCTTGAACAAGCTTTCCACGATCTCAAATGTATCAAGAGACTACTTCAGGAAGATTATTGAAGCTCATCCAAGCTACGATTCACTGCCCAACTTCTACAGAGAGATGGTTGATGTTGTTGTTGGGATTGGGAGGCTTAAGAAGTCCCTTGCAGCCCTCAAGTGGGCGGATGGCATGATTCAGAAGGTTGTGACGAAAAGTATTAGGGAGATCAAGGGTGGCAAAAATCCCTCGACAGTTGTTAAAGCCACCTACGGAAGAGTTGCATCCATCATAGAGCAGATTGACGACGAACTGAGATTTCTCAATGACGCGAAGAACAGGATGAGGGAGATACCAATCCTACTCGATGTACCAACTATTGTTGTTGCTGGCTACCCTAATGTTGGCAAGTCATCCTTAGTTGCGAGAATCTCGACCGTCAAGCCTGAGGTTGCAAGCTATCCTTTCACTACCAAAAAAATCAATGTAGGGTTCGCAGAGGTTGGTGGGAAAAAGGTTCAGATAATTGATACTCCCGGACTGCTTGACAGGCCTCTGAGCAAGAGAAATGCAATAGAAAGGAGAGCCATTCTCAGCCTGAAACATCTCGCAGATATTATTCTCTTCATCCTTGATCCAACAGAGACATGCGGCTATGAGCTGAAAAAGCAGCTTTCCCTTCTTGAAGAGATCAGAGGCTACTTCAAGCGTCCAACCCTTGAGGTTTACAGCAAGGCGGACATGCACAACCATCGGGACAGGATTGCTTACTCAGCTGTAACTGGAGAAGGCATCGAAGAAATCCTACAGGAAATCGAAAAAATGGTAAAGAAAGTTTACTCGCAAACATCAACTGTTATGGCGCCCTCAGGGCAAACCTCCACGCAGGAGCAGCACTCCTGACACTCGTCAGGGTTTGCCGGGTAGCTCTTTCCATCGTCGTTGAACTCAAAAACTCCTCCAGGGCAGACAGAAATGCACTCTCCACATCCACTGCATTTGTCCTGATCCACCGTTATTTCGGCCATTTAGCATCACCTCCAGAATCCATTTTCTCTGGCAAAAGTGGAGTATTTAATCTTTTTGATTTTCTCCGGTTTTGCTCTGATTGGAAAAACCCTTCAGTATTCGGGAAATAAAGATGTTCGTGAATTGGGTTAGATTGCCAATATGCGGCTCTACAGCCTTAATCACTCCCCTATCTTCACTCCCAAGTCTTGAATAATATACTCTAAGTCTTTCTCCATAACTGCCCTTCACTCTGGTTGCCTTGTATCCGGTAATCAGATAATAAAGGGCATTTACCATACTCCTTATCCTGAATGCATTTGCAAATTCTTCAAGCCACTCCTCCAGTTCCAGCCCAATCTTACTTGCGTTTTCGCACTCAACGCTGCAAGGATAAAAATTCGAAGTGAAAAATTGAGGTACTGAAATAATCTGGGATTTTTTAAAAGCCTTCACAACAGAGTCGAAAATCCCGCGTTCTATACATTCTACCACCAATCTGCTCTCTGCCGGAAAGGTTCTCTTGCTCTCAACGTAACCATCAATGCAGCATTTCGGATAGCCCAAAAGCTCTCCCTCAATCCTCACCAGTTTTTCTTTACCCTGTCCAAACTCTATTTTTCCCTCAAGAATTTTCTTCTCCAATTTTTTTAATCTCTTTGCGTAATCGCCAGGAGTTCTGGAGACAAAAAACTGGATTTCAGGATAAAACACCTCTCTGCTTAGAACGCGATTTGTAAATGCAACTGTTGGTATAATCTCCAAGTCAAGTTCGGAAATGACAGTGAGAATTGCAGGATCTACTGACTTTAGTGCTTTTTCCTCAATAATCTCGGTTACCTCAAAAAGCTCCTCAATGTCTATATCTCCATTCACGAAGCGGGTAAACTGGATATTTAGCGTTTCATAAACTGAAAAATCGGGTTCGAATACCCTTTGAGGCATCACGCACTTCGAAACACCACTCTTAATCCTTGAGACCTCAAGGAAGAGAACGGGATTTAACCAGAACTTCGCTCTAAAAACCTCCAATGTCGAAGAATCCATAAAATAAAAAGATGAAATTAACCTTCTGCTCTCTTCTTTTCAAGTTCTTCTATATGCTCCTTGGTTGAAACATATGTTGTCGAGCCAGAAGACCAGTATCCAGCAACACCTTCTTCAATCAGATCCTGTACTATTTTCCTCACTACCTTCTTGTCCATTTTGAGGATCTTGGCCAGCTCGGAGATCTTCCAAGTTTTCTTACCAAGCTGTCCTAAGACCTTCTGTTTGTCTTCTTCACTATAATCCACCATTTTAGGTCACCTTAAAAAAATTGGAGATCGTGTTTATAAGTTCTACCATCTGAACTGGGCAGTCGTTCTGAACTCGCTGTAGAAGTACGGGGTAATTCTGTAGTCATCAATCAGGTGCTGGGTGAACTCAAGACCAGTCAGCTCGAAGAATCTCTCCCAGCCGATTCTGTCAACCCACTCAATCAGCCTCTCGTGCTTGTTTGCGTTCTCAGCCCAAGTCTCAAGAATTCTTTTTACGTAGTTGACTAGAGTTGGCCATCTTGGCGGCTCATTAGGCACCCACGGAACAACGACCTTCGAAAGCTCTGGCACACGGCGGGCATCTGAGACTTTACCACCGACAAGGATTGCAGCCCCGTCATTTTCTGGGTCAAACAGAGGCATTCCGGGACACATTGTGTAGCAGTTACCGCAGTACATGCACTTCTCCGGGTCAATCTTGATTGTCTTGTTCTTCATGTCCGGCTTAAGAGCGCCAGTTGGACAGGCAGCAACTGTTGACGGTATTTCGCACGTCCTTCTTACAGCGTCATCATCAATGAGCGGTGGGTTTCTGTGGATACCGACAATTGAGATATCTGAAGCGTGAACAGCTCCGCACATGTTTCCACAGCATGCAAGGCTGATTCTGCACAGTGCAGGTAGTTTATGGTTCGTGAAGTAGTCATAGAGTTCGTCCATGATTGACTTAACTATACCCGATGCGTCAATAGCTGGAGTGTGGCAGTGGATCCATCCCTGGGTGTGGACGATATTCGAGAGGCCGTATTCACCCTTCGAAGCGTCCCAAGTACCACCACACGGGAAGCCGACCCTTTCCTGAACCTCATTTATCAGGTCGTCGAGTTTGCTCTCGTCAGTCACGAAGAATTCAACATTGTTCCTGCTAGTCCACCTGAGATAACCGTCGGAGTACTTATCCGCAATATCGCAGAGTTCCCTCACGGTAAAGATGCTCACAAGTCTTGGAGTACCGAATCTCACGACGTAGAGGACATCTCCGCTCTCAGCAACTCTCTTGATAACTCCCGGCCTGACGACTTCGTGGTATTTCCACTTGCCGTAGTTCTTTGCTATTACTGGGTGAAGCATATCCCTAAAATATGGCGGACCGAAATCCGTCTTAATGTCGCCAAACATTTAGAACAACCCCCTCTTCTTCAACTCTTCAATATATGGCGATGGCTTCAACTCCTCTTTCTCGAAGAACATGAACGGGTTGTTTCTTGGAGTCCTCACCATTCTGACATCTGCCTCTCTGCCGATAACTTTGAGGAACTCTTTCATTCCCTTTCTCCATATCAGTTCTCCAACTCTCTCTCTGAACTTGCCTTCTTCATCCCACCAGTCCCAGATTGCCTCAAGCATCTCCTTGATCTCGTCGTATGGCTTCTTTATCTCAATGAATGGTACAGCCACCCAGCCGATGGTCGCACCCTCGACGAATGGGGCCTTTGCTCCTATCAGTATGGTAGCTCCCCTCTCGTCTCCCGGCCTCAGGGCTTTGGGCATCTTGTTGATACAGTGCATGCATCTCACACACTCTCTGTTGTCAATTGTGAGCTCCTTTCCGTCCCACTTGATTGCTCCAGTTGGACAGAGCTTCACTACTTCATTTTCTATATCCATCCATTTTGCGTACTCTCTGACAGCTTCCTGATCGATCTTTATCTCATCCTTCCATGTACCGATAATGGCAAAGTCCGATCTTGCCTTTGCAGCAACACAGTCATTCGGGCATCCAGAGCACTTTATCTTGAACTTGTATGGCCACATTGGCCTGTGAAGCTCATCCTGATAGGTCATGGTGAGGTCATAGCAGAGCTCGAGCGTGTCGTAGCAGGCAAACTCACACAAAGCTGGGCCCATGCATGCTGAAGGCGTTCTCAGATCGGAACCACTGCCTCCAATGTCAAAGGGAATTTCAAGCTTGCCCAAGTCCTCGAAGCATGGCTGCAGATATTCACTCCTCGTCCCAAGGAAGATTATATCTCCGGTTGAGCCGTGGAAGTTTGTCAATCCGCTTCCCCACTTCTCCCATACATCAAGAACTCCCCTGAGAGCCTTTGTCGAGTAGAACCACCCAGTTGGCATGTTGATACGCATTGTGTGGAAGTGCTCAACCTCTGGAATCTGCTCTCCAAGGTCTGAATATCTCCCGATAACTCCACCACCATAACCTACAACCGAAACGATACCACCATGCTTCCAGTGGGTTTTCTTGTCCTTATATGAAATCTCAAGCTGCTTGAGCAAACCTTTAGCACCTTTTGGCATTTTAACATCCTTGCCCTCGGCTGCAGCTTTTTCCATGAGTTCTGCAGTCTTCTTGATTTCTTTGACAAAACTTGGCCAGGGTCCTTTTTCCAATTCATCAAGCAAAGGAGTTTCTGACATTACTTCACCTCCTGTAACTCAGGCTGATGTCTTTTGAAACAATATATAAGAATTTCGAATTTCATCAGCGTGAAAGCTTTAAGGAGAGCCTAAAAACGAAATTTTTAATAAACTAAGTCAATAACCAATCGAGAAGTTTTTTAACCTTCTGCAAATTTTAGTGCGTGCGCGGAAAAGTCTACATAGTGGGTGCAGGTCCCGGAAATTTTGAATTACTCACTTTAAAAGCCTACAGAATTCTTAATGAAGCTGACGTTATTCTTTACGATCGTTTGGTAGGGGAAGAAATTGAAAGCTATATTAAAAGTCTGAGAGATAAGGAAGTTATCTACGTCGGAAAGGAAAGAGGAGAAAAAGGGGAGCGAAGGCAGCAGGAGATTAACAGACTCATGAAAAAATACGCTTCAGAAGGAAAAGTGGTTGTCAGGTTGAAGGGTGGTGATCCGGGAGTATTCGGGAGGCTTGCTGAGGAGATGGAATTTCTGTTCCAGAATAACATCCCCTTTGAAGTCGTTCCCGGTGTTAGTTCTGTAAATGCTGCTCCTGTTTATTCCAACATCCCTCTGACTCATCCCGAAGCTGGCTTTGGATTTTTGGTTGTTAGCGGGAGGGATACACGCAGACTAAGCGAACTGGCCAAGTCTGGAACTCTTGTCGTTTTGATGGGAGGATGTACGGCAAAAGAAGTGGCTTCAAATCTAATGGAATCGGGTATAAACCCTGAAACGGAGGTTGCGGTTATAGAAAGGGGTAGCTTTGAAGACCAGAGAGTCACTTTTTCAACCGTTAGAGGTCTGACGGAGTTGGAGAACGACTTTACAAGCCCTGCTCTGATTGTTGTCGGTGGTGTTGTCAAATTGGCGAAGAAATACTCACGATTGATTGGTTTAGATAAAATCAGAGACAGAAAAATATAATTGACGCGAGGTAGAGGTTGGAGAGATGGTTAAGAGAGCAAAGCTGATCAACGATGTTGTAGAATTGATACCTATATTCCACTTGCTTTCCACTGAAACTTACAGAAAGGTTTATTCTGCGCTTCTTGAGGGTTGGTACACAGTTAGAGAGCTTGAAGAAATGTTCGGAGAGGGTTACGAGAGGGCGTTGAGGATACTGAAGAATGCCGGAATGTTGGAAGCAAAGTGGAGAATGCCCTCTGATCCAGGTGGCAAGCCCGAAAAAGAATATCACGTTAGCTACACCCACGTGAGCGCAAACTTCTACATTTCTCTGAAAGACCTGAATAAGGTTCTGGAAGTAGTTTTCATGAGCGATGATGAAGTGGAGGAGTACGTTAAAAAGATTGAGGAGGAGATAAGATCAGGAAGAACTTCCGTGCCCTACTTAACAAAAGACCTCAACCTCGATCCGCTATTCCTCAGAGCAATTGCAAAGAGATCTCTCAGACTCAATTTGAAAGGGCAGCTTATTGAGATCGCAAAAGATGAGGAAATATAGCATTAGAGATTTGCTGAACAAATTCAAGTGGCATCCAGGATTTGATTTTTCGATGGTAAGGGTTGTTTACATCGACAGGCCAAAGGGTTTTTCTGAGATAAGGGGAGAGGAAATTGAGGAAATAGGGCACATGTTCCTCTACCTGAAATCGGGTGCGGCAATTCCTCACCACAGGATTGTTGAAATAAGGTATGGGGATGAAACGGTATGGAGAAGGTCGTGATCGGTGTTGTCCACCTCCTCCCCCTTCCCGGATCGCCGGAATACGTGAGTCTTGAGGAGGTTGTCGATAAGGCTCTGAGAGATGCGAGAGCGATAGAGGAGGGGGGAGCAGATGCTCTAATTGTAGAGAACTACGGTGACAGGCCCTTTCTGAAAGAGGTTGGAAAGGAAGTTGTAGCATGCATGACTGCAATAGCCTCCGAGATAAGGAGAGAGATCTCGATTGGCCTTGGTATAAATGTGCTGAGAAATGATGCTGTAGCTGCTCTTGCCATTGCGAAGGCTGTGAATGCTGACTTTGTGAGGGTTAACCAGCTTTTCTTCTCCTCATTATCTCCTGAGGGTGTGCTGGAAGGGAACGCTGCTGAAATTATGAGATACAGAAGACAGATAGATTGTGATGCGATGGTTTTTGCTGACATCATGGTCAAGCATGCAATCCACTTTGCCAGAATTGAGGATTACTGTTTGAACGCAGAGAGGAGTTTGGCTGACGCTCTGATAGTGACTGGAAAGGCAACAGGCAGAGAAGTGAACGTTGAGGACTTGAAGCTGGTTAAAAGGGAGGCGAGAATGCCGGTTCTTGCAGGCAGCGGTGTGAACGCTGAAAATGCGGGCAGAATACTCAAACACTGCGATGGGGTTATTGTCGGGAGTTACATAAAGAGAGGCGGGAGAGTAGATGCGGAAAGGGTCTCAAGAATCGTCAGGATTGCAAAAAGTGAGAGGTAAGCACTCCGAGGTTTATCTGGTGGGAAATTATGCAATAAAGGTATTTAAAGAGGGATTTAGGTACAACTTTCTGAAGGAGGTAAAGTTTCTAACACTTCTCCAGCCCTTTAAATTTGTGCCCGAACTCTATTTTATTGATTTCGAAAATCTCAGAATTGTCATGAAACGGATTAGTGGATTGAGAATATCCGACCACCTCGACAGGAGTGTTATTGAGCAATGTTTAAACTGCTGCTTCATCCTTGACATGCTTGGGATAGAAAAGCAGGAGATGAATCACCCTGATAAGCATATAATCATCGCCGACAGGGTGTACTTCATAGATTTCGAGAGAGGGAGGTTCAAGAATAAACCATCAAACCTCACCCAGTTCTGCGTGTACCTGATGAGGAAAGGAGTTGCCGTAAACAGGGAGTTGATGGTTAAATATAAGAAAAATCCGAATCTGGAAATCTTTGAAAGGATAAGATCAGAAATAGCCGCTTCTTCTCTCGAACAAAAGTAGCATTCCGAGGTTGCCGACAACCATTGGATCTCCGTCAGCTTCTCTTAGGTTTGCCATTTCAGCGTTGGGGCCTGTGCAGACTGAATCCCTGATTTCGAGTACTTCATCAATATAGCATCCATGTCCACCATCCTTCAGAACGTATTCGTTATCTATCTCTCCTTTTACAAATCTTTCAAGGAGCTTTTTCACGTTCTCTCCTCTTTTCTTTAGCACAGGTGTATGATGTTCAAGCAAAGCTCTTATCTCCAGATCCTTGTTTACCACCGCTGCTGTTACATGAGAATTTCCAAAGTTCACAAGTAATGCCGGAAAGTCCTTTGCAGATATGGCACAACCCGCTATCGCCGCAAAAACTGTGTCAACAACGTAAACGTCTCCCTCAACATAGTCCAGAACGCTCCTTGCAGCATCTCTCATCCTGTTGAACTCCTCTGGTATCTCCGAGGAATGGAAGAGGAAACTCTCAACAGCAGGATTCCGTTTTATCAGCTTTTCGAACATTTTGAATCTGAAAACCCTGTTGCTAATCTTCGGAGAAAACCCGTGATCCTGAACGGCGATAATATATTTTTCTGGCATCTCATAACCCATTTTTGAAATAAAATCGGCGAAAAAAGGCATATCAACATCCTTCGTCTCTATCCTAAGCACATCATCGTGCTCAGGCTGTCCAATCGTAACTCCCATCTCTCTAACCCTCTCAATGTTATCTGAGAAAGTCAGAGCAGCCCTCTCATCCGCATAAACCCTGTGCCTCTCAAGATGCTTTCTCACAGCCCAGGTTATTGCTCCTCCCCCCATCGTGTAGCCGTAAAGATAGACATCTTTCTCGGCCTTCTCAATTCTTCTTGCGATGAGTCTTGTTGGTGACGGCAGAATAGCTTTGGGGCAGTTTCTGAGGTTTTCCTCAACAAAAAGCATGAAATCCTGCGTTCCAGAGCCAATATCCAGCGTAAAAACATCCCTACAGTCCAGCATATCCACCACCCGATGCAAAATACACAAAGGCTAAGGATCCCAGTACGAACGATGATGCATTCACCGCAGCATTATCACTCCGGAAGACCTTAAATGCAACCCTTTTTCTTGAGAAGGGAAAGAAGGGTGGAAACTTCTGCATGGTGAAGGCATCGGCAGCAATGTGGATGATCACTGCAACAAAGGCGGAAAGGGCCATAATCTCCCTAATCCCAACCGCTCTGAAAAAGAAAAAGGCTGCTATAGTGGCAATGACACCAAAAGTGATGTTGTGCGTGTATTCTCTGTGCTTTATTCGCAAAACAATGTCGATGTCAGGTAAGATGGCAAAAGCTGCCGAAAAAAGAACGAACTGAACTCCGAGCTTGGACATGAAGGGTGATAGTAAGAGCAACGTAAGTCCCACATGCCCAAACCTATTCATCTGAGCTTCCACCTCGTCCCCTTCGGAGTGTCTATAAGCTGCAAGCCCTTTTCAGCAAACTCATTTCGAATTGAGTCTGCTATATTAAACTTCTTTTCCCTTCTCGCCTTCTCCCTCTCCCTAACTCTCTCGGCATCCTCCTCTGACAGCACAGGAACCTTTCTCCACTTCTCAAAGAGTCCCAGAACGCTGCATAATGTTTTGAAGGAATTGAACAACCTTTCAAGCTGTTCAAGAGATACATCAAAAACTATTTTGTTGATGTAACCTGCAAAGCTGTGCAATACAGCGAGAGCCCTTGGTGTGTTCAGATCGTGTTTCATTGCATCCACGAATTCGGTAACAAACCTCTTATACTCAAGACTACTCGAATCCCTATCACCGAAGGTTTTCAGATAGGCTATCTCCATGTCAACGTTAAGAAGTGTAGTCTTGAGGTACTCGTAGGCCTTCTTCGCCCTCTCAATCGCCTCTTCACTGTAATCAAGGGGGCTGCGATAGTGAGCCGTTAGCAAGAAGTATCTCAGAACCTCTCCTTCGTATCTCTGGAGAACATCCCTTATCCTGACTATGTTTCCGAGGCTTTTGCTCATTTTTTCCCCTCTAATCCTTACGAAGTCGTTGTGAACCCAGATTTTTACGGGCTCAACACCAAACAGAGCATAACTCTGGGCTCTCTCGTTCTCATGGTGCGGAAAGATCAAATCCTTGCCTCCTCCGTGAATGTCAAAGGGCACACCCAGGTACTTGGCGGACATCACACTGCACTCTATGTGCCACCCCGGCCTGCCCTTCCCCCAAGGGGAGTCGAAACAGGAGTGAGCCTTGACATCTTCCTCCTTTGCAGCCTTCCAGAGAGCAAAATCCTTCACGTCTTTCTTCCTCTCATCCGGTTCAATTCTGTGCTTGTTTAGTTCCTCCAGTGTTTGCTTTGAAAGCTCGCCGTAATGCTCAAATGATGGAACGTGGAAGTAAACGTCTCCATCAACAACGTATGCATAACCCAGTTCCAGAAGTTTATGTACGAATTCAATAATGTCCTCTATGTGTTCAGTTACCTTCGGATGATGCGTGGCTCTTCTGACGTTTAAATGCTCCATATCCTTTAGATACTCTTCTATGAACCTCTCCGCAACCTCTTTCTGAGTCTTACCCTCTCTGACTGCCCTCTTTATTATCTTGTCATCCACATCGGTAAAGTTCTGGACGTAAATAACCCTATAGTCAAGATACTCAAGGAAACGCCTCAGTGTGTCAAAAACAACCGCACTTCTTGCATGACCAATGTGAGAGTAATCGTAAGCAGTTATACCGCAAACGTACATTCTTATTTCATTCCCCTCAACAATATCCTCCAGCCGCTCAAGTTTACGGCTCATTGTATTGTAGAGTTCCATAATCTCAGCCTTCCTGAGATTTAAAAAATTGTCAGTCCTTTCTGTCGAGAATCTTTTTCATCTCGTATGTTGCAATCTCTCTCGCCCTCAGTTCATCAAGTATGCTCTCAATTCGGTTTGCCTGCTCCTCGACTTTTTTAGCAAACTCATCAAAACTGAACTCACTTCTGACCTCAACATAGCCCTTGATTATTGCGAGAGGATTTCTGAGTTTGTCTGCAAGATACTCAAACTGATTCAGATTTGCTATTATCACCCTAAGCGCAGCTTCCTTCTCTCTCTCAATTTTCAGCGACCTCATTGAGAATACAACATCTCTGCAAAGGGTTGAGAGGATGTTTACCTCTTCATCAGTGAAAGTTCTGTCCGAAAATATAATGGCCAGTCCATAAGTTTTCTCAAAATCTGCGAAGGGTAAGACTACAACCTCGTCATTACCTTCCTTCAATCTCGTAATCTCCGTTGAGTTCAGATACTTGTGTGCGATCATTCTGCATTTCTCCTCATCCAGCCCCTCCGACACGCTGATAGGAATAAGACCATCTTCGTTGAGGAAAACTGCCACCTTAACTCCAATTTTTTCAAGATGAGTTCTTAGATTGCTTAAAATTTTGAATTCAGTTTTTTCATGCGTGATTATTCTACTCAGCTCACTTGTGACCCTCAAAAGCGCATTCATTCTTCTCAGCATTTCTTCGTTCTCCTTCAAGTCAGTAATATCTGCGAGATCCACCATCACAGCGGGCTTTCCTTTGTATTTTATCCGACTTGCGAGAACCCTGACCCACCTCTCCTCCCCAGTTTTTGTTATAACCTTAACCTCATAGCTTTCGGGAACCTTCTTTCCCTCCTCTCTCGCCCTGTATCTCGAAATTGCCAGATCCCTGTAGTCTGGATGAACAATCATGTAAGGATGCTCGAGGCTGTTAATCTCATCCATAGTGTAACCGAGCATCTCCCTCAGCCTCTCATTACCGTAAACGACTTTGTTATCCTGAATTATGAAGATACCTGTATGAGAGTTTTCAGCCAGAGACCTGTAAAGTTCCTCCCTTTCTTTCAACTTTTTCTTAGCTTTGACCATATTTGTCACCTCTATGAAGTTTCCGAGAACTGCAGGCTTTCCTTTGTACGTTATCGGGACAAGCAGCAGATCTGCATATCTCCTCTCTCCACTCTTTGTGATGTATTTGGTGAATACGACTTCGGAATTACCCTGTAAAACCCTTTCCAGAACTTTCTTGACTCTCTCTCTAGCCTCTTCCTCGAACAGGTAGTAGTATTTATCTGCAAGCTCCTCTTTCGAATATCCAACATATTCTTCAGCAGCTCTGTTCATGTAGACAACTTTATCATCCTGAATGACAAAAATTCCTGCCTGAGAACTCTCCGCCAAGGTTCTGTAAAGTTCTTCACTCTCTCTCGCCTTTTTCTCAAGTTCTTTTTTGGCCGTAATATCTCTCAGAACAACTACAGCACCTGTAGTCTCTCCCTTCTCATTCCTTATCGCGGAACCTACAACCTCCACCCACCTCGGCTTACCGTTCTTATCCCTTATCTGAATCTCTATTCTCTTGTAATTAATCCCTTTCTTCTGTCCCTCTGCTACACTTCTCCTGGCAATTTCGGCATATTCTGGCAGGATAAAGTCAAAGGCGTTTTTACCTATCAACTCTTCTGGAGAGTAACCGTGAAACCTCACAGCAGAATTTGCGAGGATAATCTTACCTGAGAGGTCCGTCACAAGGATAGCATCAACTGAGCTTTCAAATGTCGTTTTGTAATTTTTTAGCTCCTCTTCAAGCCTCCTTAAAAGCTCGTTCTGCTCACTTAGATCAACAAAAATGCATATCTCCTCAATGCTGGGTATTTTGAAGAACAAGTACTCTTTCCTCCCGTCAGCCGTTTCAATCTCCACCTTTCCGGCAGTCCTACCGGAAATCAAACCATAGATGCTTTCAGAGTTTAGAAATGTTTTTTCTGCAGCTATGTTTGAGTAGTAGAGTTTGCCGGAAACAAAAACCAGAACAGGATACTCGATATCGTCGAAGGTCTTTCTCAAATTCCTCAGTCGCTCCTCATCTGTGGTTCTCAGCAGAATCTCGTAAATGGTTTTCCCACACACCTTAATTTCCCTTACCTTTGCCCTAACTCCAAAGACTTTTCCATTCACCTCAGCGCTGAAATCAACTTCTCCTTCAACCAAAAGTCTCTCGAAGAAGTGTGCAAGCTCATCGAAAACCTCATCGAGCCTTTTACCTTCGATATCCTCACTCAATCCAGTTACCCGGTAGAAGGTGTTGTTTGCTGCAACCATCCTCCTGTCCTCATCCACGAACAGCAGTCCGTAGTAGAAATCCCAAACACCTGAGTAATTTTTTCGAATGATCTCTGGAATCTCTGAAAGATCATAAACTGAGATTTGTTCATCTCCAACAACTGCACGGAGGTTGTAGAATTTACCATCTCTGCTAATCACTGTGAATTCCCCACCACTCTTTACTGCTTTCTGTGCAAAGGGTTTAAAGCCTTCTGCGACGAGGTTAAGAATACTTTCGCCCAAAAGACTCTCACGACTGAAACCCAATTTTTTCGCAAAATCGGAACTCAAATCAAATACCTTTCCGTCTTTATCCAGTATTAAAGCTGGTTTTGTACTTATGGTCAACTTTTTTGGCATTTTAATTTTGCATCGTCTTGGGAAATTTAAAGTTTTTCAATCAAAAAAAGATAAATTGTTTATGAAAATTAAAACTTAAAGTCCTTCAATCTCTCGATAGCCTCTTTTATGGTACTTTCATCTCTCGTAAGGGCGAATCTAACGTATCCCTCTCCCGATTTACCGAATCCAACGCCCGGTGTTGCCACTATCCCTGCCATGTCAAGTAACTTCTTTACAAATTCGATGCTGCTGCCGTTAACCTTGGCCCATACATAGAAGGTTGCGAGCGGTTTTTTCACTTCAAGTCCAATACTCTTCAACCCTTCAATCAGTAAATCCCTTCTCCTCCTGTAAACTTCGCAATTTCTGTCAATAACCTCATCCGGCCCGTTCATCGCCGCTATTGCTGCTTCCTGTATGGCCTCAAAAACACCGCTATCAACGTTTGTTTTAACCTTCAGAAGTCCGGAAAGAATCTCTGAATTACCGCATGCAAATCCAATTCTCCATCCCGTCATATTGTAGGTTTTCGACAGAGAGTTAAATTCGATTGCAACCTCGAAAGCATTGTCAAACTCAAGAAAGCTCGGAGCACGATAACCGTCAAAGGTGATTTCGCTGTAGGCAGCGTCATGGGCTAGAATAATCTTTCTGTCAATGCAAAAGTCAATTGCCTCCTTGATGAACTCTTCATCTGCTATCGCCGCTGTTGGGTTGTTGGGGTAGTTGAGGAACATGATTTTTGCTTTTCTCGCAATGTCATCGGGAATTGACTCCAGATCTGGCAGAAAATTGTTCTCCTCCTTAAGCGGCATTTCATAGGGTCTACCATCCGCAAGAAGCGTTGAGCCATAATAGACGGGATAACCCGGATCGGGGACGAGAACAATATCATCTCTGTTGACAAAGGCAAGAGGCAGATGTGCAATACCTTCTTTGGAGCCTATAAGAGCGATCACTTCCCTTTCAGGATCGAGCTTGACTCCCTTCCGTCTTTTGTAAAAGTTCGCCACACTCTCTCTGAATTTTAACATCCCTTCGTAGCTCGGATACTTCTGCCTCTCCACTTTCTCTACTGCTGATTTCATCGCCTCAACGATATGCTGTGGGGTTGGCAAATCCGGATCACCGACACCAAAGTCTATAACATTGACACCTTCCTGAATTTTCCTGTTCTTCATCGCATCAATCTCAGCAAAAAGATATGGCGGTATTTTCTTCATTCTTTCCGATAATTTGAACATGCGAGATTGATGGGATTTGATGTATATCACTTTTTCCGAATAATGTATAAACATCGAGAACAAAACACATGTCATGTGGCTCAGAGTCGGCAGCTATCCAGAGAAGGAGCTGGCAATGGAAGTTGCATCGAGACTGAGAAATGCAGGGGCAAGAGTTGAGATCAGAGAATACGTAGACTGGGAACTTGAAGAAAAGTATGTGCTGAGAGGTAGATTCAGCGAACTCGAAGAATATGAGGAGGTTCAGGAGTGGAAGAAGTACGCTGAGATAATCAGGGATTTGCTGAAGGAGAAGATTGATATTGAATCCTTTGAAAGAGAGTTTTTGAAAAGAGCGTTTCCTAAAGAGTTTGAACTGGCCGAGAAAATCCGTGATGAGAGAGCGTCTGATGATGAATTTCTGGACGCTGTAGAGGCTGCGCTCAAGTTGTCTTTCTTAATGTCCTCAGTTTATGGTTTTCTGAAGGTCAACGATATAAATATCAACGATTTTGTAGAGGGTAAGCTTCCTGAGGATCCCGAAATCATTATTGAGCTTGATAATGAAGTGGAGGGTAGCAAGAAGGTGTATTACCTCGATTTCACACCGGCATGGGACGTGAACGTGGATGTTCTCAGCGTAATTAGAAACGATGTTGAGATTGAGGGCATTGAGGGTGCTGTGGTTGATGCAGCGTCGAGGGTGCTTGTGAATCTGATTGCAGGTCTGGAAGAGACCAGCGATCTTGAAGAGCTTAAGAACTACGTTTTTGGAATCATTGATGAATCCGAAGGATTTGACGCTGAGGTTTACGTTGATGCCGAAGAGATTTTTGACGTGATGCTGAAATCGCTTGAAAAGGCGGGAATAATCAGAATTTCGGGCAATAAGATAAAACTGAGAAAATGATAGTCATCTGCTTGGTCAACACCTATGACAAACTGAAGCTTCACGAGATTCATTTGAGAAGTATTGCAAGGGCAGCACCTCTCTGCTACGCTTTCAACATGCATCTCGCCCTGCTCGACTTTCCCTTCTGGAAAAAAACTGAAGATCTGGCGAAAGATGTTGCAGAGTATACAACTATCGGAAACGGTGGAGAGTATCTGCTCAAACTCGCCGATGAAGGAAAACTCCACCTAATAGAGAAAATTCCGGCACACTTTGGGGTTAGCGTTGCGACAACGTCAAAACCCGACCCGAAAAAGAACATTGACATAGAAAGTTTGTCCAGCCTAAATTCAGCAACATTTTTAATAGGTCTCGGAAGGAGAGGACTGCCATCGGACATCTTAAAATCTGCAAGGTATCACCTTGACGTAACCCAGAAGGAAATAAGTCTGGAGACCTGCACTGCAATAGGGGCGATTGCAATGCTGTTGGCCCTTAAGGTGGTGAAAAAATGGAGGAAATAAGATTCTGCCCAGAACATGGCTTCTACAGAGGAGAGAAGTGCAGATGTGGGGAGAAGGGAGAACTTATCCTCAGCAAGGAAAGGGTCGAAAAGCTTGGAAGATTTGTTTCCGGGATTTTGAGGCATTTTCCTGAGAAATTCGGCTTGAGTATGGATAAAAATGGGTGGGTCAATCTGGAATCTCTTGCCAGAGTTGTCAGAAGGAGGTACAGGTGGGCAAACATCTGGATAATTAAGGCACTGGTTTACAGCGATGAAAAACAGAGATACGAGCTGAAAGACGATAAAATCAGGGCAAGATATGGTCACAGTGTTGATGTCGAGCTTGATGACATGCCAGAGGCAATGGAAGATGTCCTTTACTACGGCACGAGTGAAGAAGAGGCTCAGAGAATGATGGAAATCGGAATTAAACCTGTGAATCAGAAATTCGTCCATCTATCGACGACAATTGAAAAGAGTAAAGAGGTTGCGAGTTTGAGAACCGACAGCCCTATTGTTCTTGAAGTTGATGCCAAGAAGGCGAGAGAGGACGGAATTAGGATTATAAAGGCCAATGAACTTATAGCTCTCGCAAAAGAGATTCCTGCAAAATATATAAAAAGACAAATAGTTTTTAGTCAGTATTCGTCGTTGTAATAGTATTCTTCATCCTCAAACTCATCGTATTCATCTGTTTCTTCCTCTTCTTCGTAACTCTCAAGCTCATCAAGCTCGTATTCTTCATTAGTATCAAGAAGTAGCAAGCGACCTTCCTGATAAACCATAACAGAGTTGCAGAGGCTGCATTGAATCTCAACGCCCTCATACAGATCTGTTATCTCAATCTCCTCTCCGCAAGAGGGACATCTTATTATCTTGACCGCCATATTATGGGAGTGGTTTTTTCTCAGATTTAAATTTTGTGGCTTTGGATTGTATCACAGCAAGAGGACTGAGTTGCAATGTAGTAGCCCCGGCCGGGGAATATTCCTTTTAGGTATATAATCCACAAGACTTTTAAGGCGAAGTTAGGTTGAGATGGGCATGAATCCTTTGAGGTTCCATTCTGCTGAAAGGTTGTTAGACAATCAGATGGAGCTTGCGAGGGATGAGCTTACAGATAGAAGCTACATGATTCTTGAAAACTTTAAAACTAAACTTCTTGCGGAAGGGATAGGCAAATTGAGGATTGTGAGGTATATAGGATTTTGAGGAAGATATACTCCATCGAGCCGAGAGAGTTTGATGAGTGGGATGGAGATTATATTGAGAGGGTTTTGGCTGCGTTGGAGGATATGGGTTACAAGCAGGGGACTAAGAACGAGTATAGAAAGGCAATGAAGAAGTTTATAAAGGTAATGTATGGCAAAAAATCTGAGTTGCTGGATTATGTAAAACAGGTTAGGAGTAATGACAGAAGCGTTCCTGAGGTTATCAGAGAGGAGGATGTTTTGAGGGTGATAGAATCTGCTGAACATCCAAGGGATAAGGCGATGGTTGCAGTTTGTTATGAGGCAGGTTTGAGAGTGGGGGAGCTTGCAGGGTTGAGGATAAGGGATATTCAGTTTGTGACGAATATTAGAGGAGATCTGAAGGCAAAGATAAGAGTTAATGGCAAGACAGGGGAGAGGGGGATACCTATTGTTATGTCTGTGCCTTATCTTAAGAGATGGCTTGAGGAGCATCCGTTTAAGGATCATCCAAATGCTTATGTTTTCTGTTCTTTGACGAATAGGAATAGAGGAGGGATGATCAGGTATCAGAAGCTTTATGCAAAGTTTGTAGAGCTGGGGGAGAGGGCAGGTTTGAAAGTAAAGCTGCATCCTCACATTCTCAGGCATTCGAGGGCAACGGTTCTTGCAAATCATTTGACAGAGGCTCAGATGTGTGAATATTTTGGATGGGTTCAGGGAAGTGATATGCCTCGAGTGTATGTCCATCTCTCTGGGAGGGATGTTGAGAAGACGATCATGAAGCTCTACGGTTTGGAAGAGGAGGAAGAG
>JAPDIY010000032.1 GCA_029259335.1 Archaeoglobi archaeon
ATGAGTCTTAATTTGGATGAATTAGAGACTCCTTATCAAGCATTTTTGAGAAAGCTTCCACCTGAAAGAGTACTGGGTTACTGCTGGAGGTGGTTTGATGGTGGGAAATAATTTTAGGAAACTACAGATTTTTTGCCAATAACAAAGCTTAAAAGGCCTTAATCAACTAAGCACAAAATGTATGAAATTTGACGTCATAATTGTTGGTGCTGGTCCTGGGGGGATATTTGCTGCTTACAAGCTTGCAGGAAAGCTCAAAGTGGCTATTTTCGAAATGGGAAGAGACATTTCAAAAAGGAAGTGTCCGAGTGATTTATCCGAGAGCTACTGCACGAAGTGCAAACCCTGCAACATAACCTCTGGAGTTGGTGGAGCTGGCGGGCTTTCTGATGGAAAACTCAACTACGTAAACCCGGAGTACCCTTCAAGCTTTACAGTTGGTGGGGACTTTGAGTTTCTCGATCCTAATTATCTCATAGAGAAGATGAACGAGGTTGACCAGATATTCCTGAAGCACGGCGCTCCAGATGAGATTTACGGAGAGGATTCTGAGAAAGTGAACGAGTTTTTGAAGAAGGCCAATGCGGCTGGAATTGAGTTCGTCCCACTGAGACAGAGGCATGTTGGTAGCGACGAGTTACCAAAGGTCGTTAAAAGTATTGAAAACAGGCTGAAAAAGAATGGTGTAAGGATATACACGAGAAAAACCGTTGTTGACATAAATCCTGAAAGGAGGGTTGTCAGAACTGAGAAGGGAGAAGAGTACAGCTACGATTATCTTATAATAGCTGTTGGCAGAAGCGGAGCCAACTGGCTTGAGAACTGGACTAAGGAGTACAATCTGGCAGTTGCGGAGAATTCGAAGGCGATTGACGTTGGTGTAAGGGTTGAGGTACCCGCTTCCATTATGGACGACATAACCTCGACAATTTACGATCCCAAGTTGAGGGTTATAACGAAAAGGCATGATGATTACGTGAGAACGTTCTGCACCTGTCCGAGAGGCTGGGTGATAAGGGAGGACTACGGGGACTTCTGCCTTGTTAACGGACACAGCAAGGCTAAGGAAAAAACCAGCAACTCGAACTTCGCCCTTCTGGGACACTACGAGTTCACGGAGCCGTTTGAGGAGCCTAACGAGTGGGGAAGAGATTTAGCCAGAATCACAACAAAGCTGGGCGGTGGAAATCCGATAGTTCAGAGACTGAAAGATCTGAGGCTCGGAAGAAGGAGTACGGAGAGCAGGATAAAAAACAACAGACTTGTTCAGCCAACCCTCAAAACAGCGATTCCCGGAGATATAAGCCTTGCATATCCCGGAAGGGCGATTGATGATATACTCGATGCTCTCGAAAGGCTCGACAAGGTGATTCCGGGTGTTGCAGACGATTCAACACTACTCTATGCTCCTGAGGTCAAATTCTACTCCCTGAAACTCAAGGTTGATGAGTGGATGAGAACAAATATCCCTTACATCTACGCCATCGGCGATGGTGCTGGTGTGAGCAGGGGGATTGTTGGTGCTGCTGTCACAGGTTTGATTGCAGCAGAGAGCATACTCAAGGAGAGAGGTTGAATGAAGTTTTACGACATACGAGAGGTTGAAAGTTCATCCCTCAGCATTCAGCTTGAAAACGGCAGGATTGAAAAGCCGAAATACGATCATTCAGTTTCTAAGGGTTTCAGAGTGCTCAGGAACGGTTTCTGGGGTATTTTTGAGGGTAACGTTAGTGATGAGGAAGGGTTGAGATTGGCTGAGAAAAATGCGATCTTCGAGTCGGATTCGGATGTGGTAGAAGTAAAATCGGAAGGCAGGTTTGAGATGAGGGTTAAGGAGAAGCCAGAAGACGTTCCGATTGAGGATAAAGTTGAGCTTCTGAGGGATCTGGAGAGAGTTATAAAGGATGTCTGCGTGAGCACAAAGGTTGTATACATCGAAAACATCAGAATTTTCCGTTACAGGGATTCGTGCGGTTCTGAGGTGAGTTATTCGGCATACAGAACCGGTATTTCCATAACGGGTGTGGGAAGAGGAGAAACCCTGCAGTTTTTCTCACGAAGGTTAATGAAGGCCGGAGGGTTTGAGGTTCTTGGGGATGCCATAACCAAGGCTGAGGAGATCAGGGAAGTTCTGCCATCACTCGTTAACGCCAGATCTCCACCTTCGGGGGAGATGAACGTTGTCATGGATCCCAACCTCGCCGGAGTGTTCGTTCATGAAGCTTTCGGACATGCGGTTGAGGCGGATCACGTTCTGCAGGGTGCCACGGTTCTTGAAGGGAAAATTGGAGAGGTTGTGGCGGATGAGAAGGTCAGCATCATTGACGATCCGACAATTCCTGAATTCGGCTTCTTCCCCTATGATGATGAGGGAGTTGAAGCTGAGAAGAAGGCCATCGTGGAGAATGGAGTTTTGAAAAGCTTCCTTCACAGCAGGGAAACGGCGAAGAAACTTGGTGGGAGAGCGGGAAATGCAAGGTCTCAGGGAGTTGATGTGCCAATCGTTAGAATGAGCAACACCTACATGGCTCCTTCGGATTATACCTTTGAGGAGCTTGTTGAGGAATGCAAGAACGGCGTTTACTTGATTGGCTCAAGAGGTGGAGAGACAAATCCTGCGACAGGATACTTCCATTTCAACGCTCAGTACGGGTATCTGATCGAGAAAGGAGAGGTTTCAGAGATGGTCAGAGACGTATCCCTTTCTGGAAACACGCTGGAAATACTTAGGAACGTTAAGATCGGCAACGACCTTGATTTTGATCCCGGATTTTGCGGTAAAGCTGGACAGCTTGTTCCGGTCTCTGACGGCTCTCCTCATGTCCTTTGCAGAGCAACGGTGGGTGGAGCCTGATGGAGTGGGAGGTTTACGAGTACAGAGTTAAGGGGATATCAGCGGAGATTGAGGCAGGAAAGCTTAAGAGTGTGGAATCCTATGTGGATTCGGGCTTTTCTGCGAGGGTCATTGTGGGGGGTAGAGTTGGCTTTGCCTCATCTTTCAGCAGGGAGAAAGCAATAGAGATGGCTGAAAAAATAGCAAGGATCTCGGAAGACTTTATGGAGGATTTTCCATCCGAGAAATATGAGAAGGTTGGGGGAATATACGACAGAAAGGTTGAGAAAATAGATTCTGAGTTTCTTAAAGATGAATATGAGTCGATTCTTTCTGCAGTAAACAGGGCAAAGATTTCTTCAGCCTCAATCAGCCACGAAATTCGGGAGATAAGGATTTTAAACTCCTACGGGCTTGAATGTGAGGAAAAGAGTACCTCATCGGCTTTAATAGTTGAGACCGTGTACAACGGGGGAAGCGCTTACGAAATCTGTGAGAGCAGAAAGGCGAAGCTAGAGATTGAGGAAGCCGTGAAGAGAGCTGAAGAGCTGGCTGTGGAATCGTCAAAAGCAGAGAAAATAGAAAGTGGAATTTACGATGTCCTTCTGGAACCGATAGCAGTTCACCAGCTTCTGTTTTACTCTTTGTATCCTTCATTCTCTGCTGAGAACATTGAAAAGGGCAGAAGTACTGTTAGAATCGGAGATGAGCTCGGTAAGGTTAGCATCACAGATGATCCAACGATTGAAGGTGGTTTGATGAGCTGTAGCTTCGACGATGAGGGAGTCAACACAGCACCAACTCCGCTCGTTGAAGAGGGTGTTGTCAGGAGATACTACACGGACTGGAAGCATTCCAAGAAATACGGTATAACGGGAAACGGGTTCAGAATGGAGGAAACAAGTTTCCCCGCTCCCCTACCGAGCAATGTCATCATCGAGGCTGGAGACGAATGTGATGATGACGGCTGCCTGAGAATTCACACTCTGATAGGTTCGCACACTGCAAATCCGATAAGCGGCGATTTCAGTCTTGAGTGCATGAATGCAAGCTTTGAGGATAAGCCTGTGAAGGGTGCTATGATTTACGGGAACATCTTCGATGTGATGAAAAAGCTTGAAGGAGAAAGCGGGGAGAGAAGGCAGGTTGAAAATACGATTACAAAATCTTTGAGGTTCAGGGCTCTAAGAGTGATCTAAATCCTGAATTTGGCCATGAAGATCGTCAGAAACATCAGGAATATCAGAGCGATTATCAAAATCAGGATGTCCCTCGCCAGCCTTCCAAGCCTCTTTTTCTCCTCTTTCTTCAACACCTGAAATTCCATCGACTTGCTGCTCACCTCGTAACCCAGCTTGCCCTTAAACCTCACCTCAAGCTTATGCTTCCCCGCGAAAGGTGTCATGAAGGAGAATGAGAACATCCCGTACTCGTTCGTCTCTGCCTCTCCGATCTCTCTTCCATCGAGATAAATAGACACCCTCGCCTTCTCCATCGGTATCCACGATTTCTTCAGCTCATCGTAAAAGGTGACCCACCCTTCAACAGTAACAATATCTCCTTCAGCCGGTGCTGCATCGACGAAATGAGCCGATACTCTCGTTTTACGGGAGAACGAATCTGAAGAATACATACACTATCACCACCAGCGTAAATATATGCTTCAAACCAGCTTCCAGCTTTCCCTCACCCATCAAACCAGCCATAAGTCCCGAAAACGCAGCTACGAGGAGAGATGTCTCGAGAAAAGCCTCCTTGACCTCACCGATGTTAAACCCAACCGTGCCAACAACTGGGGCCGTTTCGACAGTTGCAAATATTGAAAGCATGTTCTGTATCAGCACGTAGGCGGTGTAAAGGAAGACGGCAAATGATAAGTATATTATTATAATATACATGCTCATCTGAGCCCTTACCCTCTCCCTCATCTCAATTTCAAGTTCGGAGTAGAGAGAAGCTGTAAGCAAAGCATCCTTTATGCTTGGGGTTGACTCGATTGCTCTGATGAGCATTGAAATTGCTTTTGCAAAAATACCGCTTCTAATCCTACTTTCCACTTTTTCAAGTGCGGACGTTACAAGTTCTCCCCACTCAACCTCTCTTTTAATCCTTCTGATCTCTCTTCCGAGAATTCCAAGCTCGGTTTCAGAAAGGTGTCGCAAAGCCTCAACGACATTGAGGCCCGCTTCGTTAAGCGATGCGAGCTGCTTCAAAAACTCTGGAAGTTCTTTCTCCATCTCACGTGTAAGTCTATCTCTGTACTCTATGAAGATTATGGCGGGTAGTATTACCGCCGAGAGAGCTGAAAATACCAGAAAATCAAGCTCCATTTTTCCGTAGGCCAGGAAGAAGAAGATAGCCGCTGGAAGAACCAAGTAAAACGATAGAGCTCTGAGAGTTAGGGCGTATGGCTGCTCAGTAAAAGGCAGAGTTAAAAATCGCTTTAAGGCTCTTAGCTTCAGCCTGAACTCGTCCACTGTAAAGCCAGGCTTTTTATCCGCAATTCGGAGGTCTATTCTCTCAACCGTTTCCCTTACCTCCGCAAATCCTGCTGGTTCCTTTGGAATCGCTGATTTGATTAGCCAGATGACGAGAATTGATCCCAAGGGGATGAAGGTGAACATAACGACCTTGAAAAGCTGCAAAGCTCCTCCGCCCATCAACTGAAAGACAACGAGAACAGTGAGAAAGAAGAGCGGGGAGACTATGAATAGGGCAAGGTAGATTTCCGCGAAAACTTGAAGAGTTTCGAAGAAAAGAGCATAGTAAGTCTCCCTCTCAGTTAAAAACTGCTCTGACTTTGCTCTGAGATATTCGACTATATCCCCACCACCTTCGTAAACGTTTATGAAGTTCTCAAGAAATGTTTTCAACTTCTCAGACGGTGTGGTATCTGCCACATGCCTCATTGCAGAGATTATGTCGTGGCCAAAAACTTCAACAAGAAGAACAATTTTCTCGAATTCTTTGCTGATCTCTCCGAAAATCTCTTTGTTTTCGGAAATAAACCTGAAAATGGAAACTAAAGGTACTCCACCCTTAGCCATTCCGAGCATCATGTTGACTGTATGTGGAAGTGCAGCATCGATTCTCCCCCTCCTGATGTTTGAAAGGTAAATCGGATAGGAGAGTATTAGGTATCTCGTAAACCCAAAGGCAAGTAGAGCGAATCCTGCACACATGGCAATCTGCACTTTCCAGTATTCTATCTCTACTCCTCTTATCACCAGAAATTCTGCTGGCCGTATGAATTCCGAGACCAGATATCCAAGCAGAATTCCCGGGATCATGGAGAGAAGAGGATAGAAGAGGGCTAAAGCAAGAATTTCAGACATCGTGATTCTCAGTCGGGCTCTTTCAAGCATGCTGGATAGACTGGCATATTTGTCAGGCTTTCCGCTTATCCTCCTTCTATAAAACCTGATGATATTGAGTGGAACGTAGAGGTTCATGGCATTTCACCAACTTTAGACATGGCAATCTCAGGATTGCGATAATACGCGTGAATATGCTTGGTTACATCTTTGTAGTTCCTAATACCCCTCCTCACCATCGCTTCAAGATATTTCTTCCTGTTCAGAAGTTCCTGATAGACCTCCTCGACACTTACACCCATAATTTCGGCTATTTTCTCTATTTTCTTTGGCATCCCAACCTCTACATGCTCATCCTTCTTCGGATCCCACTTCACGAATTGGTTGACGAGTAGATTTTTATCCGTAGGATCTATTCCAAGGATTTCGTTAACCTCCTTAGTCCTTCTCAACCTCGTTGCTCCCCTCACCCACATGCTCTGCACGAGAGCTATGTCGAGGAACTGCAACATGCTCCTTGGCACTCTCAATGGGTCGCTTTCGAGCCTGTAAACCATCTGGTTGACATCGCCAGCATGAAGCGTTGAGTAACTCGCATGTCCCGTTGACATTGCCTGAAACAGCGTCTGGGCTTCCTTACCTCTAACCTCTCCGACAACTATGTAATCAGGTCTCTGCCTCAATGCTGCCCTCAGCAAATCGTACATTTCTATCTCGCCCTCTCCTACACCTACTCTCGTAACCTCGGCTAACCAGTTCTCATGATAAAGCTTGATCTCTCTCGTATCTTCAATTGAAACTACCTTGGACTCTGGAGGAATGAACATCAGAATAGCGTTCAGCGTCGTTGTCTTACCACTCGCCGTCTCTCCAACGATTATCGCGGAGAACTTGTGCTCGATTGCCATCCAGAGATAGGCGAGAACACCTGAAGGGACAGTTCCCTTCTCAATCAGATCTATGGGTGTTAGAGGCTCTGCAGTGAACTTCCTGATCGTGAAGCTTGAGCCATGCGGTGTAACTTCTGTTCCGAACGTTGCCTGCAATCTACTCCCGTCGGGTAGTGTAGCGTCAATGATCGGACTCGCCATTGAAATGTGCTTTCCGCTTCTCTGGGTGAGCCTCAAAACCATTCTGTCAAGCTTTTCTTTCTCAAGCTTGATGTTAGTCTCAATGTTGCCGTACCTCTGGTGATAGATGAAAATAGGGATGTTGTATCCATCGCAGGAAATATCCTCAACGTAGGGATCTTCCATCAAAGGATCTATCACCCCATATCCGAAAAAGTCACGGAAGAAGTAGTACAGCATTCTTGAATAGAAGTTCTCATCGAACTTTACGGCATACTCTTTCGCCAGCCTGTCGATACTTCTGACTAATACTTCTGCCCTCTCAGAAATATCAATAGAAACGTCCTGAAGGACGAGCACCCTCTTTAAATCGGAGTACAGAGCTGAAATTATCTGAGCTTCCTCCAAGCTAACTGTTGGCTCAATAGCATGGTAGTAATTCCTGTACTCACCCTCATTCTCAACTATCACCGCTTTGATGAAAGGTTCCTGTATCCAGTATTCATCTAATATTCTGTACTCACTGCTGAATTCTATATCATCAAGCAACTCTCTATCCTTTATGTACTCGCGTAGAATGTCATAGTGGTTTTTCCCCATCATAATCTGTTATATTATCGCTCAATATATGTTTTTCTTGCAAAATTACAAGTTAAGGTAAGTCCCACCTTTCGCTCGGGTCGCCTTCGACATACTTTTCGATCAATCTTTTTTCGGGATTGATGTTGAAGAGGTTCGCAATGCTCAAGATCATAAAAAGGACATCTGCAAGCTCTTCTTCAACTCCCGCAACATCGTTTCTTCTCACCGCTTCCGCAAGCTCTCCAACTTCTTCGAAGAGAACCGCAAGTAGAAACAGGGGACCGCTTTTGGCATCAACCGTGTAGTATTTTTCCTTTATAATTTGCTGAAGTTTGGTGAGTTCCATAAAAAGATATAGTAAAGTTTTACTTTTTAGGTTCTCTTCCAGTACTCTTTGCCCATGTGTAGGCAAGAGTTCTATAGATGACGTGTGCAAATTTCGAGTAGGGTGCATAGGCTATCAGCGTGAAGACCAGTATCAGGTGGATCAGATACGCGTAGTAGGCTGCAACACTGCCTGCATATCTCAGAGCTTCGATTGCAATACCTGTGACACCGACTGCGAAAATTGTCGACAGGAAAATCCAGTCGAAGTACGTGCCGTATCCAATCCTCTCGTCGCTGAACCTTGCAACAATTGCCCATCCCGAACCGAGAATCAGAAGAACTGCTCCAATGTTGCCCAGAATCTTAACAGGATCGCTGAGAGGCAATGCGAGTTCCTCAACACCCAAACCGTAGAGATAAACGATGTCACCGAGAGTGGCAACGCCAAGAATTATGAAACCCCAGAAAATCATGAGATGTGCAAAGTAACGGTATCTGGATGTTCCACACTCTGCAAACCTTGAATGCTTCAGCACATCAATCACAGACCAGAAGAGGCACTCGATGAATCTTGGGCTTGATTTTACAACATTAAGTTCGGCATTCTCTTCGAGCTTGTACTCATAAACCTTCGAAACTTCTGAGTTTATCGCTGTCCAAAATCTGAATGCTCCTATGGCAGCTACAAGCAATGCCCATCCCCCAACCGCGAATCCTGCAAGCTCAATGTGCAGGTGGGGGATGAAGTTGCCTATGACAATTTCACCACTGGGTATCTCTGGGTTGAAGATGGCCAAATAGAGCAGTGTCAGAAGTATTGGAATTGCAAAGTAAATCACTATCCCTGCAGGCTTCAGAAGTATCTTCGCAAAAAATGATGGAAATGCAAATTCCTGAATCACTTTGGCTCTCAAAGCTGCGAGAACTTCACCCGGCTTGGCTCCTCTGGGACAGTATTCGCTGCAATCGTTGCACTGGTGGCAAAGCCAGATGTCCCCATCTTTTAGCAGCTTATCCTTTAAACCCCACTGAGCCCAGATCATTTCCTTCCTCGGAAACGGATTCTCTTCAGGGCTCTGTGGACAGACAACGCTGCAGGTGGCACACTGGTAGCACTTCTTTAGCGTTTTACCCCCAAATTCCAGCACGTCCCTCACAAATTGTGCATCAACCTCCATACTCCACCTCAGAACCCTTTGTACGGGTTCGCACCGATCTCCATGATCTGGTTGACGAAGTTGTCAATTATTTCGGGAATCTTGTCCCAGTCGCTTATTGATACCTCAACCACCTGTACTCTCTCAGGTTCAAGCATGAGTCTTTCAAGTGTCTCAGCTACATTCTCCATCCTTCTGTTGGCAAGCTCGCTTCCTCTGATGAAGTGGCACTGGTAGTCCTCTCCGTACTTACAACCTATGAGCAAAATTCCGTCAATTCCCTTTGAAAGTGCATCGGCTATGAAGACGGTGTTAACCGAACCAAGGCATCTTACGGGTATAACTCTCACGAGCGGACTGTATTTTATGCCATTCAGTGCAGCCATGTCCAAAGCTGGAAGGGCATCGTTTTCACATGCAAACACTATGAAGCGGAACTTGTCCTCTGCTCCCTCGTCCCAGTTTGGATCGGGGACATAGATGGACTTGATAGCTGAGGCCATCTGGTCAATACTGTAGGTCTTGAAGCTGATGATTCTCTCCGGACAGGCACCGAAGCAGATACCGCATCTTCTGCATCTTAGTGGATTCGGCATTGGAGTTCCTTTCTCGTCCTCATCAAGCGCTCCGAATGGACATTCTTCTGTACATCTCTTACACTGTGTGCAGCGCTGGAGGAAGAACTGCGGAAAGTCGATATCGCCCGTTCTTGGGAAGGTTGTTTTACCCTCTGCGACAAGCTCAACAGCCTGAATTGCTTTCAAAGCCGCTCCTTTAGCGTCATCAATGCACGAAGCGATCTCCATCGGTGCTCTCACAGCACCAGCAGCGTAAATTCCCAGTCTCCTGCTTTCATATGGGAAGCAGATGTAGTTCGAGTCGGGAAAGCCGTACTTCAGGGTTGGAAGCTCAGGACCCTGTCTGTACTGCAGGTTTAGGATGTGCCCGGCCTGTTTGATAACTTCAATATCTTCTTCGCTCTTTATTGGATGGGGCTCAGCGATGTGTTTGTAAGGCACAGTCTTCTCGTCCGGGAATTCCTCTTTGACGGTGTAAAGCCCTTTGAGGGTCGAAACCATACCTGTCGCAAGAACAACGAGATCGGCTTTGATGGCAATGTCCTCTCCAAGTAGAGTGTTGGTAACTTCGACAACCATCTTTCCTCCTTCTTCCCTGATGTCCTTGATTTCACCTTTCGTAAGGAAAATACCCTCATCCTGCTGCATTTCCTTGTAGAAGTCCTCCCAAAGTCCCGGAGTTCGCATATCCTTGTAGATTATGAAGGCATTACCATTGGATAGCTCTCTAACGTACTTTGCCTGCTTCAGGCTTACGAGGCAGCAAACTGAGGAGCAGTAAGGCAGGTGGTTCTCGTCTCTCTGACCGGCACACTGGATGAATACAACGTTTTTGGCCTCACTTCCATCTGATTTTCTCACGATCTTGCCGTTCTTTGCCATCTCCTCAAGTTCAAGGTTGGTTATAACGTCGGCATATTTGCCGTAACCGAGTTCCTCAAGCTTTGTTGCATCGTACGGCTTCCAGCCAGTGGCAACAACAATACTCCCAACCCTGAAGTCTATCTTGTTATCGTCCTGAATTAACCTTACGTCGAACATCCCCGGCTGTCCACTTATCGAGTCAATTGTTGCTGATGTGTAAACCTCAATGTTCTCGTTGTTCTTAACTTCTTCAATAAGCTTGAAAACGACTGGCTCCTCTATTTGTGTATAGGGTGGGCTGGTTGGGAGAGTCTTGTAGAACTTAGCCACCCATCCACCAAGCTCAGGTTCTTTCTCGACCAGATAAGTTTTGTAACCAGCTTTTGCAATTTCAAGAGCAGCCGTCAACCCCGTGACTCCCCCACCTACAACGAGGATGTCTTTGGATACCTCTTCAAGATAGGGTTCCGGCTTTTCAGCCTTTTGAGCCTTTGTGATTGCTATTCTCAGATAATCCTCTGCAAGCTCCTGAGCGTGCTCGTCAATATCGTGGCTCCACACAACACCCTCTCTGAGGTTTGCCCTCTCCACATATTTATCGTCAAACGTGAAAACGGCGGTTTTTACACGGGGTGAACAGGCGGCTATAACTACAGCGTCAAGTTCTGATAGGTCGCTTTTTATCAGCTCAACACCCTCTTTTGAGCAGAGATGAGGATGAACTTTAGCATCTATACCGAATTCCTCCTTGACGACGTTCTTGAGTCTCTCGATGTCGAGCTTATCAATATCACAGCCGGAACAGATGTAAACACCAACCTTCTCCATTTTTTCACCTCCTCGCCACCTGTATGGCCTTCAAAGCCGCTCCTGTTGCACTTTCATTAGCAGATGCAACGTCCATTGGCATCGCTGCCACACCTGCCGGAATGATCCCCGGTTTGGGTTTGACAAATCCATATTCATCAACCTCGATTCCCGGAATCGGCTCGATGGCAGGCTGCATTCCTGTTGCGAGTACGACCATATCTACTTCTCTCTGCTCTTTCTCGCCAGTAAGCGTGTCCTCAGCGGTGACAACGAGCTTACCATCCTTCTCCTCAACCTTTGCCACCTTGCCCTTAATCAGCTCAATGTTCTCATCAGCCTTAACCTTGGCAAAGAAGTCCTCATACCTGCCAAAGGCTCTTATGTCTATGTAGAAAATGTATATCTTCGCATCCGGGTACTGCTCCCTCACGTAGGTAGCCTGCTTCAAGCTTGCCAAGCAGCAGACCGCTGAACAGTACGGCAGGTGGTTTTCATCTCTGCTTCCTGCACACTGGACAAAGGCAATGCTCTCAATATCCCTTCCATCCATTGTCTGGATCTTACCACCCGTCGGGCCGTTCAGCGAGGCGAGTCTTTCCATCTCCATGTTCGTTATGACGTTCTTGAACTTACCATACCCAAGGTTGTCGAGCTTTGTTGCATCGTACGGCTTCCAGCCAGTGGCAACGATGATGGATGCAACATTGAGGTCAATTATTTTCTCTTCCTCTTCCAGATTTATTGCGTTGTACTTGCACGCCGACACGCACTCCCCACACTTGTTGCAGTATCTGTCGTCTATGTAGTATCGGAAGGGCATAGCCATTATGCTTGGGATATCAATTGCCTTCTTCGTCTTAAGCCCGAAGTTGTAGTCATCCGGTGCCTCAACAGGACAGACCTCTCTGCAGGCTCCACATGCGGTGCAGTTCTCGTTGACATATCTCGGTTTCAACTTTACCTTGACATTGAAATTCCCCTCTTCTCCCCTGATTTCAAGAACCTCCGCGTTTGTAAAGTATTTCAGCTTTGGTGTACTCTTCATCCTCTTGAAGAATATCTCAAGTCCGCAGAACGGTGGACAGAGCTTTGGGAAGTACTTGTTTAGCTGAGAAACCCTGCCTCCCAGATAGGGATTCTTTTCCACAAGTATTACATCATAGCCGGTTTCAGCAGCTTCAATTGCAGCGGTCAGACCAGCAATTCCGCCTCCTATAACAAGTATCTCGCCAGCCATAGCTAACACCTGAAGTGTCTTTCAAACCTCCAGCTTAAAGAGAAGTTAATAAATGTATCGAAATTAAGCCAAATTCGAAATCCCGGTTTTTTCGAAATTAATAAATCTACAAAAAAAATTTATAAGATTGATTGTTTTACTTTTTCATTGGACATGAAAGTCAAGATGGTTTACTGGGCAGACGAGATTGGTGGGAGAATAGAGGAGACGGAAATTGAGTTGAAGCCCTTTGGCTATAAAATGGCTCCAGTGACGCAGTGGAAAAGTCTGGTTGCAGATGAAGACGTTTGCGTTGAGAAGGGAGAGCCAACTATTATTAAAATAAAAACAATCGAGGTTCCCGAAAATACAATGGTTGGGCCGCTGCACATAATGAGACACGCTCTTGGTAGTGTGATTGATGTCGTTGAGTGCGGCATTCCCGGGAGAGTTGAAGAAGATAAATGCGTAAATCAGGTACTGTTTCTACCAGTTGAATCGGGAGAGATAAAAAAAGGAGATTTGGTCGGCGTTCTAAAGGTTTTCTTCGTTAAAACCAGTCTGCTATCCAGAATTTTGAATTTGACTCTTCCAAAAATTGAGCTGAAGGAGGAGATAGTTGAAGCTTATTTGAGTTGGAGAGACAACGGAAATATTTACAGGGAGAAGTTCAAGACCGGGGTTTTTGGATACAGTAGAAGCCACATTGGCATTTGGAAACCTGTTGTTGCTTGGGAGAAAGTAAAAGTAAGAAAAGGAGAAATAGTCAGAATCCCCATACAAGAAGTGAAGTTGCCTCCAAACACCATTGTTGTACCGCTCGGCGTGATGCTCAATGCGTATGGTGCTTTGGTTGATGTAATCCAACTTGGCAAGCCTTCAAAGGTGGAGGAGGAAAAGATCATTCATCAGGCGATTTTCATGCCTGTGAGTGATGGAATTGTTGAAGAAGGAGATTTGCTTGGTGCTATAAATGTTTACTATGTTGATGTGAAGGATGCCAAGACATTACCAATCGAAAAAGAGCCTGAGAAAATAAGGATGGTGTACAGGAGCGGGGAAGGAATAGTTAGCAAAGAAGTGACTGTCAAACCTTTCAGATACAGACGTAGTGGAAGTGCATCTTGGGAAGTACTGATTTCAAAGGAGAATAAAAAATTGATGCGTGGGGAACCAACTATAATTGCCGTAAACCCGATAAAATTACCTAAAAATACAATAACATACCCTGTCAGTGTTATGAGGCACGCTTACGGATCCTTTCTTGATATTTACTTACATGGACCTCCAAAGAAAGTTGAGGAAGAGGGCAGAACGATAAGGAAAATTGTATTTTTACCGGTGCTCGACGGAGAGGTTAAAGAAGGAGAGCTTCTCGGAATACTTAACATCTGTCGCGTGTCGAAATTGGAAACTTAGCTCAGAGAGATATAGATATTCTTCAGCCAGATTGGATATGACCTGTCAAATGACTAATTAGCAAGATATAAATTTGTTCAGCTACAAATACTATTTTACAGGCTGGTGTGGGGAGTGAACAGCAGAGTAATCCTCGTAATCGATGATACTGAATACGGAGAAGCAGCAGTTGAAACTCTCGAATTTTTGGGTAGAGCTGGCTTTAGGGGTGAAATTTACATATTCTACGGCTCTCACGTAGTATACCCACTTTTATCTGCGGAAAGGGAAGTGAGGGTTTTTACACGACTGAGGCTGAAAGCGTCACAGATTGCAGATACTTCAAAAAAGAGGCTTGAAAATGTAGGTTTTAAAGTTAGACAGGTGAAGATCCTTTTTGGACCTTTGAGTGAAGAAGTTCTGAAGTTTGAGGAAATTTTAAAGCCAGATTTGATAGTGTTCGGAATGAGGAGGAGGGGACTGATTGAGAGAGTTCTGCATGGCGATCTTTACAAAGAGGTAGTGTTCAACACTAGAACACCCACTATCGTCTGCAAACCCGGATTTAGAAGGGAGGAGTACTGCACCTATGGCGAATCGAAATGCATCATGTGTGAGCTTAAGGCCTTGAAGGAAGCAGATTAATTTAAAAACAAACCTTACTCTCTCTGTTTGTGAAGGTTTATCTTGGTGGGGAAGCTGAGGTCAGAATTCTGGAGGATATTGTGATAAAGGGAAGAAAACCAAAGAGGTACAGGATAAGAGAGTTGGATGACGAGTTAAGATTCAGAAGAACGAGGAATGAAGCCAAGATAATCTCGCACTCCCGCAGAGTTGGTGTTCCTACTCCGATTGTTCTGGATATAGAGAACGATACTATCGTAATGGAGAGGATTAAAGGTAAGCCAGTGAAGGAGTGCATGAGTGAAGAGATAAGCAAGGAGATCGGCAGATACGTCGCAAGACTGCACAGAGCAGGAATTGTTCATGGCGATATCACTCCGATGAATATGATAGAGTGTGAGGGCAGGATCTTCTTTGTGGACTTCGGCCTTGCTTTTTATGACAACAGAATCGAGCCTATGGGTGTGGATGTGCACGTTTACTTCGAGTCGTTGAAGGCGAGCTTTGAAAACTGGGAAAGGCTGAGGGATGCTTTCGTCGAGGGATACTTGGCTGCGAGGGGAAGTCCTGATGTCATAGAGAGAGCGAAGGAGATTGAGGAAAGAGGGAGATATGTTGAGAGAGTGAGTATGGAGTGAGAAAATTTATTTGCTCCCATTCTAACATATTTCATGCCAGTGCTGATTGTTTACGGGCCGAAGTTGAATGTTGAAAGGCTTACAGATGCTGCAGCGAGCATGTATGGGACAGGTAAGAGTGCAATAACTGCTTATAGCTGAAAAAGAAGGAGGGTAACATGAACACTTTTGGTTACACACTGAGGGTAACCACTTGGGGCGAAAGTCACGGAAGAGCTGTTGGATGCGTTTTAGATGGTTTTCCCGCAGGGATTGAAGTTGATATTGAGTACATTAACAGAGAGATGGAAAGAAGGAGACCTGGAGGGAAGTTCGCGTCAAAGAGGAAAGAGGAGGACAGGGTGGAGATTCTGTCCGGTATTCTGAATGGTATAACTCTCGGAACTCCAATTTCGATGCTTATATGGAACACGGATGTTGATTCAAGACCCTACGAGGATCTGAAAACTGTATTCCGTCCAGGACATGCTGATTTTACGTATCACGCCAAATTTGGCGTAAGGGACTGGAGGGGTGGCGGGAGAGCTTCAGCGAGAGAAACTGCTGCGAGAGTTGCTGCAGGAGCTTTGGCGAAACTTCTCCTCAAAAAGTTCGGAATAAAAATTCTGGGGTACGCAAAGGAAATAGCCGGTGTAAGATGCGAGGTAGAGGATGCTGAAAAGGCCTTTGAAGTGGCGGAAAAAAGCCCGCTGAGAATGCCGGACAGAAAAGCTGAGAAAGAGGTAGAGAGTAGGCTTAAGGTGGCGATGAGTGAGGGCGACAGTGTTGGTGGTGTGGTTGAAGTAGTGGCGAAAAACGTCCCTGTCGGTCTTGGCGAGCCAGTTTTCGGGAAGCTCGATGCCTATCTTGCCTATGCTGTAATGGGGATTCCTGCTGTGAAGGGTGTTGAGATTGGGGCAGGCTTTAAAGTTGCGAAAATGCGGGGAAGTGAGAGCAACGATGAACTTGTGATCAAAGATGGAAAAATCGGTTTTGCGACGAACAACGCTGGTGGAATTCTTGGGGGCATATCGAATGGTGCAGATATAGTTATCAGGGCAGCAGTAAAGCCCACACCTTCGATATCGAAAAGGCAGAGAACGGTTGACTACGAGAAAATGGAGGAGGTTGAGATAGGCATCAAGGGGAGGCATGACCCCTGCATTGTGCCAAGAGCGGTGCCCGTGGTTGAGGCTATGGTTGCACTAACGATTGCCGACTGCATGATGCTTCAGGGCTTGGTGCCGAGAAGCTTTAGAACTTGATGGAAAGCTTTAAAGGATAAAAACAACATATTCGTGTGTACTGCGGTATAGATGTCGGATTGAAAAAATGCCATGCCGCGGTTATAGGCGATGGTATCGAGTTTCTTGGAGATTATGAAGAACTGGATCTGAGCGATATCAAGGTTGCCGGTATCGATGCTCCGCTCAGCTTTCCTGAAAGGGGAGCCTTCAGAGAGTGCGAGAGGCTGCTTTTGAAGATGGGAATAAGATTGTTTCCTTCAGGCGCGCCATTTTTCCAAAAAATCGCATTAAGAGGCATGGAAATCGCAGAAGAGTTGAGGTCGATGGGAATTGAAGTCTACGAAGTTTATCCATACGCCGCAAGGGCGATTCTTAACATAGCTCCCAAGGCGAAGAAGCGCACAAAGGAGGGGTTGGATGAGATAATCCGGGATTTATCGAGGTTCGTGGAGGTCGAGAGTGCAAATCATGATGAGGTTGACGCCATAATCGCGGCACTTACGGTTATGATGTTTGACAGGGGAGAGGGTGTTTTGCTGAAAGGCTCAGATGGGGAGATAGTTGTTCCAAAGGGTAGACTTCAGCTTGGTCTGATCAGTTTTGAGTAAAGTTAATAACCGCAGTGATGAAGAAAACCCATGAAAATTTCGCCTCTCTGTCCCTCATGCCTTCTCGGAAGAGTGTATTACGAAGCGAAGCTTGTTACCGATGATGAAAGCAAAATTTCGAGATGTGTTGAGGAGTCTCTAAGGCTACTCTACGAGAACTATTCGAAGAGGCCGATAAATGCCCATCTCGCAACCAGAATCCATAGAAGGGTTTACGAGATTCTCGGCGTTGGAGATCCGTACTTGAAGGTTAAAGAGAATGCAAACAGGGTTGCTCTGGAAGCTCTGCCTTTGGCGGAGAAAATCGTCATGGAATCTGAAGACCCTTTTAAAGCTGCAGTTATTGTTTCCATTGTCGCCAATACATTCGATTACGGTGTTCAGGGGCATAAAGTTGCTGAGAGTGATTTTCAGGAATTTCTGACGAAAAAAATGGCGGAGGGGCTGACTATAGATGATGTTCCGAGGTTGAAAGAGCTTTGCAGTGGAAAGGTCGTTTATCTGACAGACAACGCGGGAGAAATAGTGTTTGACACTCTTTTGATGAAGGAAATTAAGAAATACTCCGAGAGACTTACTGTTGTCGTGAGGGGAAAGCCGATTATAAGTGACGCCACCATCGACGATGCAAAGCTTGCAGGGGTTGACAGGATAGCTGACGAGCTTCTGACGAACGGTGAGGGTGCGATTGGGATTATAAAGGAAGAGTTGCCTGAGAGAACTTTGCAACGTCTGGAAGAAGCGGATGTGATAGTAGCGAAGGGGATGGCAAATTACGAATGTCTCTCTGATGCTGAGTTCAAGCCCATCGCCTTCTTGCTTACAGCCAAGTGCGAACCTGTAGCGAAAGATATCGGGGTTGGAGTTGGGGATATGGTTGCAAAGGTGGTCGAATGAAAAGTGAGAGGGAGCGAGCCCTTATTGATCTGTTTGCCGCAATGGAAGATTTAGCTGGTTCAGCACCTGAATGCTACCACTACCCATGCCATTTCGAAGGGCAAGACTGCTCCCTCTGCTTCTGCCCCTTCTACCCATGTTTGATTTACCGACTTGGTGGAGAACTCATCGTTTCATCTACGGGCAGCTACGTCTGGAGCTGCCAAAACTGCAGGTGGGTTCATGAAAAGGAGAACGTTGAGGAGATAGTTACCTACTTTTCGGCCTTTCCCAGACAGTTTCTCGTTGAGGCGGACTGGCGGTTTTTCAGCAAAAGTCTTCAGGAAATCCTCTTCGGCGAGGAGCTTGGGAGAGAGGAAGGTATAGCCTACAATCTTATGCCCGCCAACTTTTACGGCTGTGAATGCGAGCCAGCTAATTCAGGCGAATTTCTCGATATCATCATCGATGGATTCAGGATAGTATCCGTGAGGAAAATAGACCGAATGGATGAAGCTGAAGGAGTTGTCATCCCTGAAAAATCCGGAAATACGATTGTAGGAATGGACGAGGGCGGTTTTGTGAGATGCACCTTATAACCACATCGAGAAAGCCCGGTAGAAAGACGAGAAGATTCACAAAGGTTATTGCAAGATTTTTCAATTGGAGATACATCAACAGGGGAAAGATGAGTCTTGAAGATCTCAAATCCCTATCAGAGAGCTTCTGGATAGTTTCAGAAGTAAAGGGTAATCCATCAATCCTGACTCTGTACAAGAACGGGGAAGAGATGCTGAAAATAGGATTTACAGTTAGCAACATAAACAAGATTGAAATGGATGACAGTGCAGTGGTTTTTCAGGGTAAAGCTCCGGTAGACCCACTAATCTTCGGAGCCATACCCCAGAGCAGAGCAGGTATTAAGCTGGCGAGAAAATTCGATTTTCCAAAAAAGGTGGTAGTCAGGAACAATATCTGGCAGTTTCTCTATCAGGATGAACAGGTTTTTACGATGAGGGTTCTTTACATTAAATCCCGAAACCCTCACTGAAGTCCACGAATTCAGAAGGGAGCTCCTCACTTCCTGCCTCGTCCATAACCTCCTCCTCAACGAATATGGGACAGGCAAGCCTTATTGCTATCGCTATACTGTCGCTCGGCCTTGCATCAACCTCTATTGTCTTGTCATTCTGCTTCAGAACTAGTCTTGCGTAGAAAGTGTTGTCAATAAGATCGTCAATCACAATCTTCTCGACCTTGGCATTCAGCTTGCTGATCACATCTACCATCAAATCATGCGTCATCGGTCTCGGAGGGACATCTCCGCGCAGAGCATAGTAAATCGAGAGAGCTTCCGCAAATCCTATGTAGATTGGCAAAACCCTACCGTCCTCTGTCCTGAGAACAACTACCGGAGAGCTACCAAACACGCTTTTTACAGCAAATAATCCATACACTTCTGCCACGAGCACAAATCAATTTATGTTACAAAATATTAAATATTTTTTGCTACTGAAATACCTTTTGTAGTATCCCGAAATAACTTTACACTCCAACAAGATTGCCACGTGAGGAAGCTAACGAACAAGGACATAGCAAGAATAGTGAAACAGTGGCTTAAAGGAAAGTCAATAACAAAGATAGCGGAATTCTTTCAGATATCAAGGCAAAGAGTCCACCAGATAATCAAGAAGTTCAAAGAAACAGGAGAAATCCCATTCCTGAAAAAACCGGGAAGGAAACCCAAAGAGATAGACGAGGAAACAGAAAAAATCATCCTGGAAGCCCACAAAGAGTTCAACCTTGGACCGGTTCACTTGGAAAAGAAGATAGAGGAAGTTTATGGGATCCATATCCCTCACAACACCATCTACAAAGTTCTGCTAAACTATGGTTTGGTGGAGGAGAATATGAAGAAGAAAAAGCAGAGAAAGTGGGTTAGATACGAGAGAGCTCATTCAATGTCTCTATGGCAGGGAGACTGGAAGCTGATCAATCTTAATGGAGAGGAGAAATGGATAATTGCCTTCATGGACGATGCAAGCAGAGTTGTGACATGTTGTGGTGTTTTTGATGAAGCAACTACGGAGAACACCATCAAAGTTCTGAGAAGAGGATTTGCTGAATATGGCATTCCAGATGAAATATTGACGGATCATGGAACCCAGTCCGTTCCTTCAAGGAATAGAGATTCTGCAAGCCACAAATTCAAGCAGTTTCTTGCTGAACACGGTGTAAGGCATATAGTTGCCAGGATAAAGCATCCTCAAACCAATGGCAAGATAGAGAGATTCTTTGGTGAGGTTGAGAGAAGAGCAGAAAAGTTTGGCTCAGTTGGGGCTGTTGTAAGATGGCATAATGAGGTTAAACCTCACAAAAGCCTGGACTGGGATGAACCGATCAATGCGTTCTGGTACAAGCTCCCTCCTGAGAGAGTTATGTGGTTCGTGAGGAGGTGGTGGGATGAGGAAGTGTAAATATAATTTGGGATACCACACTACTGAAATACCTTTGAAAATACCTTGCAACTCACTCTTTGCCGGACTATAAGGAAAGGTCAAGTGGAAAGTGGCATGCAAAAAGATGTCCGTTGCCTTCAAGCTCAGGTTCTTCCTTTCTGCAGATTTCTCTCGCAAATGGGCATCTGGGATGGTATCTGCATCCCGATGGGATATCAATTGGATTGGCTATATCTCCAATGATCTCTATTCTCTCTTTCCTCTTTACAAAGCTGGGAACTGAAGAGAGCAGAGCAGCGGTGTATGGGTGCTTCGGATTGTGAATAACCCTCCTTGTTTCCCCTATCTCCACAATCTTTCCGAGGTACATCACCGCTATTCTGTCCCCAACCAGTCTCGCCACCGAGAGATCGTGGGTGATGAATATCATGCTCAAATTATACTCCTCTCTGAACGACATAAGTAAGTCAAGAATTGCTGCTCTGAGACTAACATCAATCATCGATACCGGCTCGTCAGCGACAATGAACTCCGGCTTGAGTATCATGGCTCTGGCGATTGCAACCCTCTGCCTCTGACCGCCGCTTAGCTGGTATGGCATCCTATTGTAAAACTGCTCTCCCGGCAGTCCAACTCTGTCAAGCATCGCCATTGCTATTTCCCTTGCCTCTTCACCTTCCGCAATCCCGTGAACAGCCAGAGAATCCTCAAGATGTTCACCAACCTTCATTCTTGGATTGAGAGAAGCGTAAGGATCTTGAAAAACCATCTGGATGTGCCTTCTGAGCTTTCTCAGCTCATCCTTATCCATCGCCGTAACTTCCTTCTCCTTGAAGTATATCTTCCCGTCAGTGGGAGTCTCAAGTCCGACGAGAATTCTGCCAGTTGTAGTTTTACCGCAACCGCTTTCACCAACCAAAGAGAGCACTTCTCCTTTGCGAACTTCAAAGCTGACACCATCAACTGCCCTCACAAAATCCCTTCTTTTAGTGAGCAGAACTTCGATGGATGATTTCTGGACGGGAAAGTACTTCTTCAGTCCTTCAACTCTGAGCATCATTCCACCTCGTAAAGCCAGCATTTTACATACCTGCCATCAACCTCAACACCCGGCGGCTCTTTCATGCACCTCTCCGTTGCTACTGGACACCTTGGTCTGAACCTGCATCCTTCTGGCGGTTTGACGAGGTCTGGCGGGAATCCGGGCAGCGGCTTTATCTCTCTGTCAACCCAGACATCCGGAACGGAATCGATGAGACCTCTCGTGTAGGGGTGTAACGGATCTTTTGTTAACCTCTCAGCCTCTCCCATTTCGACGATCCAGCCAGCGTACATCACCGCTATTCTGTCGCTCCTCTCGGCAGCGAGAGCAAAGTCATGGGTGATCAGCATTATCGCTCTACCCTCCTTGCGCATCTCATTGAGCAAATCCATTATCTTCTCCTGAACAATTACGTCAAGGGCAGTGGTCGGCTCATCCGCGATCAGCAGTTTCGGATTCAAACTTACAGCCATTGCTATAACGACCCTCTGCCTCTGACCACCGCTTAGCTGGTGTGGATAGGAGTCAACCCTGTCTGGAGGTAAGCCAACCTTTTCGAGCATCTCTCTTGCAATTTGCCACGCCTCTTTTTTTGTCACATCCGTATGCTCCATCAGGGTCTCAGCTATCTGATCTCCGATTTTTTCTAGGGGGTCTAAACTCGTCATCGGATCCTGAAAGACCATTCCTATTTCCTTCCCCCTCACCTTTCTCATTTTTTCCTCGCTCAGGCTTGTAAGTTCCTTACCATCAAAGTAGATCTTACCGCTTGCAATCTCACCGGGTGAGTCTATCAACTTGATTATGGAGTATGCGAGGGTTGACTTTCCGCATCCACTCTCACCTACCACCGAAAGAAAATCCCCCTTATCGAGGGATAATGAGACATTGTCAACTGCTCTGACAACTCCTCTTTTCGTCTTGAAGATCGTCGTGAGATTCTTCACTTCCAGCAGCATCATCTCTCCCTCCTCGGTGCGTAAACCTCGCTAAGTCCCTCACCGACCAGTGCAAATCCGAGTGATAGCAGCATAACCATCAAGCCGGGAAACGTAATCATCCACCAGTAGCCTGCGGGAAGGTACGGCCTACCTGATGCAAGTTCAAAACCCCAGTCAGGTGTTGGAGCGCTGACAATAAATCCGAGAAAGCTCAGACCAGCCTCAGTCAGTATTGCATCGGCAACACTCAGGGAGAAGACAACAACGAGCGTTGGAATGAGGTTCGGAAAGATGTACTTCTTCATAATCCTCCCATCAGTGGCTCCAATCGCTCTCGCAGCTTCAACAAATAGCAGAGATTTGAGGCTGAGAGTCTGACCGCGTATCATTCTGAAATATGTGGGAACGTAAACGACGGAGATTGCAACAACAGCATTAAAGACGCTTGGACCAAGAACCGCGGCTATAGCAATGGCCAGAATCAGGCCGGGAAATGCGTACATACTGTCCATCAGCATGGAGAGAATCCTATCGAGCTTTCCACCGAAGTAGCCGGACACTAATCCAAGGGGAACTCCGATAACCATTGAAATTAGAGATGCCGAGAAAACTACAGCGAGAACTACTCTTGAACCGAATATGATTCGGGAGAAAACATCTCTACCAAGATTATCCGTCCCCATTATATGGTTCGGACTTGGAGATTGCAGAACGTCACCACTCGATTTGATGGGGTCGTATGGTGCTATGAGTGGAGCAAGTAGGGCCATGAGAGCGACTGTTATGATTATTCCCAATCCTGCTAAGACCATGTATCTGCCTTCAGCCTCTGGAAGGAAGCTGAATATCGTGGTTGCGAGATTTTTCACCTCTGTCATTCTACCCACCTCAATATCTAATCCTCGGATCAAGCAGTGCGTATATCACGTCTACCACCAAGCTTATCAGTGCTACAAACATCGCGTAGAACACTATGGCTCCCTGAACTGCAGTGTAATCTCTGTATTCAATCCTCTCTATGAGGAAAGTACCCATTCCCGGCCACGAGAAGGTTGACTCAGTCAGCACCGCACCTGCAAGGAGTATGGCGAACTGCAGTCCCATCAAAGTGATGACGGGGATGAAGGCATTCTTCATTGCATGAAATATGACCTTGCGTTCCCTCACCCCTCTTGCCCTGTAAGCCCTTATGAAATCCTGACTCAACACATCAATCAGGTTGTTCCTCACCAGCCTCGTGTACGCTCCCGAGAGGACAATGCCGAGAGTTATTGATGGCAGGGCGAGATGAGCAAGAGCATCCACAAGCGAGGTTAGATTAAGAGTAAGAATGCTGTCAAGGACGTAGAGGCCTGTAATAGTTTCAGGCGAGTATCCCGGCGTAATTCTGCCTCCGATTGGGAGTAACTCCAGATAAACGCCAAACAGCATCTGCAAAAGCATTCCGAACCATGGTATAAAGAGGGTGTACGCTATTATACTGTATATCCTCATTCCGGTATCGGTTTTTGAACCTCTCCTGAAGGCGGCGATTGAACCAGTGATGATGCCAATTAGAACGCTCAGAACGAATCCGAAGATAGTAAGTTCAAGCGTGGCAGGGAAGTGATCCATTATTTCTGCAATAACAGGTCTTTTGCCCCATATCATTGATCTTCCAAGATTTCCGGTAAAAACACCCGCTAAGTATTCCAGATACTGGATATGATATGGCTTATCAAGCCCCGCTTCGTGCCTCATCTTTTCCAGGACTTCTTCCGGAACCTTTTGACCGACCATCGACGTTATTGGATCACCAGGGATAATACGGAGTATCAGGAAAACCAAAGTCAGGAGAATTAACACTGTGGGAATTACCATTAAAAACCTTGTTATTATGTAAGCTCTCAATGATGACATCGGATGCTTGACGGTAGTTTGATTTAAAAATTTATCTGTCATGGAAAAATTTAAGTTATTTAAAATATAGATAAGGAAGATGTTTGAAACCATAGTCGTTACGTCTGGCGGAAATATGGAAGGAAAGACAACATTTGTTATGAACTCGGCAGTTTTGTTGGCCCAAAATGAATACGAAGTCACAGTTATCGACTTTGACCCTTCCATGGTTTCTCTGAACAACATTGCCCAAATAGAGGATATTCCTCTCACCCTGAACAATTTCTTCAGCGGGGAAGTGGAGATTGATGATGTCATCTACAGCGGTCTGGCACGTGTAAAGGTAATCCCTGCCGGAATGAAATTAAAGGATCTCAGAAACAAAGAAGGGGTTAAAGCTCTTTTTGAAAGAATTATAGATGAATCGGATATTCTAATATTTGATGTACCTGGAGGTTTTGATGAAGAGATTGTTATTGCCTTGTCTGCCTGTAACTCTCAGATACTGGTTCTCCAGCCTAGGGTAGCGTCCATCAAAAATGCACTTGCCGTTAAAATGGCGGGAGACAAGCTGAACACGGAGATGATGGGGGTTGTAGTGAACAGGTATTCCGAAAACTCTGAGGTGGAAGTGGAAGACATTGAGGCGCTATTCGGTGAGATTTTGGCTTTGGTTCCCGAAGATCCTGCAGTAAAAAAGGCTCTCTCCTACAACCGTCCAGTTGTGGTCGCATCACCAATGGGTGAATCCTCCAGTGCCCTGAAAGAGGCAGTTGAAAGAATTGTGGAAAAATTAAGCAATTTTGATGAGAGAGCTATGGAAAAGAGAGATTTGATTTCAAGGAAAAGACTGTTGAATACACTCGTCAAGCGAGCCTGACGGGAAAATTACTTATATTGCCATGATAATATCTTTTTGAATGCGACAGAGGTTTGTTCTGGATACCACAGCGATAACAGACGCCGGTTTGAGGATTAAAGAGGGTTATGAGTCCCTCTGCGAATCTGCCAACGAAGTACTTGATCTGATTGCACTCGCAAGATTGAAGCTTGATATTAGCTGCTATATTCCCTACCCCTCGGTTTACACCGAATTAACCAGTTTTTTGAAGAGATACGGGTGTGACGAGGATATTTTCACAAAGCTCGATACATGGCTTGTTAAAAAGACACCGAACAGATATGAGGTTAAAATTCCCGCAGCAATTTTTTACGAGTACATCATAACGGTCAGGCAGAAAATGAACAGGGGTAGAAGGCTGGCAGAGGAGTACATCCTCGAAGCTTCAGCAATTGCATCAAAATTGGAGGACAAGAGTAATATTGAGGCAGAAATCGGAAATTTGGTGTCTAAGTTCAGAGATAAGTACAGATCTGTGATGAGGCAGGGGATTTTAGATAGCGCTCCTGATCTCGATGTTCTTCTTCTGGCAAAAGAGTTAGAGGCAGGAGTGGTGAGCAGTGATGCGGGAATCAGAAAATGGAGCGAAAGACTTGGACTGAGGTTTGTTGAGGCCTCAAAGTTCCCAAGAATGCTCAAAGAGTATTTAAAGCTCATGGGTTTGAAGGATTCTGAGGTAAGGGAAGAGTTAGGGTGAAAGACGAAGGAGCAAAACTAAAAGATAAAAAATAAAAACTCACAAAGAAGGTTAAAGCTGAGGTGAGAAATGTGTTAAGTGTAAATGAAATTGCAGCAGAAATTGTTGAGGACATGTTAGATTATGAAGAGGAGCTAAGAATTGAGTCCAAGAAGCTTGAAAATGGAGGCACCATTGTTGACTGCGGAGTGAACGTGCCCGGAAGTTACGATGCTGGGATAATGTACACGCAGGTTTGTATGGGTGGTCTGGCTGACGTTGATATCGTTGTGGACACAATCAGAGATGTGCCGTTTGCGTTCGTCACCGAATACACAGACCATCCGGCAATTGCCTGTCTTGGAAGTCAGAAGGCAGGATGGGCAGTAAAGGTCGAGAAGTACTTTGCTATGGGAAGCGGACCTGCGAGGGCACTTGCCTTGAAACCTAAGAAAACCTATGAACAGATCGAGTACGAAGATGATGCTGATGTGGCCGTAATTGCCCTTGAAGCCAACCAGCTTCCGGATGAAAAGGTAATCGAGTTCATCGCCAAGGAGTGTGAGGTTGATCCAGAAAATGTTTACGCTCTCGTGGCTCCGACAGCATCGCTTGTTGGCAGCGTTCAGATTTCTGGTAGAATCGTAGAGACTGCCATCTTCAAGATGAACGAGATCGGCTACGATCCAAAGCTCATAGTGAGTGGTGCGGGCAGGTGTCCGATATCGCCGATCCTCGAAAACGACCTGAAGGCGATGGGATCAACCAACGACAGCATGATGTACTACGGAAGTGTTTTCCTGACCGTTAAGGAGTACAGCGATGTGCTCAAGAACGTGCCGAGCTGCACGAGCAGAGATTACGGCAAACCATTCTACGAGATATTCAAGGCAGCGAA
>JAPDIY010000025.1 GCA_029259335.1 Archaeoglobi archaeon
CGAGTATCCGCACACGAGCTGTGGATGCTTGGAGGTTATCGGCTTCTACATGCCAGAAGTTGATGGTATTGGCTGGTGCACAGAGGTTATGCCGAGCCAGCTCCAAATGGGCTAACGTTCTCAACGATGGCCGGCCAGACGGGCGGTGGAAAGCAGGTTGTCGGTTTCCTCGGCATTGGTATCGCCTACTTCAGAAGCAAGAAGTTCATTCAGGCCGATGGTGGATGGTACAGAGTCGTCTGGATGCCGAAAGATCTCAAGGAGAGGGTCGCCAAGTATATTCCGGACGACATCAGGGACAAGATCGCAACTGAGGAGGATGCAAAGACCTTGGATGAGCTCAAGGAGTTCCTGAAGAAGGTTGACCATCCAGTTGTTAAGGGAGTTGTAAGACCTGTTGACGGGCAGAAGATAACCAACGGATGGGTTGAGGAAGAGGAGGAAGAAGAGGAGGTCGCAGAAGAGGTCGCAGAAGCTCCCGCTGAAGCTGCAGCAGCCCAGCCAGCGGCAATGCAGCCAATGCAGATGCCCGCAATGCCCGGATTCCAGCTTCCCGCTCTGCAGATGCCTCAGGCAACATCAGCAGCTCCAGCAGGCATCAAGCTGGTAATCAAGGATGCTAAGATCACCATTGACAAGGTGGTCGTCAGGAAGGCCGAGAAGGAGAAGAAGGGTGGGAAATAATGGAGGATGAAGTAAAGAAGGTGAAACTCATCCTTAAAGGAGCTCAAATCCATATACCGGAACTTATAATTGAGGAAGAAGAATGACAGTGATAGCGGTAGCAGGTAAGGGTGGAACAGGAAAAACCCTCGTTTCCGCCCTCCTCATAAATTTTATTTCAGAGAATACATCCAGCTTGCTTGCTGTAGATGCGGATCCTGACAGCAACCTCCCGGAGGCTCTTGGCGTTGCTGATGAAGTGAAAAAAACACTTGGTGACGTTCGAGAGTTATTTCAGGTAAGCAGAGATGAGATGGGTACGATGAACAAGGAGCAGTGGCTGGAGGGCAAAATATACGCTGAAGCCATATGTGAATGCCCGAAATACGACCTGATTGTCATGGGAAGGCCTGAGGGGGAGGGATGCTACTGCTTCGCCAACTCCCTGCTCAGAGGGATACTCAAAAAGCTGATGAGACACTATGAGTATATTATCATCGATACAGAAGCTGGACTGGAGCATTTCAGCAGAAAAACCATAGACAATGCGGACTACATAATCATCGTCACGGACATGTCGAGGAAAGGCTTGGCAACGGCAAAGAGGATAAAGGAGCTTGCAAAAGAACTTAAACTTAACTTTAGGAAAATATATCTCATAGCAAATAGGATAACGAGCAAAGAAGCGGAAGATACTATAAGAAGATTTGCTGATGAGGAGGGAATTGAACTCCTTGCCGTGCTGCCGTATGACGAAAGCGTTGCAGAGGTTGATCTGAGAGGAGATCCGGTGACTGCAATAGATAAAGATTCTGAGGTTTGTAGGAGGATGAAGGAAGTTTCGAATTTTATCTTAGGGTTATCGGTTAAGGCGAGGTGATAGGTTTGACAAAAAAGTTCACGCTTGAGGAGTTTTTGGATCTGCTCAAAAAGTATAATGTAGAGGAGATAGAAGGAGTGAAGATAGAGGGTGACTTGGAGATAGAGTTTGAGGGCTCTGCAATAGACCTCTCAGCAATAGCGCCCCTTTACTCGATGCTTTCAGAATTTAGTAATTTTCTGTATCATGCAAACATGGCTCTTGGATATCTTCAGAGGCTTTCTGCAGCTCTCGGTATTCCCACACCTTTCGTAGCACAGCCGGGAGCTGTTCCGAGCGCTGCTCCAGCCCCTGAAGTGGCGCCACCGGTTGAGGAGGTCAAGCTTCCACAGGAGCTTGTTAAGGCAAAGTTCGAGCCATACAAGGAAGAGTATCCGGGCAAGATTGAGGAGGTTGTTCTTGGTGCAACGAAAGCTGATGGTGGAAGCAGAGAGTACACTGTCACGCTTGGAGGAGAGAAGAGTCTTGCGTTCTATACCTTTGATGCTCCACAACCGCATCTGCCTGCGATAGCAATTGATGTATTTGACAGAAAGCCGATGCTTGCAAAGGCCGTAAGGACACACTACGAAGACGTCCTTGACAACCCTGCAGAGTGGGCGAAGAAGTGCGTAAAGAAGTATGGCGCAGATCTCGTAACGCTGCATCTGATCAGCACTGATCCTCTGCTAGACGACACACCTGCAAGTGAGGCAGTAAAGGTTCTTGAGGACGTGTTGCAGGCAGTAAAGTGTCCAATCATCGTAGGCGGTAGCGGTAACAAGGAGAAGGATCCAGAAGTGTTGGAGAAGGCTGCTGAGGTTGCTGAGGGAGAGAGAATAATGCTTGCCTCAGCAACACTCGACATGGATTGGGAGAGAATTGCGAATGCTGCAAAGAAGTATGGGCATGTTGTGCTGAGCTGGACTCAAATGGATATCAACAACCAGAAGACCCTCAACAGGTATCTGCTGAAGAGAGTTGAGGTTCCGAGGAACAGCATCGTGATGGATCCAACAACCGCTGCACTTGGTTACGGTCTCGATTATGCCTTCACGAACATGGAAAGGATAAGAATCAGCGGTCTGAAGGGCGATACAGATCTGAACTTCCCGATATCAAGTGGTACGACAAATGCTTGGGGAGCGAGAGAAGCTTGGATGATTGACTCTCCGATTGAGGAAGATACTCCGTGGGGTCCGAGAGAGCTGAGAGGTCCGATCTGGGAGATCATCACTGGTCTGACTCTCTCTCTGGCTGGAGTTGACCTCTTCATGATGATGCACCCGGTTGCAGTGGCAGTCCTGAAGGAGGTGTTCAACACACTCGGCGGGAAGGTGAGCGGAGGAGTTGCTGATCCGGGCGAGTGGATGTTTATGGAGGTGTGACAATGAAGGTAAAAAGCCCCCTTGAAGTTTACAACTACCTGCCGAGAACGAACTGCGGGGAGTGTGGGTATGACACATGCATGAGCTTTGCAGCTCACGTTCTTGACAGATCAGCGTCCGTTTTGGATTGCAAACCTCTCGTTGAGGATGCTAAAAAGGATCCAAAAGTTAAGAAGAAGCTCGACGAACTCTTGGAGCTGACAGCACCGGAAATAGCGGAAGTTGTCATAGGTGTCGGTGATAGTGCGGTTAAAATAGGTGGCGAGGAAGTTCTCCACAGGCACGAGTTGACGTTCTTCAACCCCACTGCATTCTTCTACGATGTCTGGGATACGATGGAAGACAAGGATTTGGAGGAGAGATGTGAGAGGGTTGTAAGCTATAAGAAGTTCTACGTTGGAAACTTCCTGACCCTCGATGGCTTTGCGATAAGATGCACCTCAAATGATCCGAAGAGGTACAGAGAGGTTGTGAAGAAGGTAGCAAGCTACGGAAAGCCAATGATACTCGTGACTCTTGATCCGGAGTGCATGAAGGCAGCACTGGAAGAGGTGGCCGATCAGAGACCTCTGATGTATGCGGCAACAGAAGGAAACTGGAAGGAGTTCCTCAAGCTCGCCCTCGACTACAACGTGCCAGTAACTCTTAGGGCGAAGGATCTGGATCTGCTGAAGAGTATGGCCGTGACCTTCAAGCAGGCTGGCGTAAAGGATATCGTACTCGATCCTGTGACTGAACCTCTTGGCGAAGGGCTCAAGGGAACTTTTGAGAGGGTAATTCAGCTCCGCAGAACTGCAATTGCTGCACAGGACAAAGATGTTGCATACCCGATAATGGTTACTCCGATAGCAGCATGGCTCATTGATGGTGATGAGGTGAGCAAATCGTACTGGGAGGCCGTTATTGCGAGCATGTTCATTGTCAAGTATGGCGACATAATGATCTTCAGAAGCCTCGACCAGCATGTTGTTATGCCCACAATAACCCTCAGGTTCAACATCTACACCGATCCAAGAACGCCTGTGCAGGTTGAGCCTGGAGTGAGGGCAATCAATGATCCTGGGCCAGATGATCCCGTGTTTATCACAACGAACTTCGCCCTTACCTACTATACAGTCGAGAGCGATCTTACGAGCGGTGGAATCAAGGGTTGGCTACTTGTCCTGAACACGGAGGGACTTGGAGTTGAGGTTAGCGTCGCTGGTGGGCAGTTTACTGCTTCGAAGGTCAAGGAACTGATGGAAGAGACGAAAATAGAGGAGAAGGTAAACCACAAATACCTTGTCATTCCGGGACTTGCAGCTAGATTGCAGGGTGCCATTGAAGACGAAACCGGGTGGAAGGTTCTCGTTGGCCCAATGGACTCAGGAAGAATCAAGGGGTGGCTTGAGAAGAACTGGCCACCCAAGGAATAATTTTATTTTTTCAGTAAATTTATAATAGCGGACTCCACTTCTCCAAGTCTGTTTGCTATACTCCTTATGTCGTTCAGGGTAAGCTCCCCCTTCTTTGCGATCCTGTCATCTTCTAGTACGAACATCCCCCTGCTCACAATCTTTCCGAATCTTCTTGGTGGCAGATAGCTCACGACAGCTTTTTTACCCGGCTTAAATGACTCGTTGTTCGTCACAACTTCAAGCCTCTCTCCGTAATCAAATACGCACAGCCAGAGACCATTAAGCTCACTCCTCGAACTGATCTCTCCCGCAAAGTACCTCACCGCCTCATAAGCTCTGCTTATCTCTCCCCTCCCCATCAGTTCCGGCAGTTTCTCGATGTATTCAAGCCAGTAGTCTGTCAGAATTGTGTTGTACTCTTTATCCTCGGGGAGCATTTTTCTGAGGGATGAGGCAGTAGCTATAGCATTCTGGAAGCTTTCAAATTCCAGAATCTCGGATGGAGAGAGGTAGCAGTATTTGACGTTCTGAATTTCCGACGCCACATCTTTCAGCGCATCAATGAACTTCTTCCTCCCCTGAACCTTCAGCGATTGAGATACCTTCAGCATCTCATCAATACCCTTTTCAGCGAGCAGAATCCTGAAATCGTTTGCAGTATCCATGCTTCACCTCTCAAAGATGCTGTAGAGTGAATCGAGAACGTAATCCGGCTCTAAGCCGTGCCTTTCTATCATCTGCTGAAGATTCTCTCTTGTCGTTACACCAGTTAAAACCAGAACAGTTTCTGCTCCTATAGCTTTCCCGGCAGCAACATCAACGTCAATCTGGTCTCCAACAACTGCAACCTCGCTGGCTTTAAGGCCGAGTATTTTCAGAGCCTCCTCCATGATAACCTTTGATGGCTTTCCGACAATAACATCCGGCTCCTTTCCAGTCATCCAGTACAGAGCGCCTATTATCATACCGGTTCCGGGAATTGGCCCATCCTCAGACGGAAAAACTCTGTCAGGGTTGGTTGCAACATATCTTGTTCCCCTAAGGCAAGCTCTCAAAGCCTTTGTCATCAGTTCAAAGTTTATGCCCCTATTCGAACCCACAACAAGATATTCAGCCTCATTGTATTCTACAAGCTTCAATCCGGCAAGCTCAAGCTCCTCTATCAATCCCCTCTCCCCAGTTGTGAAAACCCTTGCTCCCGGCTTCTCCCTTGCGATAAACCTTGCAGTTGCATAGGTTGCCACAAGTATCTCATCTTCTGAAACATCAAGGCCGAAAGACCTCAACCTTTCGAGCAGTATCCTTCTGCTCCTTGTGGAGTTGTTTGAAACAAATATTATCTTCTTTCCCATCTCCTTAAGCTTCTTTACCGCCTTAACTCCCTCAGCTATCGGTGTTTTGCTCTTGCCGACGACTCCATCTATGTCTATTATAAAACCTTTCTTGTCAAGCAACATTTACATCAATCCCAGGGTTCTCAACTCTTCGGATATCCTCTCAACGGCCTTTCTTGCATCATCCGGGCTTTTACCACCGGTAACAACCATTTTTCCAGAACCGAAAATCAGCACGACAACTCTTGGATCGTCGAGTCTGTAAACAAGGCCAGGGAACTGCTCAGGCTCGTACTCTATGTTCTCAAGTCCGAGACCTATCGCAATTGCGTTCAGATTCAGATCGACACCGAGATCTGCTGAAGCAACGATATTCTGAACCTTTACGTCTGGCTCATCAATCACCGGAATATCTATCTCTCTCAGCATCTTCACGATCTGCTTTACAGCCCTTCTGGCGTCTTCAACACTCTTCGAGCCTGTACATACAACTTTTCCGCTCCTAAATACAAGTGCTGCAGCCTTTGGCTCTTTTGTTCTGAGAACAAGGCCAGGAAACTGCTTCGGTTTATATTCCGAATCCTTTATCTCCCTCGAAATTTTATTCAGATCGATATTCTCTCCAATTTGAGTTGAAGCAACAACATTCTCTATTTTGATTTTATAGTCCTGCATAACACCACCATTTTTAAAGACTTATATACCGTATAAATACCTTTGCCATCGTTAGCAAAAGGTTAATATGTTATGAACTATTATGAGTTTGTATGAGAGCGGTTTTAAAATTCTGGTCAGACACTACAAAAGATGAAGTAAGTGAAAAAGCTGTGGACGCAAGAATTACTGAGTTTAAGATGTATCCTTTTGCTGCGTGGAGACTAGTAATTTCAGATACCAAGAAAAAATTAAGAAAAGGTGAACCAGAAGTTGTAAGAATACAGCGGGTGGAGCTTCCTAAAAAAACTCTTGTAAAACCACTCTCAATCCCTCACCATCCAAGAGTTGTAATTCTGGGATTAATGAGTTGTGGAATTCCAACCATGGTTGAAGAAAGAAAGTGTCTTGATGAGGTGGTAGTTTATCCAACAAATAACTGCGAAATAGATTACGGCGACCTCCTCGGGGTGTTTGAAGTACAATTTGTCGAGACAGGGATTTTGAAGGGGATAAAGAGTAAAGAGATTACCAATTTTGTCGGTTATACCGAGCTAAAGGAGGTGAAGATGGTCTTGGAAGGATACGATGGGATTTCGAGAAAAAAATTGTCAGTCCCGAGTTTTGAATATAGAATGAGTCCAATGGCATATTGGGTTCCGGTGGTATGTGATGAAAACGCTGAGGTTGATCGTGGAGAGATTGTAAAGCTGAGTATAAAAAATATAGAACTTCCGCCAAATACTGTTGTTAAACCGCTTTGCGGGATAAATCATGCCCTTGGAACCGTTGTTGATGTCACTGGAGATGTAAAGCTTGTCGAAGAGGAGAAAAGTCTTAATGGGGCATTGTTTGCAGCTGTGCGGAGCGGAATTGTGGAAGAAGGAGATCTTATAGGGGCGCTGAATGTTTACTATGTTGCAACAAGGGATAAAACTGTTCAGTTTAGAGAAGTTGAGCAGCAGATGGTCAGTGTTACTAATTTTGAGGGAGGAAAAGTTGTGAGAAAGAAGATTGTAACGAATGCGGTCGGGTACATGAGATCGTTTTCCGGTTACTGGATCCCTGTTGTGTCGGAGGAGGATGTGGAGGTTAAGAAGGGAGAAATCACAGTCGTAAAGGTTAGAGATATAATCATACCGGAGTATACTGTGGTATCTTTGTTACATATTCCAACTCATGCATTCGGATGCATCCTTGACATCAGAGTACCCCGTCCAAGAAGGATAGAGGAGCGAAAAAGTATTTCTGAGATTATATTCTTGCCTACCGCAGATGGGAAAATAGAGACAGGCGATTTGCTGGGGAGTTTGAGCGTTCATAGTGTATATACTACATGGGATCTCATTCTTTTCCCGTCTGAGCCGAAGATAACGTTCGACGACATAAAGCGGATGGGGGCATTCATTTTTACTGAATAATCTTATTTTTTAATCTTTAGCAGTATTTTTCTCAATCCTTCAGCCATTTCAACTTCTATGCCAAGAATTCTGAATAGGCCTCCGAGAAACTTTTTGACGAGTTTAGTTTCATTTCGTCCAACAAGGATTAGATTGTAGCTCGTATCTGAGATAGTATTAACTCTGAACCAGTTTCCAATTTCAAAAAACTTGAGAATTTCTTTGATGTTTTTGTACCCTTTCTCCCTGAATTGAAGCCCGTACTCTTCTCCAACTTTCTCTACGATCTCCCAGAATTCATCACCAGCTTTTTCGGATAGTTCATCCATCATCGCAATCCATAAACCAACGTCGACAGCTACGTGCTCCCTTCCAACCATTAGATCGACAAATTCCTCGAAATACTCTGGTTTTGCATCTTTGGTGTTTATTTCGTAGTAACTTGCTATGGCAGATCGTACGATTTCCGACAGACTTCTATTATCTTTTTTTGCAAGTTCTTCGAGCTTCTCAATGGTATCATCGTCGAGAGATACTGTAAGTCTTTTCATCTTCGTGACTTCCATGCTTGGACTTTGGTGCAGCATTTTTTAAATTTTTTGTGACTAATGATTAACAATTATTTTGAGATATTATTAATTATGTCAGAAAAATATAAATACGTCCTGTTTCATACTATTTCTTGTTAAGTATGAGGTGTTAAGGAGGGTGTCAATAATGTTCCGAAGATTTCGGCAAATATATGATTCAATGATTGTAAGTTCTCAGCTCTATGCGAGGTGGGAATACGAAACATCGATGGAAATCATTAAAGACAGGCGAAGATTCGCGGCAGTCCTGTTTATTACCCTGTTACCGATGGCGATTTACACTGTTGCGGCGACGGAGCTTCCAGAAATTCTTGGAGGTAAGCACGCCTATGCCCCTGTGCACTCTACCAATGAAATGCTCTTCACAAGCATCCTTATAGGTCTAATTGCTGGGCTTATAACTGGCTGCATTGGCGCTGGAGGAGGGTTTGTGATAACTCCTGCTCTCATGAGTATTGGCGTTAGGGGCATACTCGCTGTGGGAACAGATCAGTTCCACATATTCGCAAAATCAATAGTTGGTACTACCGTTCACAAAAAGCTTGGAAACATATCTATTGCTTTAGCAGTTGTATTTGTTGTTGGAAGTATTATTGGAGCTACACTTGGAGGTGTTGTGAACAGAGCGATTTTCTACGCAAACCCCAATTTGAGCGACCTATTTATTAATGTTATATACGTACTGCTTCTGGGCTTTTTGGGAATCTTTGCACTTGTAGATTACGTTAAGCTTAAGAAAAGAGTTGCAACTTTTGATGGAGGCGACGTCCAGACGGCATTTGATGGTGGGGAAATTCAGACAGTAGGGATGACGAAAATTGCAACGAAAGTGCAGTCCATAAACCTACCACCGATGATAACTTTTGACGAGGAATTCGGAGGACGGAGAGTGTCGGCTTGGTTTGTGCTGGTCTGCGGGTTCGTAGTCGGTGTTCTCTGTGCAATAATGGGTGTTGGTGGGGGATTCCTGATTTTTCCGATGTACGTGTATCTTCTTGGTGTGTCGAGTTTCACAACCGTTGGAACGAGCATTCTGCAAATAATATTCACAACTGGATATTCTTCAATCGTTCAATATGCTATCTACGGATTTGTGTTCTATACTTTGGCTATGGGTCTCCTTCTCGGATCGCTCCTTGGCATTCAGATCGGAGCATTGGTGACAAAAGTCGTTAAAGGCCTGCACATCAGAGGATTCTACGCTACAACGATACTAGCTGGCTTTATCAACAGGTTGTTTGCACTGCCTTCGAAACTATCCGCAGCGGGATGGATCACGATTGACAAAGGCATATCTGAAGCTTTGAGTTTTTTGGGGCTTGTGGTATTCTTTGGCATTCTTATCGTGTTTGCAGTGTGGATTCTTTGGAAGTTTGCGACAAATATAGACGCGCTTAGGGGGTGTAAGTCATGAAAAAAGAGTTGGCGCTCGGAATTTTTCTTGCAGTGACATTCCTCATAGTTTTGGCAGTGATGCTAACGCCATCGTTTAGTGGCATCAATTTTATCCAGTACGCCGACAGTAAGTTCAACCAGTATTCAAAACATTCTTCGTACTTCATTCCAGAAATTACAAAAAATGCTGAAAAATACACGGGGAAAAGCGTAGCCTTGACAGTAATCTTCGAAAATGAGGAAGATGCTGAAAAGGCTGCTAAGATTTACTCACAAGTTGCAGATGTTAAGCTGGACGGAAAAAGTTTGACGATACGTGGCGATCTCGGAGCAATATTTTCAAGCGTTCTAAAAGATGCCGATGAGGCCTATTGGAATAACGAGAAGTACTTTAATATGAAGTATGGCATGTCTGCCAAGGAAACTCTCTACTTCTGGTATGTGTCTTTAGAGGATATCGCAAAATCTCTTGAAGAAGATCGGAGGTTTGACGAGAGCATATTTCTTGAGACCCAGATAATAACCAGAGTTGTCGAGCCAGCATACAATTTCTACGGTATTGAACCTGTGCCAATGGACTTAGTGGGTGTACTTTTGCTCGTTTTCTACATAATCTACACGCTCTGGTGGGGATTCGCAATATACTACGTGTTGGAGGGTGTTGGAATAAAAATTACGAAGGCGAAGGCGAGAAAGGAGGTTTAGAAAAATTTTGTTAGTTTTGGGGGTGTGGAAAATGAGGGAGTTTGTTTGGAATGTTTTGTTGGTGTTGGATGACACAGAATTGGCGGATAAGGCAGTTGAATGTGCTATAGATCTCTATCTGTCTGGACTGAAGTCTAAGGTATATATATTCTATGTGAAAGACGAGGAGCCGGTAGCAACCCCCTCTGATGATGCGGAAAAGAAGAAATTCGCACCCATGATTGCTAAAGCGAAGAAGAAAATATTGGAGGCTGTTGAAAAACTGAAAACCGCTGGAGTAGATTACGAAGTTGTTGGATATCACATCGGAATAGCTGACGAAGCGGTAAGAAGAGCAGAAAAAGAAGTAGAGCCAGATTTGATAGTACTTGGAGCTGAAAAGAAAGGCATACTAAAGAGATTATTTGAGGGGAACTGGACGAGAAACACTATATTTGAGACCAACGCACCGGTGATTGTGGTTAAAGCGAGTTACACACCGAAGATAACGGAGATAATAAAAGAAGTACCGGTTGTGGAAGTAAGCGAAGAGGAGAGGTTGAAAATAGAGGGATAAGTTTTTAACCACTTTTTCTTATTTTTTTATGTGGGTTTTCGAAAACTGTAAAATAAGAAGGGCGACATCCGAGGATTTAGAGAATATCGAAATTTTTCTGGAAAGTCTGAGTGATCTTGAAAAGTCCTATCTCAGTGATAATGTATTTAAAGAAAATACCGAAGTTCTGTTGGCGGAAATAGGGGAAGAGATTGTAGGAATAGCCATTATTCAGTATTCTCCAGAGCCTAGGAAAAGGCACATCGCTCACTTGCTGATAGCCGTCAAGGAAGAACTGAGAGGAATGGGTATAGGATATAATTTGAATAAAGTCTGCGAAGAGGTTGTAAAAGATAGAAACGTCTTGAAACTTAAAATTGAAGCACCAGTATTCAACATATATACAATAAGCCGTTCTGAAATATGGGGGTATCAAAGAGAAGCGCATCTCTCAAAAGAATTTTATATAAACGGTAAGCTGTACGATATAGTGGTTCTATCCAGATTTCTTCAGCAGTAAGATTTATTAGTATTGAGTAAGAACATTTAATATGGAACCCACAAACGTTGGAGATATTTGCAATTCTTTTTTTCCCAAGGAATTGCGTATTTCGGGTAGATGGGAACTTATCATATGTGACGAAAATAAAAGAATTAAGGGTCGGGATTTCAATTTGGTAAAAATTAAGGAGATACAAGTACCCCCCAACTCCATTGTTGTTCCAATAAATATTCTATCTCGCCATGGAGCAGAGATAGTTGATGTCATAATTTCAGAGAGGCAGGGTTTTATTGACTCGGTGGTTCTCTATTCGGCAAAGAGCTTCCATGTTATGACGAGCGAAGTATTGGGAGTTTTGAAGATCTCAAATGCTGTACCTTTTGAAAAAAGCGGAATCTCTAACTTCATCAAAATTTTCAAGCCAATTTTCGAAAATTGGAAATACGGGCTGGCTCACTACGAGTACTATGAAACTAACGATGAACTGCTTAGGCCTGGGACTGAAGATATCTACAAACCTGTTCGGGGGTGAGTAGCATGTTTGAGAAGATATTCTTCCCGGTAGATCTTTCTGAAACCTCGAGCAGCGTCATTCGAGCCATAAAAGAGATGAAAAAATTTGGAACTGAAGAAGTTCACTTGTTTCATGCGATAGAGTATGATCCCGTTGCGCTGATTGAGGGAGGTGTGGACGTTGATGAATTTGTGGCGAAACTCAAAAGGAAAGCAGAGGAAAAGATGACTCAGCATGTTAAGGAGCTATCAAAGTACTTTAAAGTTAGTTACAGTATACTTCCCACAATAGATGCGGCAAAAGCTATCGTAGAGAACTCGGAGGGATATACTGCAATGCTGATACCTTCAAGAAGTAAGACTACTTTGTCTCTGGGTAAAACAACTGAAAAAGTTATCAAAGCATCTGAAATTCCGACACTTGTTATCAGAACGCGCCAGGGATTAAGAGAAAATCACTATGAGGCTATGTTTGCAGAGCTATTTTCAAAAATTGCTTTTCTACATGATCTCTCCGACGGTGTAAGCGGAAAAATTCAGGAAACGGCAAACATGCTCGCAAAATTTGGTGTCAGAGAGATCTGTATCATTCATGTCGTTGAACTGGATGTTGCACTCGAAACCAAGTTGAGTAGAGAGGAAATAATGAATCCTCTTCTGCCAATTCCAAAGATTGCTGAAATCCTCTCGGAGTACTGGATGAAGGCCAGAAGTAAGCTTGAAAAAATCGAAAAAAGCTTGAATTCTTCTGGTTTTACAACGTCGGTCGTTGTGAGATTTGGATCATCGGAAAGGAGTATTGAAAGAATCGTGAAAGAGGAAAAAATCAGTTTAGTGGTTGTATGGCGCAAAAACTTTGATGAAGTTTCCAGGGCCGAAGTTCCTGTATTTGTCCTGAAATAAAGGTAAAACATTTAAATTTAAAACCTTAAAAAATCACCATGCGACCGCTAGGGGTAACAATACTCTCTCTGATCATGCTAATCGGTGGAACCCTGTTCCTCGCTTCTGGTTTATCGCTTATGGTTTCGAGGGATGTAGCATACCCAATCTTTGTGGAGGAGTATGGAAGGCTGCTCAACCAGTCGATGGGTATGTCAGGAATGATCAACATCTCGGAAGAACTTGTTTCGGAGATATACGATACGGTCACGTATGTGGCAATCTTTTTCGGGGTCATTTACGTTGCTGTTGGTTTAGGCCTGTTCATGATGAAAGAGTGGGGTAGAATTGGTACTGTGATTCTGGCTGGATTTAATGTTCTCTACGGCATTTTTCTGGCGTTTATTCAGCCCCTAACTGCCATAGCTGTTATCCTAAATCTCTTGGTAATCTGGTATCTCATGCGTCCAGAGATCAGAGAGGAATTCACAAGAAAAATAAGCATAGAAGAGCGTGTTCTGGGCAACCAAAATCCTTAAATAGCTCAGAAGCTTAGAAAAGATGCCGACGGTCATAGGGCGGGGGAAACACCCGGACTCATTCCGAACCCGGAAGTTAAGCCCCGTCCCGTCCCGCATAGTACTGTGTTCCGAGAGGGCACGGGAATTGCGGGAACCGTCGGCTTTTTTGTTATTTTAAGCTGCACATAACTTCTAAGGCGTAGTCAATGTCATCCTTTGTTATTATCAGCGGTGGTACGAGCCTGATGCTTCTTTCTGAGGTATTGTTGACAAGCAAACCATTTTTCAGGCATTTCCTGACAAACAACTGAGCATCGCCAACATCGAAGCCTATCATAAGCCCTTTGCCCCTGACATTCTCGAAATCCTCCTCAAGCTGCTCGACAAAATATTCGCCCATTTTCTGAGAGTTTTCGACCAGATTTTCCTTTTCGATGTACTCGATTGCTGCAAGTGATGCCGTGCAGGCGACAGGGTTACCCCCAAATGTGGAGCCGTGGTCTCCTGCCTCTATTTTCTCAGCCACTTCTTCAGTCACAGCGCAACATCCAATCGGTATTCCCGAGCCCATTGCTTTCGCCATGGTCATGATGTCGGGCTCTATCGAGTAATGGTCTTTTGCAAACCACTTCCCGGTTCGGCCGAAACCGGTTTGTACTTCATCCACAATAACCAGAAATCCGTACCTTTCCCTGAGTTCGAACAACGCTTTAACGAATTCCTCCTTTGCGGGATAAACCCCTGCCTCTCCCTGAACGAGTTCAACTATCACCGCAGCCGTGCTATCATCCACTTTCTTCCCCAAGTCCTCAACATTATTGAACTCTGCAAATTCTACGGGCTCGACAAGTGGCATGAACGGCATCCTAAACTTCTCCTTATGGGTTACAGACAGTGCTCCCATTGTCCTTCCATGAAAATCGCCGGTGAATGAGACGAACTTCTTTTTTTTCGTAACCTTTCTTGCAAACTTCAATGCCGCCTCGACTGCCTCAGTTCCACTATTGCAGAAAAAGAACCTGTCCATTCCTGTTATCTGGCTAAGCTTTTCGGCCAGCTCAATCTGGGGGATGGTGTAGTAAAGGTTAGAGATATGGATTAGCTTCTCAAGCTGTTCCTTTACTCTCTCAACAAGATACTTGTTGGAGTGGCCAATGCTAACTGTCGCTATTCCGGCAACAAGGTCGAGATATCTCCTACCTTCGGTGTCGTAAACGTAGCATCCTTCCCCTCTTTCGATCACAACCTCCTGCCTTGTGTAAGTCTGCAGTATGACTCTCTTCTCCCTTTCAATCCAATCCATACTGCAATTTTTGCTGAGTTATTAAATTCATTGCTTCACGAACAGTTCACGATACTTTGAGATGAAAAACTCAGGTTCCCTCAACACCGAGACGTTGTAGACAGCAACAGCACCGAGCAAATCTCCCTTCTCAACTCTCCCACTCTTCACAGCAAGAAGCAGTGCATAGGTGGCTCTTCTGTCTTCCTCTACCGGTTTTGGAGGTTCAAGGCTTGCTATATCAAGAACACTTCCCACAGCGTGGTTGAATGCTGTCAAAGGCTGAACAATTGTCCCAGAAGGAAATTCGAGATCCGTGATCCTGATCAGATCCACGTCTCCCTCCTCAAGATCCTTGCTCTCAGCAGCCACAATGGGCTCGAACTTTCCAATGCTGCTCCTCTTGAAACTGAAGGGTGAGATCGTTATTCTTTTTCTAACCATTCTTCCGTTCTTCCAGTAAACTTGATTTGCCTCCACACTTCTTATCAGATGCTGAAGCAACCTCGAAGCCCTCTCACCCGTTGATATGTAGTATGCGTTGAGAACTCCGACGAGATCGCCATCCTTTATTATGCCATCATAGGCTGGGACGAAAAGGGCATGTGTGATCAGCTTTCTCTGCTCCACCATCCTCGGCTTTCCGGCATGTGCAACATCAATCGTAGTTCCCAGCGCATGTCTCATGATCGAGAGCGGGACGGGAATCGTATTCTCAGGCAGTTCAACGTTCTCAACCCTCAGAAGAGTTGGCTCTCCTTTTCTGACTTCTATATCACCTCTTGCAATCAGAGGGTACCACTCGGCTACGTTCCATCTCCTGTACCAGTACTCTCTCAGCCTCAGCTTTTCCCTTACGATTTCCCCATTCCTCCTGTAAACAATGTTTCCCTCAGCCTCCTTGAGCGAAACATTCACGTCCGGCTCAGCGATGCTCCCCACAAAGTCTGCCGGGGCAACGTTCATCGGATACACTTTAACAACACCTATCAGATCTCCAACCTCAACAGTCCCGTTTTCCACAGGAAGGAAGGCAGCGTAAACGATTTTTTTCTCCTCCTCAATTCTGTACAGCTTTTCTCCATAAACGTCAACAACCGCGCCAAGAGCGTGTCTCATGATGGATAGGGGCGAAACTGCGGTTTTGGGTGGGAGCCGAACGTCTTCTATTTTTATAAGTGCAACCTTTCCCTTCTTAACCTCAACCTCCTGTGAGGCGATCATCAGCTTCCAGTAAGCCTTTCCTGCGGACTTGAATGATGCTGAATGAATTTCCGTGAAACCCTCCACGATTTCCATCCTGTCCTTATCCCCCCAGTAAACGGTTCTAGCTTTCATAATTATTAATATGTCTCAATCCTAAAAAACGTTTATGGTAAGATTTTTGATTTCGTTGAGTACTTTTGCTGTATGAGCAAAACTGCGATAATCTCAATTTTTGCCGTGCTGCTACTCTCAACACTTTCGCTCTACCTTTACGATGAGCTGACGAAGGCAGAAATGAAGTACGAGTTTTTGAAAAAGGAATATCTGGAATTGAGCCAAAAAATCGAGTTGTTGAGTCAGAAGTCCCGCTACGTTGAGACAAAACTTGAAAATTCAACTAAAATGCTTGAAGAGCTTAGAAGAGAGAACGAAAAATTGAGAAATGATGTGGAAACGCTGAGAAGTTTAGTTGCTGCAAATCCAGAAAGGGTAGAGATTGAACTGGCAGGAGACATGGATAGCAGGTTCGAAAAAATTAAGGATGTGGTGAGAGAAGCTTCGACATCCGAAATTGTTTTAGCCTACTCCGATATGATCAATCTGAGCGATGGGGTTTACATAAACGGACAGAAATTCTCATTCGATTACGTCAGCGATCAGAATTTGTTTGGTGGAAGAGATGTTCTTGTCAACCCAGAATGGTTTCTCGTTCACAGAGTTGGAGATTGTGAGGATGTCGCAACTGCAATGGCTGCAGTTCTGAAGGCTAAGGGTTACGATGTGAAGTTCTGTGCAGGGCACAGAGAGGGAGATGAGGAGGGGAGTAAGCACGCATGGGTGAGGATAAATGAGGGGGATGTGGACTATAGATATTGCGTGGACAGAGTATGTACTCTCGAAGTTGGTGATTTTGGGGATATAGCGGAAAAATGTGTGGAAATTTAGCCAACAATTTCCTTAACCTTCTTTACGTAGTAGTCCTTAGCTTTTCTGATAAATTCTTCATTCAGAGTTCCGTGAAGAGATTTCACTTCGAATATTCTCTTTGGAAATGTCAGATTTTCTGGGTTGAAGCCCATATCAATTTTAAGTTTCAATTTCTCCCTGTATATCTCCTCTCCCTTCTTCTTCAGCTCTTCCTCAGTTATCTCGACTCCAAGGGGTTCGAAAGCTCTGGATATCAGGTCTGCCGTGTAAATCCCTCTTGCAAAGAAACAGACGACGAGACTGGACAGAATTTGCCTCCAGCACTCCTCTGCAATCAGCCTGTCAACAGCCTCCTCTGGAGTCATTTCTTTCACCTTCTGGTCAAGGCTGTAGCCTGCTGAATCAAGGTGGGAGTGTCTTAAGCCTGTTGCATAGCCGAGGTAGGTTGCGTGGCCAGTATGATAGCCGGGCATCTCGTTGCCCCCAAATGCAAGGGCAAATTCCTTGCCACCGTAAATGCCGGAAGCGTGCTCAACACCCATGGCAAGATGCCTGTAAAATTCATTCGGCTGCTCGTAGATGTAGTCTATTGCTTTCAGGTAGCTCTCAACATCGCCAAAGCTGAGTTTTACGAGGGTTTCCTTCTCACTCACAATACCTCTTGCAAGAGCCTCGGTAGCCCATGCGAGGCAAACTCCGGTACTCATCGCATCAAGACCGTAACTCTCAACTCTGTGAATTAGCCTCAACAGCCCGTCTCTGCTCCCAACACCGAGCATGGAACCAAGGGAGTAGATGAGCTCGTAGTCGTAGGATATCATGATTGTCTTGAAGAAATACGGTTCGTTCTCGTAGGGGATTCTCAAGGTAGCAAGATGTATGCAAGCTACCGGGCAATGACTGCATGCAATTCTCCTCCCAAGGCTGTACTCTGCCAGTGCCTCACCGCTTATCTCATCTGCTTTTTCGAATCTTGCCGACTGTAGGTTTCTCGTCGGAAGTGAATTTAGCTCGTTGAGCGGTATGACATTGCTGGCAGTTCCCAGAAGATGGTATTTCTTCATAGCATCGGATTCAATTGCAGTTCTGTAGATCTCATCGTAAACCTCTCTGAACTTTTTAGGATCAACTGGTGTGTACTTCTTCCTGCCCCTGATAATCAATGCCTTTAACTTCTTACTTCCAAAAACAGCACCAAGCCCCAACCTGCCGAAATGCCTGTACGTTTCGGTTGTTACACAGGCATACCTGACGAGCTTCTCTCCTGCTCCACCGATGCGCATCATCGTTCTTATTCCTCTCCCCGGCTCATTCTCCGCGATTATCCTGCCGACAATGAGAGAGTCCGGAATCCCCCAGATAACTCTGCCATCTCTGAAATAGACCTTCTCGTTCTCTATAACAAGATATACTGGTTTTTTGCTCTCTCCCTTAATAACAATCGCTCCATAGCCTGCGTTGGCAATTGATGTAGCCGTCCTACCCCCGGCATGGCTTTCTCCAAGATTGCCGGTTAGTGGACTTTTGAACATTGCAACGGTCTTAGAGGCGAGGGGATAGGCAGGGGTGAAAGGACCAGTTGCGAACACAATGACGTTATCACCGCTTAGTGGATCGGCTTTTGGATCTATGTACTCCTTCAAAAGCTGAACGGCCACTCCTGTACCACCTATCCACTTTTCAAAAAGATCAGGGCGTTGCTCAATTTCATAACTGTAGTTGTTGAGATCAACTATTAGCACGGAGTCTCTCATGCTTTCACCTCCTCGTATGCAAGAACGCCATGGGGGCAGTAGTTGGCACAGTAGCCGCAGTGAATGCAAACCGCTATCTTTCCGTCCTCCCTTTCGAAGATTGCGTTGAGAGTGCAGGCATCCATGCAGTACTTGCACCCCAAGCAGAGATTTTCAATGTAAACAACCCCTCCACCTTTTTTCGGCTTTAAAGCGCCAGTTGGGCAGACCTGAGCGCATGGCGGCTCCTTACAGGCACGGCAGAAGATTACTGTTGCTCCCCTTTCAAAACCGCTCAGACTTACCGCAAGAATACCTGACTTACTATTGCCTATCTCTGGTGTTTTGGCAGATTTACGGGAGCAGGCATACATGCACAGTCCGCAGCCAACACACTTTTCAATATCTTTAACTACGAGTTGCTTCATAATCTTCCACCAGCCTTTCGAACGCTTTGATAAAATCCTCCTCCTTACCTTTATCTATGATCGTTGCAGCAGCAATCTTATGGGTTGCGTCGGCAAATCCTCCAACAGTCTCGCTTGCTTTTGGAACGAGATAATCAAGACCAGGCATTTCTCCTCTCAAAACCCTCCTTTCAAGAGATGTCGGAATTCTACCGCTCATCTTTACACAATTCCACTCTATCTCACCGATATCTGGAATAGACTTGGGTTTGTCCTGAAATCCTACCAAATACTTGCTGTCATTAACAAAGCTCATGTCCTTGATGAGCTGGCAGAACTCGCCTACAGTTTTGACACCCATCGGAGAGAAGAAATCTCTTACATGGAACCACTGGGTGTATTTCTCCTGCTTTAGCTCACCCTTCTTGAGTCTTTCAATCATTTCCTCGAATTTCCTCTCCTTTAGTTCTTCCAGTTCAGAGACCATTTTCAGCGTCCTCTCATCGAAACCATCGAAGCAAGCTTTGATACCGAGTCTGTAACCCCTCCTTTCATATCCTACCGCTCCGAGCGTGGTGAGATATTGGGCAATCACATCTGCGTATTCACCAAACTTCTCTATGTAGTATCTCTCTCTGACGCCTTCTAACTTTACCTTGACCTGATCCTTCTCAATCGCCTCGCTGAGAGCAAATCTATCGAAACCAAGCACTCCACCGCTTCTGTCGTGATAGTCACCAACACTACCAAGAACTGCTATGTACGCGTAATCCATCGCATCCTTACCGGCCAGAACTCTGAAGAAAATGTAGTTCAAGCTTGATGCTGAAACGAATATGTCTCCAGAAATTCCAGCAAGTTCGGGATCTAGAACATGGACGGTGTCACTCTCGATATCCTTTGCTGGGTGATGGTCTATTATCAGAACTCTGCTCTTTCCCGCATTTATCCTGTCTATCATCTCCGCCGCCAGACCAGCAAGATCAGTGTATATGATCATACCGTCCCTATCTCTGTGAATTCTCTCGATGAGTGCTGGATAAACCTTCTCAATGCATATGAATTCGGATTTGAAGCCCAGATACTCGCAAACCTTGGAAAGCAGAGCTGCAGAGCAAATACCATCAGCATCGTTGTGATGCACAACAGTAATTTTGTCTCCCTCGTAAGTCCTAATAAGGGCAACTGCCTTTTCCACCCACTCGAAAAATTCCGAATGAAGGAACTCCTCCATAGTAGCAGTTTGGTACAACTTAATAAAACTTTTTCATGTGAATCTGTAATTTCGGAGATGTATGCAGTCTCCCGCGTAAACCCTTCGACCGTTAACTATCAGGGATCCGTCATCTCCTATATCCTCAGCCACACCCACTATCTCTTCTGCTGATGTTGTGATTTTGACGATCTTACCAATCGTATCGCATCTGTTCACGAAATTTTCCCTCAAATCCCTCCATTTGCCTTCCAGTAGCTTTTTGTAGTATTTTCCAAAATTAGCCAAAACCGAATCAAAAATTTCCCTCCGGCCAACACTGTAAAAATCACTGACAGATGCTGCATAATCCTTAAGTTCGTCTGGAATAGGGTTTGAAACGTTGATTCCAATTCCTACGACAATCAGGGGACTTTCGATCTCCCCATAAAGCTCTGATAAAATCCCACAAACCTTCTTACCCCTAATCAAGACGTCGTTGGGCCACTTAATCTTGGCTTCAGGCAAAGCTTCAGCAACCGAAAGTCCGGCTATGAGGGTTACTTTTGGCATTTCGGTATAATCAAGCTTTGGGTCGAGGGATAGAGTGAAGTACAGTCCCCCTTTTTGACTTTCCCATCTCCTCCCCAACCTGCCCTTTCCTGCAGTCTGAGACTCAGCAAAAATCAGAGTTCTCGGTTTTCCATACTCTTTTGCTTTCTCATTTGTCGAATCCGTTGTTTCGAAGTAGATAATTTCGTCAATATGATCGCCGAGCCTTTTAAAGGTAATATCCGCTATTTCATAAGGATTTAGTTCATTTTTTCCGATGAGAACGTAGCCCTTTCCACTGGACTCAATTTTCACCCCACTTTCTTTCATCTTGTTTACAGTCTTCCATACCGCAGATCTGGTAATTCCGAGCTTTTTACCGATTTCTTCTCCCGACGACTGTCTGTCTGATAAAATTCTGTAAACCTGATAGTCTGTGCTCTGTTTTGTTATTCTCATATTTCTTGGATCACCATAACTTTAATAAACCCTTTTTCTGAAATACGGCTTGAACTTTTTGAGGGCCCGTGGCTCAGCCTGGTTAGAGCGCGCGCCTGATAAGCGCGAGGTCCGGGGTTCGAACCCCCGCGGGCCCACTCCTATATGGGTTGATTATTCCAACCAGATTTTAATATTCATCCTCCGGTTAAACCACCAGAGCACCAGCAACCTCCTAATTCTTCGCAACCGTATATTCAAGTTTTCTTTTACAGATCGGACAATATTTGTAGTGCTCTGTTGAAATGTAAAATACCTGACTCCAGTTTTCATGTTGTTCGTTCTGTTGGAGTATCCTACCAAATATCTGCTGCTTTCGCTGTTGGAGTTGGCTGCTGACAACAAATTACAAGGCTCGCTACGATTATACAAATCAAAGCATACTTAATTTTCATATCGCACACCTCAATTCTTTGGTAATAATTGCTTATTAATTTTTGAATTTGAAAATCATGGATTGGTCAAAGTACAGTTTTGTTGTAAGGGCTAAGAACCGGCGGGTAGTACTACTAAGTCTTTCAAAACCGAAAATACCTGCTCCACTCAACTGGCTGAAGAACTGAAATTGAGTCTACCACACGTAAGTAGGGCGATAAAGGAACTTGAGAGGGAAAGACTAATCGAGTGTCTTACACCATATGAAAAAGTTGGTAGGGTGTACAGGAGAACAAGTTTGGGCAATAAAATTGCTGAACTCTTCGAAAGCTGATTAAAAACATAAAGCCTTAATTTGAGACATACAAAAAATTAAAGGGAAAGAAGATCCTGTGCGACGTAGTAAGCTCTTGAATGTCCGCAACTCGGACACTTCTCCGGTGGTTCGGTGCCATAATGGATATAGCCACACTCAAGGCATATCCAAGCGACTTCATTATCTCTTTTGAAGAATGTTCCTTTTTCGATTTCTTCAAGCAGTCTACGATACCTCCTCTCGTGGTGCTCCTCAGCCTTTCCTATAGCTCTCAATCTTGCCGCAATCTCTTCGTATCCTTCTTTCTCAGCTTCATCGGCAAAACTTGGGTACATCTCTGTATTCTCGTAGTGCTCTCCAGCTATCGCAGCCTTCAGGTTTTCAGCGGTTGTCCCCAATACTAGAGGAGCTTCAGCTTCAACATTAACAGCGTCGTTATCCCCTCTCAGCTGCTGGATGAACTCGAACAACGTCTCAGCATGCTCTTTTTCGTTCTCTGCAGTCTCCAAAAAAACGCGCTGGATGAAGACGTAGCCCTCATCCTTCGCCACCTTCGCATAAAAGGTGTAGCGATTTCTCGCCATACTCTCTCCAATAAATGCCTTAACCAGATTTTCAAGCGTTCCCATCTTATCACCTCCTCAAAAAGCAAGAATATCCTTCGAAACAAAATGATAATACATTGCCCCACAGTTGGGACAGACTTTCGGCGGTTCCGTGCCTTTATGCACGTAACCACAAACTAAGCACATCCATTCAACTTCCTCATCCCTTTTGAACATCTTTCCCGTCTCAAGAAGCTCAAGCAACTTCGCAAACTTCCTCTGATGAGCTTTCTCCACCTCTGCAAGGGTCTTTATTCTCTCCGCCACATCCTTGAACCCTTCTTTCTCCGCAACTTCAGCAATTGATGGGTAGAGTTCCTCGGCTTCCGACCTCTCTCCTTCAACAGCGTATCTTAGATTCTCTGCAGTGTTTCCAAACTTTATCGGCGCTTTTATCTCGACTTCAACAGGCTCAACGTCCATTTTCCGTATGAAACTCGCAAAGATCTCAGCATGCTTCTTTTCGTTCTCTATTACCTCTCTGAAGTACTTCGAAACATACATCAACTTCTCGCTCCCTGCGATGTCCGAGTAAATTAGATACCTGCTTATGGCTACACTCTCTCCGATGTATCCCTTCAGCAGGTTTTTCGGAGTTTCCATCTCAATCGGCCTGCCACAATCCGTGAACGTTACAGTAAGCTCTTGCCGAAAGTTTCTCAGCTTCAACGCTGAACTCAGCCCTCGGCTCATCTCCGGGCTTTAGCTGCTTCCTGTAAACAGTACCATCCGTGATCAGCTCAATCCACTCAATGTAATGCTGCTCCTCCATCGGATGTGCAACGCTACCAACTTTAACAACAACCTTTCCCTCACCCTTCTCGATCACGGGCAGGTGTTTCTCCTTGCCCTCTTCGCTCTTCTTATCTTCCATCAGCTTCATCGGCTGTCCACAACAAACCAGCTGCCCTCTTCCAGCATGCAGAACTTCCACAATATTTCCGCAAACCATACACTTATACACCTGCAGAATTTCCGTCAAACAAACCACCTCCCAAATAAACCAGTATATCCCGCAACTTCTCTCAATCGCGTATAGCTTAACTCTCTCCCCTTTCAACAACGTAATCGTAAAGCTTCATCGCATGCATAAGCTCTTCCTGCCACTGCACCCTCATCCAGTTGGCGAATCCTTTAAGACCGAGGGAGTCGAAGTATGCGGCCATCGAAAGATACAGATAGGCCGAATAGATCTCCGCATTTATCTGCCTGTTCAGAGCTTCGACCATCTTTTCGCTTATCGACATCCTTAGTCACTCCACGGGCTTGTAGCAGAACCACCAGTCGTAACAGCTGATCTCTCCAGTCCTAGCCTTTTCTAGTCTCTCCTTAGCCTCCTTCTCGCTTGTCGCTGGTGGGATGATTACAGCATCGCCAACAAGCTCATTGTTCGGCCAGTTTGCAGGCATCGCAACACCATTAGCATCGCTTATCTGCAGAGCTTTGACGGCTCTCAATATTTCATCCATGTTCCTTCCCAGTTCCTGAGGATAGTATATCACAGCCCTGATGTTGGAGTCTGCGTCGACAATAAAAACCGCTCTAACCGTGTTTGTACCCTTAGCCGGATGAATTAAACCGAGCTTTTCAGCAACCTTGCCGGTGTCATCCGCTATTACTGGGAACTGAATCTCCACGTCAAGCTCCTTCTTTATCCACTCTACCCACTTGATGTGGGCGAAAACCTGATCGATGCTGAGCCCTATCAGCTCGCAGTTCAGCTTTTTGAACTCATCATATCTCTTCTGAAAGGCTACAAACTCCGTTGTGCAGACCGGTGTGAAGTCTGCCGGATGGCTGAAAAGGACGAACCACTTTCCCTTGTATTCATCAGGCAGCTTCAATCTGCCGTGGGTTGTCAGAACTTCTATCTCCGGAAACTTCTCTCCTAAAAGCGGTATGCTCATCAAATCACCTCTTCTCACTCAACGGGGGCGTAATAACAGCGTTTTGGCGAGTGGACTTTTCCTTCCTTTCTTAGCTCTTTGATTATCTTTGAAACTTCTTTGCTGTCAATTCCGGTCATTTTTGCTATGTCTCCCGGTCTCAAAGGTTTACCAGCCTTTTTCATTGCCTCAAGAACAGCCTCTTTATCACTCATAAGCCCCACCTATTTAAATTACTTTTCAAATATTTTAAAGTTTCTGTTCGAAAATCGGATATATCTATACGACTGGAAATTGTTTACTACTAAGTTAAAGGTTCGTTAAGGATCAGGATTTCTTTGTATTATTATTAGGTTAACAGACACCAATTAGAAACCGGAATCTATTTTGTAGGCTGTTTATTCTGTATTACAGTCGGTTGAGGTAGTGGATGGAGAGGAAGGGGGAAAACGGAATAATTTTAGTCATTCAGTGTCTTTTTCCAGCTTAGCTTCTCCAAGCCCTATCCACCTTATCTTGAATCCAAATGCAGGAATGGCACTCTCTCCCATACCGTATTTCTCCAGAATGACCTTCAGTTCATCAACAGTTGACGGATTTGCCCTTTTAATCTCTTCTCTGATTTTCTCGAAAAGCTCCTTTTTCACCGCATACTTTCCGGCCACAATGTAGTCGTCGGGAATGTTGGCAAATCCATCCAACTCGACAACATCTCCCTCAATCCCCTTTCTACTCCTGAACTTTTTCAGAGCTCTAAGCACCTCCCCATACGGAATTCTTCTGCCGAACTTTATCACGTTCTCAACTTCTCCTTCCCCAAAGTCCTCTCTTGCGATGACGATAAGGGGAATATCAGCCTTTCTTATCTTTTCGAGCTTTTTCCTTAGGTATTCCTCAGTCCAGAAGCCAGCAATCTCCACATAAACTCTTTCACCCTCAACATCAATCGCGAAGTCTGGAATGAACGCATATTTTCCGGCCTTTACAACATCTGGCTCCCTCAAAACGTTGTAGCCGAGCATTCTCAACTTTCTCGCAAACTCCTCTTCAAGCGAGGAATCGTAGTCTATCTTCTCCTCCTTATCTGGAAATATGTCTTTCAACCTGTCGTCAATCTCAAGAAAGTATACTCTGTCAGAATCTATAATCTCTGCCCTGAGATACCACTTTTTAGCCCTCAGAATGTAGGGTATAAGCTTTGCAAAGGCAACTCCGTATTTCCTCGTCATTTTCAGTATGCTCGCTGCTCCCGTAACTTCTACCATTAGCTTTCCTCCTTCTTCATAAAGCTCATACATCAGA
>JAPDIY010000080.1 GCA_029259335.1 Archaeoglobi archaeon
TCGATAATGCAACCACTGAGAATTCCATACGAGTTTTAAGAGAAGCGATGAATAATTATGGCAAGCCTGAGTCCATACTAACGGATAAAGTTCAGTTCTATGCCTCAGCAGGAGAGAAGAGAGCAAAAGGGAAATCCAAGTTTGAGAAATTCCTTGAGGAGAGTGGGATAAAGCACATAGTCGCAAGAGTAAACCATCCACAAACGAATGGTAAGATCGAGAGGTTCTATGGCACACTGGAGGCCAAGATGAGATACTTTGAAACCTTGGATGAGTTTGTGGAGTGGTATAATTGCAAAGCTGACATGAGTCTCAATTTAGATGAGCTGGAGACTCCCTGTCAGGCTTTTCTGAGAAAGCTCCCACCTGAAAGAAGTTTTGGGTCACTGCTGGAGGTGGTTCGATGGCAGGAAATAATTTTAGGAAAGTACAGTTCCCGAGGGAAACGAAGGGATTCATAAATATAGACCCTCTTCAGACAGGTGGAAAGCTTACTGAGGATGCAAGAAAAGCTCTGATTGAGTGGGGAGATGGTTACAGCATCTGCGATTTCTGCACGACTGGTAGATTGGATGAAATAAAGAAACCTCCGGTATACGATTTCGTCCACGAGCAGCTTCCAAAGTTCCTTGATTGCGACATAGCGAGAGTTACGAATGGGGCAAGAGAGGCAAAATTTGCGGTCATACACTCTTTGGCCAGAAGTGGTGGCTGGGTGGTAATGGATTCCAACGCGCATTACTCAAGCTATGTAGCTGCAGAGAGAGCAGGTCTGAACGTTGCACTGGTTCCGAACACTGGATACCCAGACTTTAAAATTACGGTAGAGAAGTTTGCTGAAACCTTAGAGGAGACGAGACGTAAGGGTGACATCGTTCTCGCCCTAATAACATATCCCGACGGAAACTACGGAAATATCCCGGATGTAAGAAAGATAGCTGAAATCTGCTCCGATTACGATGTGCCTGTCCTTGTAAACGGAGCTTACGCCGTTGGAAGGATGCCAGTAAGTCTGAAGGATATGAAGGCCGATTTTATTGTTGGCAGCGGACATAAATCGATGGCCGCAAGCGGTCCGATTGGCGTTCTCGGTATGAGGGAGGAATGGGGAGAGATCGTGCTGAGAAAGTCAAAGAAGTACAGAAACAAGGAGATTGAGATGCTGGGATGCACGGCAAGGGGGGCGACGATTGTTACACTCATGGCATCATTCCCTCACGTGAGGGAGAGGGTTAAGAGGTGGAACGACGAGGTGGAAAAGGCGAGGTATTTTGCAGGAAAAATGGAGGAACTTGGTATAAAGCAGCTTGGCGATAAACCACATAACCATGACCTGATGTTTTTCCATGCAGAGAATCTTTACGAAATTTCAAAGAAGGTGAAGAAGGGAAGATTTTTCCTGTATCGTGAGCTTAAATCGAGGAAGATACACGGAATAAAGCCCGGACTGACGAGATACTTCAAGCTGTCAATTTACGGGCTGAGTTATGAAGAGGTTGATTACGTTATAAACGCGTTTGCTGAGATACTGGAGAAGTACAGTTAAATTTGCCCCGCTCGTAGCAGAATGTAGCAAATTATTTTAATTTACCTCTCCACTATTGGGCGATGGAGACAATTGAGGAGATAACCAAGGAGATTCTTAACTGTAAGAAGTGCGATTTATATAAAACGAAGACAAACTATGTTCCTGGCAGCGGTAATGAGCATGCAGAAGTTGTTTTTGTCGGTGAGGCTCCAGGAAGGGAGGAAGATTTGAAGGGGGAGCCTTTTGTTGGTGCAGCGGGAAAACTTCTTACCGAGATGCTCTCTAAAATTGGTCTGAGGAGAGAGGACGTTTTCATCTGCAACGTTCTAAAGTGCAGACCACCAAACAATCGAGATCCAAGCCCTGAGGAAATCGAGATATGTGGAGAATATCTGAAAAGGCAACTTGATGCTATAAAACCGAACATGATTGTCTGCCTCGGTAGATTTGCCACAAAATTCATCTTCGACCTGTTTGGACTTGAATTCAGCTCGATATCGAAAGTTAAAGGAAGAATTTTCGAAGCTCAGAGATGGGGTAAAAAGATCAAAATTGTGCCGATTTACCATCCTGCCGCAATTCTCTACCGACCTCAGTTGAGAGAAGAATATGAGCAGCAGTTCAGGAAGATTGGGGAGTTACTGAGCAAAAAGCAGCCAACTCTGTTTGACTACATATGATCGAAAAAGCTGCATACTCAACAGCCATCTTTCTGCTTAAAACTCTCCCGATTGTCGCTATTGCGATATATTTCGTTTCCTACACAATAAAAAAGGGATACATGGAGAGATTCGCTCATTTTCTCCAGCCTATGCTGAAAAAGTTTGGTGTAAATGAGATAGCTGCTGTGAGCGTTGCTGCCTGTTTTATCAGTCCCACCGCAAGCTACTCCATTTTATCCCAAGCGTGGAGGGAGGGTAGGGTTGATGGGAGAGAGATAATAGCCATATCATTTCTCAACTCGTTTCCCAGCGTATTCAGCCATCTTTACGCTTATTTCATTCCCTTCGTGATACCAGTCCTCGGATTTGCGGGCATTGTCTACACCTCAATACGTTTCGCCGTTGCGATTATAAAATCGGCGTTCGGCCTAATTCTCTCAAGAAAATGGGGTAATGATGGGGTAAGAGCAGATTTGGATATTAAGCCCATTTCTCCACGTGAAAATATCGTTAGAATTGCTACCATTATGGCTGTAACGTACTTCGCAGTATCCTTGGCCAGTGAATACGGTTTATTTGGCAGAGTGGGTGAGAGCTTAGCTTTTTTACCACTAAATCCGAACGCACTTGCAATTGCTGGAATTGAGTTCTTCAATATTAGGGCAGCAGTCGTTCTTGCTGCAGGATTTATTGATGAGGGTTTGCACTGGAAATGGGCTGTTATAGGTCTAATACTTGGTAACATCATCAGCTTTTCCACGAGGGCGGTAAAACACTCGTTACCGATGCATGTAGCAATGTTTGGGAAGTTTGGTGTAAAAATTGTGCTACTGAATTCTATTGCTACCTTGGTTCTGGACGTAATTTTCGTCATACTTTTACTCCAACTATAGTCACCCATGGTGATAATTACAATTTATTGCAATAAATAACGAAAAATTAAAAAAATGATTGCTAATTTTGAGTTTGGTGATAAAATGCAGTTTGAGTTCGATCAAGAACACAGACTTTTTAGGGACAGCCTGAGGGAGTTTTTGGCAAAGGAGATAGAGCCGATTGTAGATGAGAAGGAGAAGAAGGGGCCACTGACAAAGGAAGAGGTGCTGGAGCTGTACGCCAAGTTCAAACAACTCGGAATAGGTTACGATCCCGAAAGTCTTTCGGTTTACTTTGAGGATCCATTTTACTACGGAATCGCCAGCGAGGAGATAAGTAGGGTGTGGGCAAGTCTGAATGTTGTTCTTGGAATGTCCTTCCCGGTTGTGTTCGTGAATCTCGCATCAGAGCAAACAAAGGAAGTGATGATGCCAAAGCTTGAGAAAAATCAGCTAATAGGCTGCTTGGCCGCTACCGAGCCTGAAGCTGGAAGTGATACAACCAAGCTGAAAACAACTGCTGAGCTTGATGGGGATGAATGGGTTCTGAACGGGACGAAGACGTGGATAAGCAATGCACCTATTGCCGACGTCGCACTGGTGGTGGCAACAAACAAGGAGACGGGAATGCAGGACATGTTTCTGGTTGATAGAGTGAACTCTCCCTTCGAAACGAGCGAGCTTCACAAAATCGGATGGAGAGCTTCTCCAACAGGTGAAATTTATCTGAGAGACTGCAGAGTGCCAAAGGAGAACGCTTTGAGCTACATGATACAGAAGGCTTTGAGCAGAGGAGAGCTAACAGAGGCTTTACCAATCCACAGCGGAATAACGAAGCTTTACGCCTACATGTCACCCCTAAGCGCCGTCTTCTGCATGATGAGATCAGGAATGGCTTTGATGGCTACCGGAATTTCTCAGGCAGCCCTCGATGCCTCAATCGCCTATGCAAAGCAGAGAAAAGCCTTCGGAAAGCCCATAGGAAAGTTCCAGCTTATTCAGGACATGTTATACAAGATGGCTGCAATAACCGAATCATCAAGACTGCTCGGATACAAGGCGCTTTACCTCGTCAGTAAGGGCGATCCTCAGGCGAGACTGATGTCCTCCTTAGCGAAGGGTTACGCCTGCGAAGGGTGTGTGAAGGTCACATACTACGGCATCCAGATACACGGCGGAATCGGGTTGAGTGATGAGTATCCGCTGGAGAGATACTTCAGAGATGCGAGAGTCATGACGATTCCTGACGGAACAACAGAGATCCAGAAGCTCATTGTTGGCAGAGAGCTTCTCGGAAAGGGATTCTCAGCATATTCCTGACCATGAAGCCGTGGTTCAAAGCCTACAAAATAATGGGACTCAGAGAATCCCTTGAACCTTATCCAGAAGTCCCTCTATTTCATTTTCTTGAGGAGTCAGCAAAAAATTTCCCGGATTCCACAGCAATTACCTTTCTTGAAAGGCAAATGACCTACTCGGAACTGTTAGATGCAGTGAACAGGCTATCAAATGCTTTTTCGGAACATATAAGCAAGGGTGACAGGGTTCTGATAGCTCTGAGAAACTGTCCGCAGCTCCTGATAGCTGAGCTGGCAGCGTTGAAGTGTGGGGCATCGGCGGTGCTGGTAAGTCCACTCCATCCAGAAAAAGAGCTGAGAGAGATAGCTGAAAAGATTGAGCCAAAAATCGTTGTTGGGGAGAAAAACTTCTGGGAATCCGAGGTTTTTATCAAAACCGTACCATCCCATTTTCTGCTGGGTGATGATTTCTGGAAACTGATTGCATCAAGCAAACCACAGCCGCCTGATGTGGATATAAATCCGAGAGAGGATGTTGCCGTTATTCTCTTCACCGGTGGGGTTACTGGTGTGCCCAAGGGAGTTATGCTCACCCACTACAATTTAACAACGAACGTACTGCAGGTATTGCCGTGGCTTCTTGGGGGAGCAGCTGAAGGAGTTAGAGGGATTGGCTCGGTTTTGCTTGCTTCGCCAATCTTCCACTCGTACGGGCACTGGGGGATGCATGTTGGGGTATACTGGGCGTTCAATTTGCTGATAGTCTCGGATCCGAGAAACTACGATGAGATAGTAGAATACATGAAAAAATACAGCCCTTGGGTTACCGTAGGAGTTCCAGGGCAGTACATGAAGCTTATTCAGAGGGAAATCGATGGGCTGTGGACGATAAGCGTTTCAGGATCAGCACCACTACCAAAAAGGACTGCGAAGGAGTATGAGAGAAAGGCAGGCATTCCGATAGTTGAGGGATACGGGCTGACAGAGGCATCTCCCGTCACGCATATCAATATTGCAAGCATTGCAAGGTTTCTCGGCCTAGATGCTCCGGATAAGACCGGCTCCATAGGAGTCCCCGTTCCAAATACTGACGTTAGAATTCTCAAGGAGGATGGCAGTATAGCAGATGTGGGAGAGGAGGGGGAGATGCAGATAAAGGGTCCACAGGTCATGAAGGGCTACTGGAAAGCTGAAAGTCCCTTCGTTGATGGGTGGCTGCCGACGGGTGATGTTGCTTACATGGATGAGGACGGGTTCTTTTACATCGTGGACAGGGTTAAAGATATGATCAACGTGTCCGGGTATAAAGTGTACTCAAGGGTTGTTGAGGATGTGCTGCATCAGCATCCTGCCGTTGAGCTTGCTGCCGTTGTCGGCATTCCGGATAGAGAAAGGGAAGGCTCGGAGAGGGTCAAGGCTTTCGTTAAGCTCGTCGATGGAGCGTCAGCATCACCCGAAGAGCTGAGAGAGTTCTGCAGGGAGAGACTGCCCCCCTACGCCGTTCCAGTTGAAGTTGAAATCAGGGAAAGTCTGCCGCAGGCGGAAACCCAGAAGATTTTGAAGAGGTTGCTTTTGGAGTAAGAATGTTAGCGGAACTGGACTGCTGATAAAGGCAGGGCAACTTCCTGCAGTTAGAACTCAATCGGAAAGCTCGGGATTTGTGGAAACCTGAAAACGGAAGGATTTTATAAAGACCTGCTACCATGCTCTTATGCAGTATGAAAAGGTCAAACCCCCTGAAAACGGAGAGAAGATAAGATACGAAGATGGAAGACTGATAGTTCCCGATAATCCGATTATACCGTACTTTGAAGGAGATGGAACGGGTAAGGATGTAGTGCCTGCTGCGATAAAAGTTCTGGATGCTGCTGCGAGCAAGATTGGTAAGGAAGTAGTCTGGTTCAAAGTTTATGCTGGTGAAGACGCTTACAAGCTCTACGGCACACATCTGCCCGAAGACACTCTCAACGCGATCAAAGAGTTCAGAGTGGCTTTGAAGGGGCCTTTAACGACACCAGTTGGTGGGGGATACAGAAGCCTTAACGTCACCATCAGGCAGGTTCTTGATTTATATGCCAATGTCAGGCCCGTTTATTACCTGAAGGGTGTTCCGAGCCCGATAAAGCATCCTGAGAAGGTTAACTTTGTGATTTTCAGGGAGAACACTGAGGACGTTTATGCAGGTATAGAATGGCCGTGCGGAAGTGAAGAGGCACTGAAAATAATCAGATTCCTTAACGATGAGTTTGGGGTCAAAGTCAGAGAGGATTCTGGAATAGGCATCAAGCCGATAAGCGAATTCGCAACGAAGAGACTCGTGAGGATGGCGATAAGATACGCGATCGAGAATGGCAGGAAGAGCGTAACGCTTGTTCACAAGGGTAACATAATGAAGTACACCGAAGGGGCATTCAGGGACTGGGGGTACGAGGTTGCAAAGGATGAGTTTGGAGACTACTGCATAACTGAGAGCGAACTGTGGGACAAGTATGGAGGGGAACAGCCTGAGAGCAAGATAGTGATCAAGGACAGGATAGCTGACAACATGTTCCAGCAGATTCTGACGAGGACAGACGAATACGATGTTATAGCTTTACCGAACCTCAATGGAGATTACCTCAGCGATGCCGCTGCTGCACTCATCGGTGGGCTTGGAGTGGCTCCCGGATCAAATATTGGAGACGGTATAGGTGTTTTCGAGCCTGTGCACGGCTCAGCACCGAAATATGCAGGGCAGAACAAAGTGAATCCCACAGCAGAAATTCTCACCGGAGCGTTGATGTTCGAGTATATAGGATGGAAGGATGCGAGCGAGATGATAAAGAAGGCTGTAGAGATGACAATAAGCAGCGGGATCGTGACTTACGACATTCATCGCCATGTCGGTGGAAATCTGGTAGGAACGAAAGAGTTTGCTGAGGCCGTTGTGGAGAACCTTGAGTCTCTCTGACCATGATCCAGATTTACGGTGCGGGAATAGCTGGAACATATCTTTACCACCTTTTATCCAAAAACGGGTATGAAGTCAGGATTTACGATAGGAGAAAGGAGCCAGACTGCAGATGTGCCTGGGGGATAGTTTACAGAGAGGCAAAGAAATTATACGCAGAGATTGGTCTGAATTTCGATGATTACGTGCTTTTAAAACCTCAGTACGTGGTGGCTAATGGACTTTGGCTGAGAAACAGGGATATCGTGATTTTTGATAAAAAAAGACTCCTTTCAGATCTGTGGGTTGACTTGAGCGCTGCCGAAAATCCCGAACTGATTGTTGACGCAACAGGTGTTTCGAGGGCGCTTTTACCTCCAATTCGTGAGGATAGGGTTTTGCCCACTTCACAGTGTATTGAAGAGCACGAAGTGGAGGAGAACATCTACATCCAGATGGAGAGAACCGGTTACGCGTGGGCATTCCCACTTGGAGACGGAAGGTGGCATATAGGGGCAGGGAATGTTGACAAAGCCAAAATACCTGTTTTTATTAGTAAATTAAGGGAGAAATACGGTTTTGAGGAGAAAGACAAGACCTGCCAGTGTTCCGCTAAGGTGAGATTACTGCAGCCATCGAAGTGTCTGCCCTTCATCTCCAAGAACGTTGTAGGAGTCGGAGAGGCTATAGGGTGTGTGAGTGGGGCGGGAGAGGGAAATGTTCCATCGCTGGTTTCAGCCAAGATCCTCTTTGAATGCATAGCAGCTGGCAGTCTCTCTGAGTATGAAAGCAGAGTTCTGAAAGAGCTTGAATGGGTTGAGATAGAGCAGAAATTTGTAGATGCGATGCTTAAAAACAATTACATTTCCGCAATTAGGCTTTTGCCCAGAATAATAGCGATTGAGAATGGAAGGACGGTTCAGCACTCCATTAGGGACATAAGAAAGCTGATAAACATATGAAACGATACAAATTCAGATACAAAGAGACGATTGTTACGATTCTCTCCGACAGTGAGGAGTACTTCAAGGTGGCGGTTGAGGCAATCCTTGAAGCGAGAAGTGAGATTGAGGAGTACATTATGCTCCATCCCGAATTTCTGACAAGCTATGAGCCTATTGATTGCTCTGGCGGGGAGATAGTTAGCAGAATGTGCAGGGCTGCTGAGATTGCAAATGTTGGGCCTATGGCGGCTGTTGCAGGGACAATAGCAGGATATGCAGTTGAGAGAATGATTGAAAAAGGTGCTGAAACGGCAATTGTTGACAATGGTGGGGATATAGCGATACACTCAAGCAAAGATGTTCTTGTGGGAATCTATCCATCGGAATTTGCTTTCAAAGTGCCTCCCGTTGATTTTATTGCCATCTGCACTTCAAGCGGCAAAATCGGGCATTCTGTCAGCTTTGGCTACGCCGATGCTGCCACGGTTATTTCAAGAGATGCGAGCATTGCCGATGCGCTTGCTACGGCTCTTGGCAATGAGGTCAGGGATTTTGGCAGAGAAGAACTTGAGAGAACGGTCTCAGACTTCTACAGCAGATTTTCTGAATATGTAGAGGGAGCTGTCGTCATAAAAGATGATTTTGTAGCTGTTGCAGGTAGAACTCCGAAAATTGTAATTGCAAAAAGCAATGCAGACCTTATAACTAAAGGGTAATCTTCTTTTATCTCTGCGTGTTTACTACTTTTCAGTAGAAAGTGTTAATGATTATAATAATAGTGAGCAGTAACAGTTAAATACAATGAAGTACAACTAAGAATATGGAAAGTGTAGATGGTAATGATAATAGTAATAATGAACTTAAAAGGAGGTGATATAAGATGGTAATGAAAGCAGAATTCTTTGCAGCTCTGAATGGACTCGTTCAGAGCAGTGCAAAGGCGAGAATGGCCGCTGATAACGTAGTAGCTGTTGCTAACGTTGACACTTCAAGAATTGCGGAAGGGGTTTATGTTCTGCTTACTTGGGCAATGAAGATAGCTGGCATGTTATTTGAAGAAATTAATAGAAATCCAGCTCTAAAATCTAAGATGATGGAATCGGGTAGAATGCTGTCAGAAAATAGCACTGTACTCTTTAATGCCCTCGTTAAGACGGGTATCCTTCAATCGTTACTTGAGATTGCCAACAATATTGGTCTTGCAGCATTATTCGGAAAAATTATTGGGTTTACGATGTTAGGCGGAATCTAAAAAATTTATGCAAATTTTTCTAAAACATCTTTTAAGTAAATCTTGTGCTGCCCCAGCTTTCCTTCGTAGTTGCCCGCTGAGATTCTCACAACCCCATCAATTTTGCTCACAACATCCATGCAGACATACATTGCTTTCTCAACAACTTCTTTGTTTATTCCATTGATCACGATCTCTGGTATGGACTTGACACCGTCGGGCACCTTTGAGTCCGGTATTTTGCCCTTCAGCGTGGGGCAGAAGTAATGGTTTGTTGTGGGACCAATTTCTGGATATTTGGTTTCAGGCTTACTTCCAGCTGAGCAGATATCGAATGAAGTAATCACTCCATCCACCTGTTTTAAAGCCTCAACAGCAGCCTCTCCAGCCTCAAGGGCAGCCTCTTCACTCTCGCAGAAATACCAGATGTTTCCTCCCGCAATACCCTCTGCATAGCCGATGTACCTCTCAATTATGAACTCTCCGAACATGATCGGAACTCTTATCACCTTTCTGCCCCACATCTCCTCTTCCCACTCGTATCCGTCTCCGCATCTTCCAACATTTATTTCAGCATCGAAGGTATTTTCACTCTCCGTTGCGTTGAATACCCTCGTTGTCGGCACAACAAGTATTCCCTGCCTTATCCTCTTCCCCATCTCTCTCATCAGTACATCAAGGAACTTCTTCGATTTCTGAACCCAGATCTGACAGATTGCCCCAAGTCTTCCGTCAGGAGTTTCCTGAGGTGACAACCAGCGCTCTATCCCACCTTCAGCCTCTCCGAAAACCGTCGAGGGTAAAGCTGTGGCAGAGTAAGCGGCTCTCTTGAGCAGCCATTTGTGCTTAGCAGTTACGATAATTCTCGAATAGATCCCATCAAAAGCCTCGCAGTAGGTATCATCAACTGGCACACCATTTAGCTCAAGCATGTTAAAAGGTTTCAAAAAACTATAAAAAGATTGTTCTAACCCAGTATGCTTATCAAAATTCCAGCAGCAACGGCAGAGCCTATAACGCCTGCCACATTCGGCCCCATTGCATGCATCAAAATATGATTATGGGGATCTTCCTCAATTGCAAGCTTCTGAACAACCCTCGCTGACATCGGGACAGCAGAAACTCCCGCTGCCCCTATCATCGGGTTGATCTTCTCCTCCAGAAACAGATTCATGAACTTTGCCAGCAGCACCCCTCCAGCAGTTGCGGTTGCGAATGCGAGGACACCTAAAACCAACACCAAGAGGGTTTTATAAGTTAGAAAGCTCTCCGCCCTCATCGTGCTTCCAATTGTTAGGCCGAGAATTATCGTCATGATGTTCATAAGCTCATCGCTTGCACCCTTCGCCAGCCTGTCAGTCACGCCGCTTTCCCTGAATAAATTTCCGGTCATAAGCATTCCAACAAGCGGAAGCGCCTTTGGAGCTATAAAACCGGTTATTATCATTGTTGCCAGTGGAAAAATCACCTTCTCCTTCTTTGAAACCGTTCTGAGCTGCCTCATTTTGATTCTTCTTTCATTCTTCGTGGTCAGAGCCTTAATAACCGGGGGCTGGATGATGGGGACAAGGGACATGTAGCTGTAGGCCGCAACAGCAGTAGCTGCGAGTAAATGGGGAGCAAGGATCGTAGTTGTGTAGATTGTTGTTGGACCATCTGCTCCGCCAATTATCCCAATTGATGCCGCTTCCTGTGGGGTGAATCCCAGAAACAGGGCGGTGAGCAGTGCGGCAAAAATTCCGATCTGTGCTGCCGCTCCGAGCAGAAAGGTTTTGGGGTTGGCGAGCAGAGGAGAGAAATCTGTTAAAGCTCCAAGACCGAGAAATATGAGCAGAGGAACGATTTCCGTATGGATGAGATATTTAAGGAAGTATTCAAAAATACTGCCTTCCTCTCCCAGCCCCCCACCGGGAATGTTGACGAGAATAGCGCTAACTCCAATCGGAACAAGCAACAGTGGTTCCATTTTTTTGTGTATTCCAAGATAGACCAATAAGAGACCCACGGCAATCATTATAAAGTTCCCAATCATTCGATCACCGCGAGCACGTCTCCGGCCTCAATTCTCTGACCCTCTTTAACAAGAATTTCAGCCACGACACCATCCTTGTGACTGACAATTTCATTTTCCATTTTCATAGATTCGATTATTATTATCGGATCACCAGCCTGAACGCGATCTCCGGGTTTCACAAGGATTTTCAGGACAACTCCCGGTAACATAGACGTTACTACATCTTTTAGCTCCTCCTTAACCCCAGATGTGTCAGGAGAATGTGCAGCTGGTGCAACTGGCTCAGAACCTTCTATCGCCATCTCAGTTTTCTCGTAAATGTCCTCAACCACAACTTCTGCCTCTTTTTCACCAATTTTGACTCTGTAAAGCCCTTCCCTAAGTTTCTCAATCCCTACCTTGAAATCGGCTCCATCAACTCTAATCCTGTAAAACTTCATTCCGACCACCTCACAGCATAAATCTTAGCATACCTCTTCCAGTTTTCGGGAGTCTTTACTTCCGGAACTTTGACGCTTTCATGCTGGAGTATGGCTGCTGCTATCGCAAATAGCTCGATCTCACTGAAAACATCACTGGACTTAATAATTTCCGAATTCTTGGCCTTGTTGTCCCTAAAAACCCTTCCCATAGCCCACATGACAAACGCAAGTAGTGATAGAACGACAAAAACACCGATCATCCCTGAGATTGTGAGCATCAGGCCAATTTCGTTCATCTCACTGCGAGCAGTTGGAGAGATTAAAAAATTTTAGCATGTACGAATATGTGGTCTTTGTGGTAGGGCTCAAGAGTCCCGTGTCTCAGGACTTCGAATCTGCTGCTCAGCACTTCAAGCACTTCATTAAACACTTCTTCTGGCTCTGCTGTGGAATCAATGCTTCTCGCCTTAACCATAATCAGAACCTCTCCCCCCTCCTTTAGGAAAAACTCAGCATTGCTCTCCAGAATTTCGATCTGGTTTTTCTGGGCTATGTCTTGATAAATAAAATCAACCTTCTCCACGATCCCGCTGTACTTCCATGGCTTTGAGGCATCGAAGAGCAAAGGAATGATATTATTCCTTTCCCTCACAAGTTCAAGGAGCTTTTCGAAAGGCTTAGCAGAGTATTCAACAGCGTAAATTATACCTTCATCAACGATGTCGGCAAGATGGCTTACAGTTGTTCCACTAGCAGCACCGAGGTAGAGTACTCTCTCATCTCCTCTGAAGTCAACCCTGTGTCCCTTCAGAATCATTGCAGCGAGCTTGCTCCTCCACGGAATCCACTCTCTGAACCCATCAATAATTTTTTCACCATAATGACTGCCATACCTGCTTTTGGTTACAAGCACCCTGTCTGCAAAGTAAACGTTCCGCATTAGTTTCTCAAGCTTCATTTCCTTCTCAGCTCCTCATATCTCCTCCTCAAGCTCTCATACAGGCTTTCGTCAAGTTCTCCCCTGAAGTAGTCGATCTTCGCTGCTATTGCAATCTTCGCTGCCAGAAACCTTGCCATCTTCCCCCTCTTTGACTTTGGCAAGGTTCTGATGAAGGGGTGGAGGAATATGATGCCATGCTTTGGAATCTTTGCCTTCTTTCCCTTTTTCATCCTTGCAAAAGCCTTATACAGGCTCTTCTCCGCTCCTATCACCTGAATCTTGCTCGCTGGAAATCTCACCAATCTCTCCATGCTGCCTGCCCTCTCGAGAAGCTTTGCAGCAACCTTTGCTCCTGCTATCTCAGTAAGATTTGGGGCGATTTTGGTCATCATTTCTTCAATCTCCCTTTCAATCTTCTTCCTTAGGTTCTTAAGGCCTTCAATTTTATTCTCGAACTCCTCGGCAATTTCAGAATCCTTAACAACCCTGATGTCCTCAAGCTTCTCGTTCAGCATGTTTATTGACTCCTCAACCTCTTCAAGGGCTTTCACAAGCGCAATCACGTACTTGTCCTCTCTCCTAAGCTCTCTCTCAACGAGCTTCTCAGCAATAGCTAAAGCAGTCTTCCTCAGGGCGGTATAGTACTCCTCCTCACCACCAAAAACTTCAAATCCAACATCTGGAATGTTAAAGGGCAGAGATTCCTCATTTTCAGCTTTAAGAAAGGACTCCTCGAGGTTGGAACTCCTCTCCACTTTGCCATCCTCATAAACGCCGAACCACAGATTATACTTCAATCTCAACCCCCCTGTTCCTCGCCTTTGTTATGTAAATCGAGCACTTAAAACCGTTGTCGGCAAAGTAGTTCTCGATATCCCTTGCAATATTTCTTGCATTTGTATCAGTGATTGCATACACTGCCGGGCCGGTTGAGCTCATTCCCACACAGTCTGCGAGTGAGAAACAGTTCCTGATCAAATCGCCGTACTGCTCAACCTCTACCCTCTTGAACCCAAGCTCCTGAACCCTTCTTATGGCCTTCCCGAACTCATCAAGATCAGCCTCAACCACTGCAGGAAGCATCTTCATTAGAATTATGTGGCAGAGTTCCCTGACCTCATCGAGAGGAATGGGGCAGTACCGCTGGAATAAATTCACCTCCTTCTTACCGGAAAAACCCTTGAGGTTGGGAACCGTGATGATGACATCCCAGTCCGGAAACTCATGCCGGGCAATCAGTGGTGCTGGTTTTGCTTTGCTTGCTGAAGAGGGGAGAAAATCCTTTTTCTCCTTCCGAGAGTGCCCCCCGTCAACTATGAAACCACCGTAATCAAAAACCGAGACACCTATTCCAGAAGTCCCCCCTCTGCCCATGATCTCTGCTATCTGCCTCGTGGTCAGATTCAGATCGTAAAGCTCGCTAAAGGCCTTTCCAACTGCAAGGCTGATTTGAGTTCCGCTTCCAAGCCCTACATGAGCCTCATAGTCCGAAATGACTTCTATCTCAATCCCTTTATCGCAGAATTCTGCCATTTTGCTGGCTGAAATCCTGAACCTGTCAAGATTTATGGCAGAACCTTTAATCATAACATCTTCATCCTCTTTAGCGGTAATTTCAGTGTAAGGCTCATTCAAAGCCAGCCCAACCCCACCATCAACTCTCCCGATACTTCCGTTCAAGTCGATGAGCGTGATGTGGATTCTTGATGGTGTTCTCAACCTTACTGGCATGGTGAATGTCTCTTTTTCCAGGTTAAAAATGCTTTCCAAATTTAAGATTTAAATGATAGTAATTATTGTAATCTGGCAAAGATTTTAATATTGTAATTTACTTTAAGTGCATAAGGATGAAAGTAGCTGGTGGGCTGGTTGCGATACTCTTTGCAATTCTTTTAATCTCGCCAATAGTTGGGGGTATAGATATTACCGTAGGAAATAAAACGCTTGTGGTTTACTTTCCGGGTGATGTGGTCGTTGTGAAGGCTAATTTTTCGCCGGAGGAAGCCTATATTGTCGATCCTGCTGGGAAAAGCCACAAGCTGGAGTTTAAAGAAGTTAACGGCAACTATGTGGCTGAATTTGATCTAAAAAAGAACGTGGTTTTGGGTAACTATACTGTGATTGCTGACAATGCAACAACAGAATTTTTCGTGGATAACTGGTCAATCAAGGCGAAATACGGCAATGGAAGGGTTGTGGGAAATGTAAGCTACTTTTACGTGAAACCCGATTACGTTGAATACACTATTAAGCCTGATGACATTTCAGGTAGGGTTGAGATTAAGAACGGTAGCTTTGAAATTCCTGTGGAGCCGGGAGAACAGGAGGTTATTTTAAGGTGCGGAAATGCTGTTAAAGAGATCAAAATTTCTTCAAATCTCGGAATTGTGATCAAGAATCTGGAGGTAAACAATGCAACGGCTACAATCGAGGGAGAAGTTCTGCTGGATGGCATGCTGACCAAGGCCAACCTGACGTACTGGTTTGAGAATGAATCAGCAAAGACCGTAGCTGTAAACGGCAGCTTCAACCTCACGTTTGAGAATGTCAGTGGAATTCTGCATCTAAAGGCCGAGAGTGGAGGAATGACTGCAGAGAAAGCGTTGGAGATCTGGGCTTTGAAAAAGGTCGTCGAAGTAGGGGGGGTATATTATGTTAATGACACAGTTACGGTAAAGACAAACTTCAAACCCAAAAAGAGTATTCTGGTCGATCCAGAAGGGCACAGGTTTAAGCTGAAGTTTAAGAGGGAGAATGGTATTTACGTCGCCCATTTCAATCTCAGGAAAGATGTCGTACTCGGAAACTATACTGTTGTGGTTGATGGGATCATAAGACAATTTACTGTGGATTTTTGCACGATTTCAGCAGATTTTGATGGTGTAGCGATAAAGGGGCAGGTTAGATGCTACTTTACTCGGCCAGAAGTCGTGAAATACACGATTTTGGGGGAGAACATTACGGATGAGGGGATAGTTGATGTAAAGGCAGGGAATTTCAGCATACCTCTTCACGCGCCATCTGGGAACTATACAGTACTGCTTGAATGCGGGAATGCCAAGCAGAAGATTAACTTTAGCCTTGTAAAGGCTGAGAAGAAAATTTCAGCAGAGGACTTTTACTTTTTAAACGAAACTGTGCTGATCAACTCAACCTTCATGCCTTCTAAAGCGTATGTGGTTATGCCATCCAATAGAACGGTGGGACTTAATTTTTCGGGAAATGGGAGGGTTTACACCGCTGAGTTTGTGCCGGAAGAAGTTGGGATGTACAAGGTTTATGCGGATGACCTAAATCTGAGCTTCGTTGTTGATTATTACAGAATCAACGCGAGTTTTAACGGAACTGCAATAATTGGGAAGGTTGAATGGCATTTTGTAAAGCCAGAGTTTGTTTACTATGTCATCGGGAAAATCGAGAAAAAGAAGGGGAAGGTTGAGGTATGGGAAGACGGGAGGTTTGTGATACCACTAAAGGCCGGGAATGTGTACGGGGTCGTTATTAAATGTGGAAATGCAATCGAGAGGATTGAAATTCAACCAAAAATCAAACTCGTGGCGTTTGATCCTGTTAAAAAAGTTATTGTTGTAAAAGAGAAAGCAGAATTCTTTGTGGCCAAAAAGATGAAAGAAGCCAAGAAGTTTGTGGAAATGGAGATTCCCGCAACAGAAGAGAACCTTAAGAAATTCAATTTTTCACCTGATATTTTAAATACGACGGTTACACAAAAAAAGATCAGAGAGGACCTCATCAGGGTTGAGGTTTCGAACAAGTTTGAAACATGGTATCGGTTTAGCGTTAAGATACCTGAGGGCTACAGGGTTAAGAAGATCGTTGGAGATGACGGGAGGAGGATTGTAAATACAGTTCACATCAACAGGACTACCGGGGAGGTTGAAGGGGATTTGAGGTGGTACGTAAAGAATGGCACGCTGTATTTTTATGATGATCCCATCTACGGATACAACATATCCCTCACTCCACCGCAACCCAGCAGGTCAATAGCGATAGAGCTTGCCAACTCAGGCACGTATTCAGGAGCAGGGCAGATTTCGGCAATTGTGTTTCCGTATTCTCAAGGGGATGATGATGCAACAATTGCAACCCATGATCATGCTGGAAGGACTGAAGACAACTACGGGAATGAGATAGACATTGACGCTGGTTCGAAGATTGCAATAAGATATTATAGCGGGGCCAGAGTAAGGGAGTTCGGTAACCCCTACTACACTTACTGGCTCTGGTGGCTGATTTATGGACCATTAGGTGACGACTATATTAATCAAATATCCAGAAATGACACTCTTCTAAACACAGTGCCAAATGGAGAGCTTGAAAGTGTCATAGTAACCGATATGCAGACCCCAGCATGGCAAAATGTTCAGTTGAATATAACACAGAAAGTAATAATCAGAGATGACAACCGGTGGTTTGCAACGGTTTACTACATCGAGAATGTTGGGAGCAGAACTGCGAGAAATCTGAGGTTCTTCCAGGGAATGGATTGGAATTTCAGAGGTAGCTACACAGGCGACAATGCATACTACAGCCAAGTGGATGATGTAGTTTATGGTTATGATTCAAACGCTCAACCCGGAGATATCCAGTTCGGCGGTTTTAGCTCATACCTCCCAAGCTCGCAGCACGATGTAAGCGACTACATCTCAATCTGGGACAATATAGATTCTGGTAGCCTCACGAACTCCAGCACATTCACAGGTGATGCTGGAACAGCCCTTGCCTGGGACTTTCCTTCCCTTGCACCCGGAGAGAGGATCGTCATACCCATAATCTGGGGTCTCGGATATGATTACGCTGACATGGTGAGCCAGATTAACGACGGAAAATCCGAGCTGTTCGATGCAGGCATTCTTTCGATAGATGCTCCAGCAAACAATTCCAAGTATAACCCATCCACTGCAGGTGTCGTTTACTTCAACGCAACCGCTGCACTTTTCGGGTTAGTTGACGCCGAGAACCTTGAAGTGGTGTTCAACGTTACGAAGGTCGGTGGGGGGTGGAGCTACCAGAACACGACCTATGTCAACCTCTACGTGCCTTACGCCGAGATCTCTACCGTCTCGTTCCCTCTCGATTTATCCTCCCTGCCCTACGGGAAATACAGGGTTGAGTTCAGGACAAACTTGCCGAATGATCAGAACACGAGCAACGATGCAAAGTGGATATACTTCTACATAGTGGCGTTTACAGTAGAGTCCGACCAGCAAAAAACAGCCAATCCTGGATCAGAGGTTTATTACAACTTCACCTCATCAAACTACTTTGCAGCTGGCAGATTTGATGTTAACATAATCTCCTCAACGAAAGGATGGGCAACGAGGCTTTACAACGAAACCACTCTGGTGGCAGAGGATTCCGATGGAGACGGTGTGTGGGACACGGTAAATGAGGATGCTAACGGCAACGGAATTCCGGACATTTTCCTACCCTACGGAGTAAGCTATGTTAACGTTTCCAAGGTGATTCCCTCAACTGCCCCTCTTGGGGAGACAGATGTCACAACACTCAACTTTTCCAGCATCTCATCACCGGACATCAACGATGATGTTAGTATGTCAACCTCCACACCACAACCGCCAACTGAACAAAAGCAGTTTTATCTACACCCGGACTCGGTCATGAACACATCAAAGGCCGTTCAAGGGATTACGGCTGTTGAAGCTTCCACCATAGAGTCGTGGTATCAATCACCACCATTCGCATCAACCTTTAAGATCTACGGTAAAATCCTCATAAACCTATGGATGAATTCTTCCGCTGCTGCAACAAACCAGATTGGAGTTTCAATGATAAAGACGGATGGCGTAAAATCAGAGGTAATTGGAACAAACGTCTCTCAGCTTGCCATGACAACAGCACCGAACCTCTACACACTATCAATTCCCCTTGAGTCTCCTGTTACTTTTAACCGTGGAGAGTACTTTATTCTCAGAATAGACAACCAGAACACAAACGACATCCACGTTTTTCAGTCCACAACCTACGACTCGAATATTACATTTAACACCACCACCTATGTGAAGGTTGTCGAGTTGTATTCCTCTGACTGTGTCTCCGGCAAACCTCTCAGGATTTACGCAAACACAACAGATCCAATTGGTTCACATGACATCTCCTCGGCTATCATCCGGATATTCTTTGAAAATGGTACTCTGGCCGAAAATGGGGTTATGAGTGTAAACGCAACCGACCCCTCTACACACTCTCTCTGGAAGCTCTTTGATTACCCAACCACATTAGCTCAGGGAAACTACACGGTGAACGTTACTGCAGTAGAAAGCAATGGTGTGAATTACACGGCAAGCTTAGAACTGACCTGCACAACTCCGATTACGCCACGAAACGTGACGGCAAGGTTTTCAATGAACAGCAGCGTGATCGAGCTTGATGTCTATGCTGCCGAAGACGTGTCCGATATCAAACTCTACTGGACAAAACCAGAAAATCTGACGGTAACTTCAATGAGTGGAGATTTTGATGCAAATGGTACCTCAGGAAACGTTTACTGGTGGCAGTTCGATACGATCGCAGCTGGGACAACGAAACACGTGTATCTGGCTATTTCTGGATCAGGAGATTTCAGCATGCTGAAAGCCTTCAGCGTTGGTATTGATCCATTACAGTAAACCACGAAAGGGATATAACCACTGCTGATGGAGATAAAATCATGGATGTAAAGATTGTTGAAGAGCTTTCAAAAATGCTCGCTGAAAGAAAAGTTGTTACTGAGGAAGAAGTGAGGAGGAAGGCTATAAGATGCGCTCTTAAAGTTCTCGGATCGGAGCTTGTGGATGCCGATATCGGACTTATTGAAGACGTTGCTTGCAGCCTTATTGACTGTCCGATTAGCCTCAAAAGCCTTCATTTTTCTGAAAAAGTCAAGATTGGAGATATCTCCTTCTACCACCTGCATACCGAGAAGCCTGAAAGAGAAGATTTTGAGGAAGCTTATGAGGAGTATCTGAACTCGAAGGCTTATTTTGATAGCTTGGAAGCAATGCAAAAAACCACGGATAGATTCTTTGAAGGCTATGAGGCGAGAGGAAATTACATGAGGGTTTACAGCAGGGATAACAAGAGCTACTACGTTTTCTATTCAACCATCTCTGACGTTTACGAGGATGTCGAGGAACATCTGAGAATGGTTGGGCAGGTTGATGGAGAATATGTGGTTGTAGTTCCGACAGAGAAGGAGCTGAACCCCTTCCTCAAGTTCTTCAAGAGGTATTCTGAAGATGCGAAAAGGGCTGAACTGAAAATATGGGTTGTAAACCCTGATGCTCAGACGATAGACCCCTTCATTGGCTATCCCAGAGATTTCAGATTGTTAAAGGGGTTTAAAAATCCAAAGGCCGCCGCTCTGGTAAGTACATACTGGAGGGTGGATGTTAGGGAGCTTGACTGAACAACAATCTTTATAATCCCGATGTAAGTATTCAGAGCGAGGGCCGGTAGCTCAGTCTGGTAGAGCGTCGCCTTGGCATGGCGAAGGCCTGGGGTTCAAATCCCCACCGGTCCATGAATATAATTCTTTCTCTTGGGTTGCTTCCATGCATCTGCTGTGAAATTCCATTAGCTTCAACATGTTTCAAACTCAAACCCAGCCATATGACATGAGAGATGACAGCTGAATGTCTCTTTGCAGGAACAGAGGAAGTGACAGGATTTCATTGATACTGTGCTGAGAGTCGATCATACAGAGAACTCGAACCCCAGGCAGAATTTAGTTCATTTGAATTTACTTAAGACTTAAGATTAAATAAAAAAATAAAAGATTAACCTCTTTCGGCAAGTGCCCTCCTCTCACCAGTATCCCTGAGACTCCAGACGATCTTTTTCAGCTCTTCCAAGAGCTTATATCCCCTTTCATACATCCCATCGCTTTCAGTTGCCATCCTGTACAACCTGAAATACATTGCATGAACATGGGTCCCTTTCTTGGTCCTGTAGCAAGTTTTTACGATAAGCCCTGCATTATCCAAGTACTTGAGAAATCTTACGAGGATTCTTTTGAAACTGTTTTCCTTCAGATTTCTGAAGGTTGATCTCTCCATAGCCTCACCCTCCAGTACAGAGTACCTTATAGGTCTGGGATACGCAGCATGTATCTCGGCAAGCTCTATGCACCGGTGTATGTGCAGCAGTTTGCCGACATTCACCTCGATTATCCTGACAATGTCTTCCTGCATTAGCAGTGGGAGCTCTGGCTCGATTTCCATCCAGAACCTCTTGAGTTCTGAAAGCCTCCTGATGTATTCCGGGAATGTGTATGCTGAGTTTACCTCATGGACTTTCTTCAGAAATTCTTCTATGTGTTTCCTGCTACGCGCACCACCGTATTTATCAACCCACCAATATCTCTCGTCCATGTTGAGATTTCGGAGTTTTTGCTAATAATATCTACATAAAATATAATTTTCTGAAAATTCCAGAATTCTGAATTTCATGTAATTTTGAAATTCTGAAAAAATCAGTACAATTGAATACCTTCCTTTTGTACTATTCTACATGCTGGAGGAAACGTTTTCGGAATACTGTGAAATTGTGAAGAAAATTGCAGGAATCCTCGGGTTTCAGCCACCCGAGTGTATGGGAGAGGTGATGAGAATCTTCCTGCAAAAGTACATTGAGGAAGGTACAGAGGTTGAGATGACAAGGGGGGATATTGAGGGTGTGATGAGAGTGCCCAGAAACCAGATTATAGCTGCTCTTGAATGCCTTGAGAAGCTGGGATTCCTCCATAAGGATCCTCTCACCGTTTACAGGATAAAGTACAGATTTCCTAACAGGTCACTGGACAATTCCCTGTATTCTCCGATAACGCGGATAGTTGAAGAACTTGGTCATTACAGGGACATCACTTCCCAACTTATCATGGACATCGGGGAGCGTACAGGGTACCCGCATTCAGTATCTGCAACTGTGGACAGAAAAGGTTTCTACGAGGAATGCACAAGGCTACTCGACAGAAACGAAGAAGTTTTCATATTCTCTCACACTCCCGGAATTGTGCTTGTTACAGAGAGGAAAGACCCACTAAATCCGCTTCGAGAGTTTTATTTCGAAAGAATGAAGCAGAGGCTAGAGTCTGGAAAGCTAAAGATAAAATATATGTTTGATCTCTCAACCACGAAGGCTGTTGTGAGAGAGTGGATAGAGAACGGAGAGCTTGAGAACATCAGGGCGTCCATTGACATGTGTGAAAGCGAGAACGAGTTCCTTGGTAATCCACGGATAGAGAGTCTTGAAGTCAGAGCTGTGAGAGGTACACATCTTCCGGGAATGGTTATTGGAAGGGATGTGGTTGTCGTTGGGGTTAAAGATCCAAAGAGCACGGATCCCAAGCATGCTGCCAGAGGAGAGGTGATAAGAGCTCCGAATCTCGTGAGACATTTCAGGGAAGCATTTCTCGAAACATGGGAAAAGGCAGAACCCGTGGGAAGTGACATTATGAGAAGAATTCTTGAGGGGATGAAAAATGAGGGTGTCAGAGTACCAGAAGATATTGGAGAGGGTTAAAGATTACGCACTAAAGCATTACAAATCGAGAATTGAAAAGGGTGTACAGAGCGGGACACATGGCTACAGGCATGCAAAAACAGTTGAAAGCATAGCAGTTTTAGTTGCAGGAAATCGCAGGCTTGATGAAAAGTACATTGCTCTTTTAAGAATCTCGGCATTGCTGCATGATTGCATACGCTTACCGGGAGATATAGGTCAGCGGGATCATGCAGTGGAAAGTGCAAAACATGCAGGAAAGGTACTGTCTGAGATTGGGCTGAGTGAAGAGGATATTGAGATTGTGACAAGGGCGATAGCTGAGCACAGCGATGTAAAATGGAGCAGCGAAATCTCTGAAATACTCTGGATAGCGGATAAGGTGGAGCAGGTAGCACCATTTGCACCTTTTAGAAGAGCTATGTTCGTGGGTGAACATCTTCGGGCGATGTCTCTGCAGCCTGACGAAGAGGTTGCACTCGAAATTCTCATTAAGTACTACAGAAAAAGAATGCGAAAACTCGAAAGTTTCCCGAAGGAAGGGTGGAAGATACTTGATAATTTACCAGAGCTGAACACAAGCTTCTATAGAGAACTTGAGGAAAAGGGAACAGGAACATGGGTCTGGGAGATGTCGTGGTTTGCGATTATGAAGGGTTACTCAAACGAGGAAGACATCAAAGCGTTTAAAGATTATACGGCAAGAATTGAAAGAATGAAAAAGAAAAAAGAGCACAGGAGCTATGCCTTAATCGTCAGAGATTATATTCGTCGCTGGGGAGGTGCAGTATGAGTGTGCTCTTCTCTGTCCCATAGCTGCAAAGCACGTTTTTAACCACAGCATTTCCTTCCACTCCTTTATTCCCTAATTCTTCCACAGCCTTTTTGAAGGCCATTGCCTTTCTGAACTCATTAAACTTGACTGCGTATAGCTCTTCAGGCGTCTTTACCCTTGCAGGCACAGGAAGCCATCCAAGCTCAATTGCCTGCTCCGCTCTTATCCTGTGGATTTTGGGGAGTTCTATCCCTTTCTCTGCAACTAGAGATGAGATGTATATTTCGTCAAGATAAACCGCATAGGAGCCTGGTATTTCGCTGTCTACCCTTTTTACAACCTCTTCACCAAGATATTCTGCAAGAGTATTTCTTGCAAACGGATCGTTTGTTCCCCTGAGAAAAGCCTTAGGAAGGGCTCTTGCAAGTTCAATAGCATATATCTGGTTTTCCAGCTTCCTGTTTTGAATCTGAGCAGGGTCTGTCACCAGAACAATTCCCTCTGGGTCTCCGTAAGCGCCCGCAATTCTTGCTGTTACAGCGAATGTGTCGTAATGAAACGGCCTGTCAAAGAGGTAGGATGGGATATTATCTTCAACAATCTTGATTATCTGTTCCAGAGTGAGATCGTCTTTTGAGATTATGGAGAGTACTCTCTCATGCATCTCTCTTTCTGATTTACCTTTTAGGGTCACAGGTTTTTCGGAATACACAAAGTCCTCCACGGGTCTCAGCTTACCGGGATCTACCTTTCTTTGGAGAACTTCTCTCATTGCTTCTGAGCATTCCTTCCAAATTTCGTTATACGATATTCTTTTGCCAAGATCTATCTCGACCCTGTAGTCATCAACCCTTTTTATCATATTTTACCACCTCGTAATTGTTTATTTATTACTATTATTTAGTGATAATAAAATATTTAAATGTTTACTGTCCTCGCTGCAGAGGTGCATTGTCACCTCTCGTGTCTCGTTTGTTTCTTTTAACGAAGAGATTTCAGTTTTCTATCGAGGTGATGCCAGATGGGTGTGCGTGAGATCTGGGTTAGGGTAGGAGAAAGGAAGGAGCCCGTGGAGGTGGACGGGAGAATGACAGCAGAGGACCTGATAAGGAAGATGGGGGGAGATCCGGGAAAGGATGTTGTGGTCGTGAACGGCGTTACACTTGCACCGCAGGACAGGGTGGCGGAGTTTCTCACGGAAGGAGAGAACCACGTGAAGATTCTTCCGAAAACAGTTGTTGGCTCGTCCACTTCCAATTTTTTTAACAGACTGAAGCTGGAGGAAACTCTTCTCAGGGAGATCGGTTTCTACAGGGTGAGAGATGGCATATACAGGGGACGTGTGAAAGCTGGGAACAGGATCATCGACATGGATGTTCTCATACCCCGTGGATTCCCCCATATCAGACCTGTTATCATGATCTACGATCCATGGTTTCTCGGAAGGCATCCCTGCATAATCAGGAGAAACACGGGCATAGAGGTGCATTTCGTCGACGACTGCTGGCATCCTGAAATGCATGCAGCTGATCTGGCTGTGCAGGCTGTTGATTTTCTCGATAGAGTTGCAAAGGAGAGTGGAGGGAGGGGTTACCCATGGAGAGATCCTGTTCTGGAGCTTGCGAGGCTCATAAGGAGCTTAAGAGGACTCTGAAGACCTGCTCGGGCTACTTCCTTCTAAGCATTTTAAGGTCTTCTCCACATCACCACTCTGATAACCTCTGAATAACTCTCTTTTCCCTGAAACCAAGATTAATCGTCATCCCTGTTAACAGGACAGAAAGAGAGCACTTCTTTCTCACAGGTTCGAAATCATAGCAGTGCAAATCCCTCATACCGTAAGCTTCTTTCCCCAATT